>JAGQHN010000049.1:4557-34284 GCA_020431825.1 Trueperaceae bacterium | reverse complement strand
AACGAGTCCTGAAAAAGAAAAAGAAAACGTTGCTCTGGCCCTCAAACACATGAAGCTCGAGCCTGGTAGCCCCATTAAGGGAATCAAGATCGATGTCGCCTTCTTTGGCAGCTGTACCAACGGTCGCCTGACTGATTTTGAAGAGGCAGCTCGTTACCTGAAAGGCAAAAAAGTTGCCCCTGGTGTAAAAGCCATTGCCGTTCCTGGTTCACAGCTGGTAGGCAAAGCCTGCGAGGAAAAAGGCATTGACAAAATCTTTGAAGCGGCTGGCTTCGAGTGGCGCGCTGCTGGCTGCAGCATGTGCCTCGCCATGAACCCCGACAAACTGGTGGGCGACCAGCTTTGCGCCTCAACCAGTAACCGCAACTTTATTGGTCGTCAGGGTAGCCCTACCGGACGTACCATCCTGATGAGTCCTGTGATGGTCGTAGCTGCTGCGATTAGCGGTGAAGTCAGCGATGCCAGAGAAGTCTTTGGCAATGTCGGTCACGGAGCTGTCGCTGCCTAAATGATTCCAGAGGCCGTCATTGCCATTGAAGCTGCGTCAAAGGGATTTAGCATGTTGTCTGACCATGACACAGGTCGCCTGCTACGTACTCTGGTTGCCACTAAGCCTGCGGCCAGAGTACTCGAGCTTGGCACTGGTACGGGTTTGGCAACTGCCTGGTTACTCGACGGCATGGATAAGAAATCTAGTCTGGTCACCGTGGACAATAACGCCGAGCTAACCGCTGTTGCCCAGCACTATTTAGGGAATGACCCCAGACTCAGTATCTACACACAGGACGGCTTCGATTTTTTAGAAACCTTGCAAGGACAACAGTTTGACCTCGTTTTTGCTGATACCTGGCCTGGTAAAATCGAAAAACCCGAATTAGCTCTTAATTTGGTTGCCCCTGGTGGCATTTATTTCATTGATGATTTAAAGCTTGCCTGGACTGAAGAAAAAGATCTAGCACAACCTGTTAGTGACCTTATTAAAAGTGCCTGGGAAGGTCAAAGGCGACTTATCCCTAAACTCGAGCAGTCCTCTGAGTTTTACTGCACAACGCTTAATTGGTCAACAGGCATCATGATTTGTACCAAAAAACCTTAAGGAGAAACTATGGCTCTTGAAAAAATAATGAAGATTTCTGGTAAAGGAGTGTATGTTCCTGGTCAGGATGTCGATACCGACCGCATTATTCCTGCGCGTTACATGAAAGTTGTGACCTTTGATGGTCTGGGCGAGTTTATGTTTAAAGATGTCCGTTTTGACCAGAATGGCAATAAGACCGACCACATCTTAAATGACCCGCGCTACGCTGACGCCACCATCATGATTGTCGATAGTAATTTTGGCTGCGGCTCGAGCCGCGAACATGCCCCTCAGGCGATTCGCCGCGCTGGCTTTAACGCTATTATTGGAGAAAGCTTTGCCGAAATTTTCTTTGGCAATAGCACGACTTTAGGCATGCCCTGCATTGAAGCAAGTAAAGAGCAAATCAAAGAAATTGCTGCTGCGGTAAGCACTAACCCTGACACCCAGATTGATATTGATGTGGCGAATGAAACCGTAACCGTAAACGGCAAAACTCACAAAGTCAGCCTCAAGAAAACAGCTAAGGATGCCCTTGTGAACGGCATGTGGGACCCGATTGCCGAGCTTTTAGAGCACGATGCTGACATCCAAAAAACTGCCGAAGCCTTACCCTACATTTAAAAGCATGAATCCCCCTCAATCCCCCTTTGCTAAAGGGGGAAGTAAGAATAGCTCCCTCCTTTTATAAAGGTTCCGAGCTTGCGAGAACGATTGGGTTGGGGAGGATTTTACTCTAGATACTTATTCCCTCTGAAAGGTACTTTTATGGCAAAGCAGTACCCCAGTATCAGCCCCGTTTTGCAGGAATTTATTGAAGCGCAAAAAATCTTTTTTGTGGGCACGGCAGCAGCTGATGGCCGTGTAAACATATCACCCAAAGGCATGGATAGTCTGCGTGTGCTCTCCCCCAACAAGGTAGCGTGGCTAAGTGTAACGGGCAGTGGCAATGAAACTGCGGCGCACATTCAGGAACTAAGTCGCCTGACCCTAATGTTTTGTGCTTTTGAAGGTCGCCCCATGATTTTACGACTTTATGGTCAAGCCCAGGTCGTTTATCCAAGGCATGCAAGGTGGAATGAACTCAAAGCGAAGTTTTCTGACTTGCCCGGCACAAGACAGATCTTTGAATTAGACATTGATCTGGTGCAAACGTCTTGTGGTATGAGCATTCCGTTTTTTGATTATGCAGGCGAGCGAGATGATCTAAATACCTGGGCCATAAACAAAGGTGAAAAACTGCCTGATTACTGGGCTGAAAAAAACCAAATCAGTATCGACGGTAAAGCCACGCACATTTTTGGGGACTAACTATGTCAAGCATTGAACGAACCGCAAAAGCCTGGTCGGGTCTCGGAGAAAACTATGCCTCGAGTACTCCCCACAAATCTGGCCCCTCTTTGCCAAAACTCATTGCCCTGGCGAGACCGCAAAAAGACGACATCTGCCTCGATGTTGGTACTGGCACAGGTCACACAGCTGCGGCTCTTGCGCCATTTGTCAAAGAAATCTATGGCCTTGACCCCTCTGAAGGCATGCGCCTTGCTGCCGAGCAAACTTACGGCAGTATAGAAAATTTGAGCTTTGTGGACGGCAGCAGTGAGGCTACCGGTTTTCCAGATAATCATTTTGATATTGTCACTGCGCGGCATACGCTGCACCATCACCCAAGTATGAGCAGGACTCTACTCGAGCTACACCGTATCTTAAAACCGGGTGGCAGACTGATCATCGTTGATGAAGTAACCCCTAATCAGGAAGTTGATGACTGGTACCATGAGCTAGAACTCACTCGCGACCCCACCCATTTTCGCGCCTACTACCTTTATGAATGGCAAAGCTTTATAAGGGATGCTGACTTAAGCTGGATTGTTGGCGACAGCGAAACCCGCTATACCTTAGACTGCGAGAGCTGGATAAAACGCATGAATCCCAGACCTGAGCAAGCTGAAGCAGTAAGACATCTTTTTAAAACAGCTCCTGACGCAGCCAAAAAAACGTTTGCGATTGCCTACGAGAATGGCGAAGCGGTAAGCTTTAGTATGCCCATGGCAGTTATACTTGCCACCAAACCATAAGGAGAACTTATGAAAAACTACAACCTTGCCGTTTTACCCGGCGATTTTATTGGCCCGGAAGTTGTTGATGCGACCATAGAAGTACTCGAGGCGCTCTCTCCGCAGTACAACCTCAAATTTACCTACAACCGTTTACCTTTTGGTGGCAATGCCCTTGAAAGTCACGGTCACCCTCTTCCCGAAGAAACCAAAGAAGCCTGTTCTCAGGCAGATGCCGTGCTCATGGGCAGTGCTGGTGGACCAGTAGGTGATCACCCCTGGAACAAGGTTCCGCGTGAAAAACGCGTAGAAAGCGGCATCTTGGGCATCCGCAAGCACTTAGGGCTCTATGCCAATTTGCGCCCGGTAAAAGTCTTTGAAGGGCTCGAGCACCTCTCTCCCTTAAAAACCGATGTTGCAAGAGGCACCGACATGCTCATCATTCGGGAGCTAACAGGCGGCATTTACTTTGGCAAGCCCTCTTTTAATGAAAAAGACAAAGGCTTAAGCACCATGGTTTATGAGCGCTACGAAGTCGAACGCATTGCAAGGACTGCTTTTGAAAGCGCAACTTTGCGTGGTGGCAAAGTCACCAGCGTAGACAAGGCGAACGTGCTCGATGTCAGCCAGTTCTGGCGTGACGTTGTGGTGGGCATACACCAGAGCGAGTTCCCGCAAATTGAGCTTGACCATCTTTATGTTGATAATGCTGCTATGCAAATCGCCAGCAAACCCACCCAGTTTGATACGGTCGTAACCAGCAACCTCTTTGGTGACATCCTGAGTGATCTTGCCGCCGTGATTCCCGGTAGTTTAGGGGTCTTACCCAGTGCCAGCTTAGGTGGCACTGTTGGCCTCTTTGAACCCGTTCACGGTAGTGCGCCTGATATAGCGGGTCAGGGCATTGCTAACCCTGTGGGTACCCTCTTAAGCGCGGCCATGATGCTACGTTTTGGCCTTAAGGAAGTCGATGCTGCTGATGCCGTTGAAAAAGCAGTGCAAGCTGCTCTGGCAGAAGATGCGACTAAAGATTTGGGAGGAACAAGAGGGACAAAGGCATTTACGGATGCGGTGATTCAAGTCTTACCTACTGCTGCCGCTGTATAAGGGTTTTCAATCTGATGCTTGTTAATAAAGATAACCATTACCAGCTTATTTTTGACAAACATTATTCAGTGAAATGTCCTCATTGTAGTATCACAGCCAGTCTATCAGCAACCTCGATTCCTAGATTCGAGTTACTTGTCAGACTAAAACCTGAAAAAGTAGGAATAGGTTATATTTGTAATTCCTGCAAAGAGCCTGTTTTCCTCAAATTTCTAGTCGAAAAGACAGAAACTAGTAATGTCTACATATCAGATAGTTTTGAGGAGGTTGAATTTGCACAAGAAACCTTTGAATTACAATACTTACCGGAAGAAGTCGCTCAAGATTTTAAAGAAGCATTAGATTGCTATTCGATGGGGTGTTGGAATGCATTTGCAGCAATGTCTAGAAGAACTATACAAACTTCATCAAGTGTACTTGGATCTGAAGGTAATTCAAAAGTTCAAAACCAGATTAGCGACCTAAAGGAAATGGGAGTTGTCGATGAAGAAACTTTTGAGCAGCTTAAAACCATTATTATTTCTGGTCATGATGGTGCTCATCCCCATTTACCAAAACTTGAAAAAGATAGAGCCTCTGTTTTACTTCAGCTAATGAAAGATGTGCTCTATCAATTGTTTGTTAGGGTCGAGAAAATCAAAGAAGCAAATTCCTTACGCTTAAAAGCTATTCAAGACAAATCAAATTCTTAAGCCTCTTTTTGGCTCAAGCCCACCTTTAACCCTGTGGCTCGAGCCCTTCTCTTGATATAAGTTTACTCAGGCTTTATCAATCTTCATTAAGTTTACAGCTGTGAACTTTTACCCCTCTATCACCTTCCAGAGCTATGATGATAGCTAGAGACAAACCAAACTATGTCTTTAACATCGTGACCACCATAGTTTCGGAAGGGAAAATGACAAGTTTAGAAAAACGGGTTTTTCGCTTTATTAAGTATCACCCAGGATGCACTGCACAAGATATAAGAAATAATTACGCTCGATCACCCAGATTAGAACAGGTAGAAGAAATCCTCGAGTCCCTGGTAGCCAAAGGCTTTATCAGTTCTAGCAGCAATAATGAGCAAACCTCAAGTTATGAAATCATAGGTAAAACAACAAAGAAAAATAATTTAAAAGACGTTATTGTTTCCTAAACGAGGCGCCTTACAGCCTCGAGTTTATTCATAAGTCCTCCGGCATAGCTGGATTTGCTAGCGTCATCTATTGTTACACGCATATGAAAGGCATTGGCATGGATGAATTTGCTGGGGCTCAGGGCAAGTGTGACGTGCCCTGGGAAAAAGAGCAGGTCGCCCATTTTGATGTCTTCTAGTTCTACCTTTTCACCTTCAAGCGCTTGCTGATCGGAGTCTCGAGGCAAGTCAATATTGTGATAAGCAAAGACTGTTTGCACTAAGCCTGAGCAGTCAATGCCCCAGGCCGTCACACCGCCCCAGACATAGGGGGTATCTATAAATCTCGCGGCTAACTTTGCCAGGCTAGCGGGGCTTGCGTAGCGTGACTCGCCAAGAGGGCGAAGTAGACTCGCGCGCATATAGCCTCTTTGGTTTTTAGCCAGTAGGACTTCGGCCCAGTTTTTTTCCTGCCGCATAATTTGCACTCTGGCAGCCAGTGGCAGTTCCATCATAATTTTGGCTGACACTTTTGGTTCGGCAAAGACATGGGCTCTGGGTACTGCCAAAATGTGACTCGCTTCCGGCAAGTGATGGCTTAGTGCCGACAAACGAATCCAGCCTAGATAGTTGTCTTTTAATTTTGCGACCCTGACAAATTCATCTTCCCGGTCATAAATCAGTAACTCATCTCCGTAAATAAGCTCTGAGACAACTTCACTATCGGCTTTGGGTTCTTTTAAGAGATAGGTGCGCGAAACCGCAACTTTTTGCTGTGAGGGCTCAATAAAGGTCACCCGCATATTCAGTTTTTGCTGAGAGGCGAATTTATAGAAAAAAGGCTCAAATTCTGGGGTGGCCAAACCCTGTAACATGCCGCCTCGAGCCTCAACCGAGCAAAACGTGGTGCGCGTATCGGGAATGAGTTTTTTGAGTTCCTGACGTAAAAGATCTTCGCTATTCATGACTCTATGTGAACTTTCCGTAGACTAAGCTTGATGATGTCTTACTGGCAATGTCTTATGATTCAGATTCCGCACCACAAGCTTGCCACTCATCTACACTGTTGTCTTCTCTATAAGGTTTTAAACCCTGCAAATATCCTGCCCTGGCAATCATATACCCTGACAGGGGTGCTGTCAGTAAGAAAAACACGGCAGTAAGCAAAACCCTCTGCGTCGCTGCCAAAGATAAAAAGGCAAAGGCTGCACCCCCAAAAACC
Source organism: Trueperaceae bacterium (assembly GCA_020431825.1). Taxonomy (GTDB): domain Bacteria; phylum Deinococcota; class Deinococci; order Deinococcales; family Trueperaceae; genus JAHEBB01. Next base: position 27,706 of record JAGQHN010000049.1, on the reverse strand, counting down.
CCGATGCCCCCAAGCGTTACAAGTTTTGATGAGGCATGAAGTCTGGTGTAGAAATCAGGAAAGCGGAACATACCAATCCCGGCAGCCAGAATAAAAAAACAGCCACCCAAAATAAGCAATTCGGCAATCAGATTGCTCTGCACCGTCAGCTCCTGAGCCGTTTCAGCTTCGGCGGCAAAGGCCAGCGGAATAAGTAAAAAAACTAAGGTTAAGCTCTGTTTCACTTTATGACCCTTCGGTTCATCAAATAACGGGCCAGGGCAACGGTACTTAGAAAGCCTAAAATTGAAAACAACAGGGCAATATCAAGCAAATCAGTAAAGCCTGTTTTCAAGGCAACAACCACAACAAGCACTGCCAGATTTGAGGTTAGGAAATCTAAGGCTGTAATGCGGTCCCCCCAGGTTGGGCCTTTGGCGACACGGTAAAGTGTCAGGACCATAGCAAAGACAAGACAGTAAAGCGCTATTGTTAAAACCACCTCAACACCTCAATTCATAAACCCTAAGATGAGCGTCTCAATCCGCGTGATGCTGTCTTTTGCCTTGGCAACATCAGCTTCACCCATGGCATGAGCATAAAGCAGACTTTTATCTTCAGATACTCCCATAGCAACTGTTCCGGGTAGCAAAGTAATAGTTGCTGCCAGAAGAGAAATAGCAGCATCAGACTCGAGCTTTAGAGGCACAGCAATGACATGCGGATTAAATTTGGGCCTGGCGCTAAAGGCCAGTCTGGCTATAACCAGGTTAGCCATAAACAACTCGATAAAAAAGCGGTAGACAAAAAACAAAACTGCTCTAAAGCGCTGACTGAAATTGTGCTCCTGTTCCCGCTGGATTACACTCAGTAAGAGTAGGGCAAGCAAGGCACCCACAGTTAGATTAAAAAGACTCAATTCACCTAAAAACAGGGACCAGAGTAGCGAAATAAGAATGATAATGAGTAGCTCGAGCATTAGTGGGTATCCTCCTCGAGCTCATCTGTAGGCAAAGCTGGATCGCCTATCCTTGGCGTTTTGACTTCAACCAGCACAGCTTTAGTGTAGGCCTCATTGGTCATCAGTTGCTCAGCGGTACGCTGTGCGAGCTTATAAATTGGCCCACTAAACACAGCCAGCGAAATTACGAGGGCGAGCGAAAACACGGTTGTTGTGGTCATACCCCGGGGTAAGACAACCTTATGAACGGCATGACTTTCTCCCCAGAAGAACCCTCGCCAGATTTCAACAGTGGCGTAGAGGAGTAAGAGTCCTGTTATAACCGCAGCCGCCGCTACCCAGTTATTGACTGTTCCTCCAGCCCGTAAAGAGGCTGAAATAAGCGAGTACTTGGCAATAAAACCGCTGCTTGGCGGAATCCCTGCCAGCGCCAGGGCAGAAGCAAAGTAGGCAATACCTAACCACGGATAGCTATTAAGGTGACCCTCTACGGTATATTTCAGTCCGGCAATCTTTTCTCCTAGCGCAGCAATAAGAAACAGGCAGAAGATAACCAGCACCGTATGAATCAAATAATAAAGGGCACCCGTCATGCCTGCGCTCCCCGTCGTAAATACCCCCATCAACAAGTAACCAATGCTGCTTATATTGGCAAACGCCAGGGTATGGCGCCAGCGCGACTGTGAAATCATGCCAAACGCCCCCACCAGCATGCTAAAGGCCGCAAGGACTAAAAGTATGGTGTGAATGAGCTGCTCTTGGGGGAAAAGAAGGGTAAAGGTACGAATCAGGCTATACACTCCAACCTTGGTTAAAAGAGCAGCAAAAAAGGCGCTGGCAGCTGCAACTGGAACAGGATAAGCACTGGGCAACCAGAAACCTAAAGGGAAAACGGCAGCTTTGGTAGCAAAGACCAGTGCCAGCATCATGGCTAAAAGACTCAGGCGGGCATCAGCACCGTGGCTGCTGCTATATTCGGCAATTTTGACGCTGATATCAGCCATATTGAGCGTACCGACAAGTCCATACATCATCCCTGCCGCCACCACAAAAACGGCAGAAGCAAGGAGGTTAACCACGACATATTTAAAGCCTTCACGAAGTTGAGGCAGTTCATTGCCGATGAGTAAGAGTCCGTAGGAGGAAATTAACATGACTTCAAAAGCGACAAACAGGTTAAACAAATCGCCCGTCAAAAAAGACATATTAACGCCCATAATCAAAAATTGCAGCAGCGCCTGAAAACCAAAGCGCTCCCGGAGTTGATTGAGGGTTTTGGACTGGCCCCGCCTTGGTTCATGGGCTAAGCTCGAGCTCGCAAACATCACGGTGAGTAAAGCAATGAGGCCACTTAGCGCCAGCATGATGCCTGTTAGACCATCTGCCACCAGACTTATGCCCCAGGGTGCAGGCCAATTGGACATCTGCAGAACCATGACCTCCCCCCGAAGAACGGTTCGCAAAATGCTCAGATCGACCAGCAGCGTTAAGATGGCCGCTATAAGCGCCATAAGGGTACGTAAAGCTCGCTTGGGCAATAACAGCAAAACAGCCCCACTAAAAAGCGGCAGCAAAATAGGCAAACTAAGCAGATTCATGATTGCTTGTTATCCTTTACCCGCTTTTCAGCTGGTCCATATTCTGGCGAGATGCTGGGGCGTTCGGGGTCAGCGTAACTGCCTAGTACTTCAACCGGGTCAGGCTTCTTGGTAAGTTCCTGAACATGATCTGTACCCGTCGCCTGATAGGCGCGGAGCGATAAAACAAGCAGCAGTGCGGTGGTACCAAAGCCAATGACAATGGCAGTCAAGATAAGCGCTTGGGGCAAGGGGTCAACATAAGGGCCTTCTACGTCTAAAAGCGGTGGTGCAGCTAAGCCTGTCCCTGCTCCTGCCAGCAAAATCGCTATGTTTATGCCGTAGGAGATAAGCGAGAGACCTATAATGACCCGGATGAGCGCCCTCGAGAGCACCATAAAAACCCCGGCCCCCACCAAACTCGCAGCTAAAAACGGCAGTAAAATTTCCATCAGCTATTTTCCTCACGACTGTCTTCAGCCAGCAGTTCAATAATGGTCAGGGTCGTACCAATCACCACCAGAAAAACACCCAGATCAAAAAGGGCGGCACTGGCCCATTCAAAGTCTCCAACAAAGGGCCAGTGAGTATGACCGTGTGCGCTTTTTAAAAAAGCATCACCAAAGAACATAGGAAAGACCCCGGTTATCATGGCAATCAGCAAGCCTATGGGTACTAAGGTCTTGGGCTCGAGTCTAAGCAGGCGTCGGTCCAGCGCCATACGCGCCAGCAGAGCCGTCACTGCCACAATGAGCCCAGCAATAAATCCACCCCCAGGAGCATTATGCCCGCGCAAAAAAAAGTGAAAGCCTATAGCCAGCATCACAAATACCACGGGCATCGCCAGCGTTCGAAAAACAATCTCAGGGTGTCTAGTCATCGTTAGACTCCGACTTAGCACGCTTTACCGCGATGCGTAACAGGGCAAATACGCTCACCGCCACCACACTCAAAACGGTGATTTCGCCCATGGTGTCATAACCCCGGAAATCTACCAGAATGACATTGACAACGTTATAACCACCACCAATAGACTTACTATAATCAAGATAAAAATCCTTAATACGGTCAGCGATCGGGGTTTGTACAGCAAGCAGCGCAGTAAAAATCGTCCCTGCGACACCTAGCGAAATAAGGCCATCAATAAGGGTCAGGGAGCGCGGACGTACATAGGTGTGAAGCCTGGGCAAAAAACGAAAAACCGATAAGAAAAGAATGATGGTTACCGTTTCAATAAGAAGCTGAGTCAGGGCTAGATCAGGCGCACTCAGCAGTACGAAAAGCAAAGTCGATGCCACCCCCGCAAGCCCCGCAAAAATAATTGCCGAAAGGCGGTTTTGCGCCATCAGTACCCCGACAATATCTGTGATAATCAGGAGCGCAACCAGCCAGAACGCCAGAGGAACCGGGCTTAGATTTTCTGGCAAATAGCGCCATAACACCGATGCACCAATGAGAGCAAACGCCAGAACGATGACACGCAAATGGCTAGCAAAACTTGCCCCCTGGGTTTTATGGGTAAACCAGCTCGAGAAATGCTCGAGTCCAGCTAAAGCCTTATAGTAGAGCGTATTGTTATTCCAGGCAGGCGTAAGGGCTTGCTGAAAACGGTGAAACGGATCACGAAACAGATGTAGGCCAATGCCCAAAGCCCAGGTAAGGGCACTGAGACCCAAAATCAGATTAAACCCATGCCAGAGATAAAGATGCCCAGGCTCATAGCCAAAACTTGGCGCAGCCAGGTTGGTAAACCAAACCGCAAGAGTATCTGACTTAAAAACAAGGCCTTTTAAAGGATTAATGGATAAGATGCCAAAAGCAATGACTGCCAAGCTTAAGGGAGCAGCGGGTAGCCAGAGCCGGAGTGACGCCTCGTGCACATTTGGGTTTTCACAGCGTAAGGGACCAAAGAATACTTTAAGAAATCTCAGGCAGTAAGCAAAGGTCATAATGCTTCCGGTAACGGCAATCAGCATCGGTAAAAAGCCCTCATGAAACATTTCTTCATAGAAAAGCTCTTTGGAAATAAAACCGCCCAGTAGCGGTACACCTGCCATGCTCAGGGCAGCAGGCAGGGCAATGATAAAGCTGATGGGCAACTTTCGCCTTAGACCACCCAGACGACTGATATCCCTCGAGCCTGTCTCATGATCGATAATCCCCACCACCATAAACAGCGCAGCTTTAAAAGCAGCATGGTTTACCAGATGGGCAGTCGCCGCAAAGGCATGACCAGAACCGTATAAAGACATCAGAATACCTAGCTGGGAAACCGTGGAATAGGCCAGCAAAGCTTTAAGGTCATTTTGCCGTAAGGCAAGGTAGGACCCCCAGAACATCGTTGCTAACCCCACGTACATGATAATCTGTGAGAAAAGTCCCCAGTCGAGCAAAAAGCCAAATTTGGCAACCAGAATCACTCCAGCCTTGACCATGGTCGCACTATGCAAAAAAGCCGAAACTGGCGTGGGCGCTTCCATAGCGGTAGGCAACCAGAGATGAAAAGGTAACTGGGCCGACTTGGTAAAGGCCGCCAGAAGTAAAAAGCCAAGTGCGGGTATAAAAAGAGGACTCGAGCGCAAAGTAGCAAACTCGAGGGTCGATATCTGCTGAGTTCCGCCTGCAATCGCTAACAGAATGACGGCAACCAATAGCGCCAGCCCCCCCAGTGCGGTAATCATCAGGGCTTTTTCAGCACCGTCCTGCGAGGCTTTGCGGCTACCCCAAAAACCAATGAGCAAAAAGCTGCTGATCGAGGTAAGCTCCCAGAAGGCGAAGAGGGCAATCAGATTATCTGTTAAGACCAGTCCCAGCATAGCGCCACCAAAGCTAAGCAAATAGCTAAAAAAGCGCCCATGCCGTTCAGACTTCCCCAGATACGCTGCGCCATACGCCAAAATCAGTATGCCAATCGCAGCAACAATCAGGGCAAACATGAGAGAAAAACCGTCAGCTCTAAAATCAACGCTTAGGCCCAGAGCAGGCACCCAGTCAAAGCCTGCGGTAAGCGGGGCGTTAGCCCTGGCAGCCGGAGCATACTGAACGAGAAAGAGTGCAGGCAAAAAGCATAAAATCAGGGGATAGCCCGCCCGAGCCTTTAAGGACCGCCCAAGATAGGGGGCCAGGATCGCCCCCAAAAAGGGAGCTATGACACTTAAAATAAGTAAAGCCTCAGCTGTCATAGCCATCTCCTAAATACATAGCTAAAACCTTCATAAGTTTTTACTTTAACGGTTTTACCCAAACGGAAGTAAAGGGACAAACACGGTCCCGGGATCCTCGCCTTATTCCTGGGCAAATTTTTCCGAGATGTCAAGTAAGGTCAGATAGTTCTCGAGCCTGGTGTAATCACCAACCTTAAAGCCATCGACATAGACAGTGGGCGTACCACGAATCCCGAGTTCTACACCAGCATCATAAGCAGCTTGCACTACGTCTGCCATACTGCGCTCAGCCAGACAGCTTTCCATGCCCTCACTGCTTAGGCCAATGTCTTCTGCCAGACGAACAAAATAGCTACTGGCATCTGATAAACCCTGCCAGGCCTGCTGCCGGGCAAACAAACTATCGTGATAGAGCCAGAAGGCTTCGGGCGTATTGGCAGCAACCACGCACTCTGTGGCTTCTGCTGCGGGAAAAGCATTGGGGTGAATACTGATGAGGGGGAAATGATGAAACTCAAAACGCACATCTCCACGGGCTAAAAGCTCTTCTTTAATACCTTCATAAGCGGTATTGACAAAACGAGCACAGTAGGGGCACTGAAAATCGCTGAATTCACGAATAACATGTTTGGCATCATCTGGCCCTAAGGTGTGCGTTCCCTGAGGAAACAAGGCCGTATCAACTTCGCTAAGCTCGAGCGAAAAGTCAAGAGTATAAGGTGCCTCTTCACCACTGACATCAACGGTGAGAATGTACTGCTCTACCCCTAGCGGCGTAGCCCCTTGACCTGCAAGCTCAGCAATACGCTCCTCAAAAAATGTCTTGACTGGACCAGCCATAGATTCGCCGTAGCCAGTAGCGTAGCCAATAAGGTCAGAAGCCAGAGGGATATTGGTTTCATCAAGTGGGCCTTTACCACTTACTTTATAAAGCACCCCACCGCGCTCCTCGAGTTCAAAGCGAAAATCTTTTCCAGCAAAGTAACCCATAACCGTTTTGAGAGGTTTGTAGGCATCCATAGCAAGCTCGAGGCTTTCAACCGGTTGACCAATCTGAGCCTGAGCCAAACTCAGCAGACAAATAATCAGCAGTACTAGCTTTTTCATGACACAGTCCTTTCTGTAAGTCCTAGGCGCCTTGCGTTTGTTACGCGCTCTAATTCTTTTAAGCTTATCCTAAGCAGGGCAGATTTTGTGCCTCCCCCGGCAAACAGCTCTTCATGCCGCAAACTATGGTCATCTAACAGCGTTGGCAGCTTTTCTTTATGACCAAAAGGGGGCATGGCACCCACTTCAAAACCCGTAATGTCTAAGGCCAAGTCGCTGCTGGCAAATTTTATTTTGCGTCTGGAAAGCTCGAGGGCCTCCGCCAGGGCCTTATAGTCTATGCGCGATTCACCCGCGGCAATCACCAGAAGCGGCACCGCATCGGCCAAAAATACCAGACTTTTTATAATCTGCTCACCCGCAACCCCTAAAGCCCTTGCCGCCTCAGGCACGGTCGGGGTTGGCACACCCGGATAAACCAGACTGGCGTTTATGCCCTCCTGAGATATAAATGCCACCAGGGTTTTGTCATCTAGCATAGACTTAGCTCAGTCCGTAAAGGGCTCTGAATTTACTATTCAGATAGCTGATATAGGGTTTTGCCGTAAGGGCCTGCCCGGTGGCCTTTTGCACCAGTTCAGCAGGTGTGTATTTACTGCCATGCTGATGGATAGTGTCACGAAGCCAGCTTAAAAGCTTCGTAAAATCCCCCTGAACCATATCTGCTTCAATACCCGGGTGGGCACGTTTGGCAGCTTCAAAAAGCTGAACACTCATAAGATTACCCAGAGTATAGGTCGGGAAATAACCAACCAGAGCCTCTGACCAATGAACATCCTGCAAACAGCCAAGGGCGTCACTCGGTGGCGTGATACCCAGATACGCCTCATACTTTTCATTCCAGGCCTCAGGCAATTCGGCAACTTTAAGGCTACCTTCTAAAAGAACAAGCTCGAGTTCAAAACGAATCAGAATGTGCAGATTATAAGTAACCTCATCTGCCTCTATACGAATCAGGCTGGGCTCTACTTTGTTGATTGCTCTGTAAAAATCATCTAGCGAGGTATCTGATAATTGTGCCGGGAAATGTGCCTGTAATCTGGGGTAATACCCCTGCCAGAAGGCATAAGAACGACCCACCAGATTTTCATACAGACGAGACTGAGACTCATGCACACCAAGACTCACAGCGGCGCCTAAAGGCCCTCGGTGATAGGCGTCGGCAATGCCCTGTTCGTACATACCGTGACCTGCCTCATGCATGGTGCCAAAAAGCGAGCTGGCAAACCAGTTTTCCACATATTTGGTTGTAATGCGCACATCATATTTACTGATATCCTGCGCAAAGGGGTGAACAGTTGGGTCAAGACGGCCATGCTCGAAATCAAAGCCGATTCGCCTGGCAACTTCTTCTGAAACCTGACGCTGCTTCTCGGTATCATAGGCTTTGTGCATAAGGGCATCATCAATTTGCTCTGCCGTTCCCAAGGCTTTTAACAGTTCCACCGTTTCTTCGCGAAGTTCGGCGAACATAGGCTTAAGCGCAGCCACCGTTGAGCCCATTTCATACTGATCGTGCAAGGCGTCATAGGGATGAGTCTCATACCCTAAGTAATCGGCCTGTTGACGAACCAAATCATAAATTTTGGCAAGCTCTTTTTCAAAAAGCTTAAAGTTATTTTCGGCTCGAGCCTTCAGCCAGACATGGGCGGTTTTTGAACGCTGCCTGCTTAAGGTTTCTACGAATTCAGCGGGCAATTTACTGGCCTGATCTACGCTGCGCTGCGCCCTTGCCAGGAGCCGACCCTCATCACTATCTTCGGCATAATGTTGCCTTGCGAGCTGGGCCAGCAAATCTTTCATCTGCTGGCTTGTCGTGTACTCGTGTATCAAACTGCTTAAGGTTGAGAGCTGCTGCGCTCTCGTTTCGGCAGCCCCTTGAGGCATATAAACATGCTGATCCCAGGATAAGAGGTTTAGGCTTTGCTTTAAATCTTCTACTCGCCCGTAGTAGGCCTTAAATTCGTCAAGCTGTGACACAGTGGTTCTCCTTATAAGCCTTCAGTCTACCTGTTAACCCTTGGCTATTTCTTTGCTCAAAATGACAAATTTTGCTAAATCAACGGATTTGTTATCCCCTTTTCAACTTGTTATTTAGTCCATTCAGAGTGGAATAAAAAGCTTTAGAGCTTATATCGCGTAAACCAATCAGACTTGCTAGTTCAGTGCAAAAAGCTTAGGATAGACAGTTAAATCACCTGCACTACGTTGTTCTACGGGAGGAATTGTGAGTATTTTAGAGCAGTTTTTTGAGGAATACCAGCAGTTAAAAACGCTGGTTAGCGAGTTTGAAAAGACCAATCAGGAGCTTCAGACTGAGCTGGATAATGCCTTAACTAGCAAATCAGAGTTCAACCTTACGGCTTTACAAGAACGACTCAGTGAACTCGAGCAAGAGAATCAATCCTTAAAACAAGAGCTTGCAGAACAAAAAAACTTACTGGCTGAAAAGGACAAGGAAATCGCTCTGCTTAAAAGCAAATTGACGGCAACGACCCAACCTCCTGTGGCTAAAACGGAAAACCCGCCTTCCTCTCCGCCTGCTGAAAGCAGAGCAAGCTCGAGTTCCGAGGCTATAAACCTTATGGAAAACTCAGGGCTTTTTGATAAAAACTGGTACTTGCAGCACTACCCAGATGTAGCCAAAAGCGGCATGAACCCAGCTGAGCACTATTTGCTTTTTGGCGCTGCTGAAATGCGTAATCCAAGTGCTAATTTCAATACCGCAGCCTATCTCAGACAGCACCCAGAACTCTTACGTTCAAAACTTAATCCTCTGGTGCACTACCTTAACCAGCGACCCCAGAAGGTTTGATCCTAAAACACAAATACCCCTTTGTTCTAGTACTTTTTTCAGAAGACCTGACTATATCAGCGTGCTATCTTGAGAGGATATGAATCTTGAACTTGCCAGCGCCACACGGGATTTATTAAGCCGTGAGCGCAATGAACTTGCCGACTTACATGCTCTCTTGAATAGTCTCGATGCAAGCGAAGACGATTTAAAGGACCTAAAAACTGCCCTCAATGACCTCGAGGGGGTTTTTCTACTGGTGGTTTGCGGTGAGTACAATGCTGGAAAATCTAGCCTATTAAACGCTCTACTGGGTGCCAAGGTCATGCTCGAGGGCGTTACCCCCACTACCGACCGCGTCACCATTGTTAGCTACGGCCCAGAGGCTAAAGAAATTGAAGCGTCTGCTAACCTTATGCGCCGCGAGTTTCCTGCTGACATTCTTAAAGATGTTGCTTTTGTCGATACCCCTGGCACCAATGCTGTTATCAAAGAACATCAGGAATTAACCGAAAAGTTTGTGCCAAGGGCTGATCTGGTCCTTTTTATTACCAGTGCTGATCGGCCTTTTACCGAAAGCGAGCGGCAGTTTCTCGAGCTTATCGGCTCCTGGGGTAAAAAAATTATCATTCTGGTCAATAAGCTGGATATTTTGGAAACTAAAGAGGAGCAGGACAAGGTGCTCGAGTTTGTCGAGCAGCACGCCCAAAAAACCCTGGGCGTCAGTCCGCAGGTATTTGGCGTCAGGGCAAAAGCCGCTTTTAAGGCCAAGCTCGAGGGTAACAGAGCCGAACTTGCCAAAACTGGCCTAAGCGAAGTCGAAGCCTTCATTTCTGGTGTTTTGGCTGAAAATGAGCGCGTCAAACTTAAACTCTTAAATCCGCTGGGGGTCGCACAGCATCTTAACAATGAGTACCAGGACATTTTAAAACAGCGACTCGAGCTTCTCGAGGACGACCGCAAAACCCTCGAAGATGTCGATAGACAACTGAGTCACTATGAAAAAAACATGCGACGAGACTATGAAAACTACGTCTCACGCATCAAAACGGTACTACTTGAGGTAGAACGCCGTGGCGACGCCTATTTTGATGACACTATTCGCCTGCGCAATGTCATTCAACTGATGAATAGTGAGCGCATCAAGCAGGATTTTGAAGCCAGAGTCATAAGAAGTGCCGACCGCGATGTTGATATGGCGGTCAGTGAAATGGTCGATTGGTTTTTGCAACGCAATCACAATCTCTGGGAAGATGTTATGCAGTTTGTCAATGAACGCCGCAAGGCCGGAGAAAACCGCATTATCGGTGAAGTCGGCGGACGCTTTCAGTATGACCGCGAAGCCCTTATTCGCAGCCTGCGAGAAAAAGCCAATAATGTCCTTGAAAGCTATGATGAAGATGCCGAAGCCAGCCGCCTGGCTGACAAGCTGCAAAGTTCTGTTTTTCAGTCCGGCATTGGTCTGGTGGGAGGCATTGGGCTGGGTGCAGCTATTCTGGCCTTTGTCTCGAGTGCCGCAATCGACATTACTGGGGTAACCCTTGGCCTAACTCTGGCTGGTATTGGCTTTTTTATCATTCCAAGACGCAGGCAACAGGCCAAAAAAGAATTGCATCGCAATATGCAAACCCTGCGCGATGGCTTAGAAGAAAGTATTGGCAAAGAGTTTGACCAGGAGCTGCGCAAAGCCAGCGAAAAACTGCATACGGCTATTGAACCCTATACGCGCTTTGTCCGCTCAGAACTCGAGCGCCTTGACGCCCTTAAGGGAGACCTTGAGGCGTCTAAAACCCGGCTAGATGCATTAAGGAAAGATGTGGAAGCTTTAACATAAAAGCAGCTTCTGCCCAAGGTATGGTTAGTCATGAGGTCAGGTTGGTTTCTAGCACTCGTCATTGCAGGACTCCTGGCTTCTTGCGCCCCCCAAATCAGCACAGAAACTATTGTTTTACCTAAAAGCGAACTCGAGCCCGCAGCGACAGTTTCAAGCACCTTGCCTGCCCCAAGTGTTTCACTGGGTCCCATTGCTATTGCTCCAGATTATGCTTTCCCTATCCCTAACCCCAGCATTTTGAGCCGCTTCGGCGAGCAGGGTTCGGGGATTATTCTTCGCACCCCGCAGGCTGGAGAAGCTGTGGTAGCCGTCCAGGCAGGCACAGTTACCGCCATGTCTAAATTTTCGGCCAATGATGGCTATATCGTTACCATCGAACATGCGGATCAGTTGAGTACCACCTATCTTAATTTGCAGGCAGTGCCTCTGGTAAGAGTTGGGGATTTAGTAAGCAAAAATCAGGTTATTGGCTATTTGGGAGGGGGCAGCCTCACCCCTGCTAACGTGCTTAAATTCTTTGCCTCTAGATACCTCAATGGAAGCCTGAGCTTTATTGACCCAGCCAGTCTGATGCACTTTAATTAAAGCGGTTTACCAGCGTTTGGCATTGCCATTTATGAAGCTCTCTAAATGCTAAGGGTAAAGATTTCCAAACACAAAATCAGAAACCTTGAAAAAGTCTGCCCACTTTAACTGACACTTTGCCTCTGATGCTTTTATGCTAGACTCTTGCCTCATGAGTGCCAAGAAAGCAGCCTTAAAAATAGCCTATCAGGGAGTCGCAGGTGCCAATAGCGAACTGGCCTGTTTACAGATTGACCCAAACGCCGAAGCCATTGGTTATCACAGTTTTGAGGATGCTTTTAACGCCACGGTAAAAGGCGAGGTTGATCTTGCCTGTTTGCCCGTAGAAAACAGTCTGGCAGGCTCAATTAATCAAACCTATGATTTACTCACCGATTCGGTCTTGCATGTTGTCGGAGAACAGATTGTCAGGGTGCACCATAACCTGCTGGCAAAACCTGGCACCAAACTCAGTGACATTAAGAGGGTCTACTCCCATCCTCAAGCCCTGGCACAGTCTGTCGCGTTCTTAAGAAAGCACAATTATGAGGCTGTCACTGATTTTGATACGGCAGGCGCTGCAAAACTGTTGTCAGAAAATGGCGGAGAAGGAAAAGCCGCTCTGGCAACCAAAAGAGCCGCTGAGATTTATGGGCTCGAGATTTTAGCCGAACATGTAGAAGATATGGATTTCAACTATACGCGCTTTCTGGTACTTGGCCCCGAAGAAGCTACAAAGCAAGGAAACAGTAACAAATCAAGTCTGATTATGGCCACGCGTCACCGTCCGGGAGACCTGGTTGCTTGCCTGGAAGAATTTCCCAAAAATGATATCAATATGACCAAGATAGAATCTAGGCCCAGACGCGACAAGCCCTGGAGCTATTTGTTTTATATAGATATAGAAGGTCATATTGAAGATGAAAACGTACAGCACGCTATGACCGGACTTATGCGTAAGGCTGCTTTTGTTAAATTTCTAGGTTCTTATCCGGCAGCGCCCATTGTTGACCCAGAACCCTGATAAGACCAAGCTGTTAAATTCTATAACACCCTGTTTTTAGCACTCCTCTAAGCTTATGGGGTGCGGTTTACGCATTTACCAAAACCCTTTAAATTACCGCGCTTCTTGCTAGCGCTGGGGGTCTTACTCTTTTGTCAGGCCTACGCTCAACCGCTCACCATTAGCTCACCCGAAGCCAAATCCGTTAGTCCTGGCGATTTTGTTACCTTTGTTTTCAGGCTCGAGGCCAGTCAAGACCTCACAGTTATGGTCAAAGCCGTTACAAAGCCAGAATGGCCCATTTTGAGACAGGCAGGTAACGTAGATTTAAAAGCAGGTAAGTCTAAACCTATTGCAGTTACGGTAAGTGTTCCGGCTGACGCCGTGGCGGGCAGCCAGACCCAGCTTATTCTCAGGGTGCAAAACGACACCGTCCAGCTAGATAGCAGTCTGACACTAAGCGTAAGTGAGTTTCATCAGCTGGAAGTTTCAACCATTTCCGAACTCATTCTTGATCAGGATGATTTAGGCGTCACTGTCAGCAATAAGGGCAATGTAAGTGAAAATCTGACGCTAAGCATCAAACATTCAGGAGAAAAGGTATTTACCGAGGCACTCGAGCTTGCGCCTTATTCAGAACAAGCATTCAGCTACACACCGCAAAATGAAGGGCTTCATGTCATTGAGTTGCTGCGCGGGGAAACGGTAGAGGCGAGTACTGTAGCCAATGTCATTCGTATAGGACTACCTGGGCCGGATAGGTTGTTACTCGAGGGTTCCATAAGAACCAGCTTGAGTCATACAGGTAGCTGGAGTACCCAACTCGAGCTTAGGGGTACCTTGTCCGATTACTATAGTCTTGAGAGCACTTTCAGTTTGCCCGGTTGGCCAAGGTCTTATGTTCAGTTAGAGGGAGATAGTTTTCAGCTACGCGCAGGCAAAACCAAGGCAAATCCCTTTGGCCTCAATTTGCCTAGTGGACTTGGTCTTAGTGGCGTTTGGTTTGCCGAGGAGCATGAAACGCTAGCCGCTGGGCTTTCCTGGCTAAAAGATGATCGCTACGGTATTTACTTGGCCGGAGAATACAAAGACCCCAGCAGGCAGTTTACTGTAGGCAATGGCGTCATTGCCGGAGAGCTTTACTCTGAAAATAAATTTTTGTTTCGGTTTGATCGATTGCAGCTACAGGGGCGTGCCTATCTGTTCAATCAGGACTTTGGGCTCGAGGGCAAACTTGACTATTTTAATGGCATTCGCTTTTATACCCTCGAACTTGGTGCTAAAGACCTCTTAAATGAAGGCCTAAGTTTAGCAGGCAACTTCTCACTTTCAGAGGCCAACGAGGGTACATTTACTGCCAGTTTTCACCTATTACCCTATATACCAGGTCAGTCAGATGCCTATCTGCTCATGACCGCAGAAATCCCTACCCCTCTGGCCGGGGAACTATCTACCGGGCTGCAAACAGGTCTAAATAACAGCTTTGCCAGTTTGCGTTACAGCGCTACGCTCGAGGCTGGCTGGCAAACCAGCTCACAATTTGCCGTAAATTATAGTAGCCTTCAAGGCTTAAATCTAAGCCTTGATAGTTTCTGGCTTGAAACTGTGGCAGACCAGCTTTCCTTACGTGCCTCTTTACGCTATCTGCTGGAGCAGGATGCGCTCGAGGCCAGCCTGGGGGCTGACGGCCACCTGAACCTTAACCCTTTTGAACTGCAACTAAGCGCTGACTGGCTTTCCCCTAACGAGAATCTATCGATCGCTACCAACCTCAATTATTTTAACGATGCCTGGACCCTTGGCCTTAATAATAATCTAGCCTATAACTACGGCGAAGAAAGCGGCTGGTCCTATGCGCTTGGTGTAACTGCTGACTATGACTTTGCCTTTGAGACCCCGGAAAGTATTAGCCTCCTGGCAGGAGGCAGAAATTTAGGCATTTTGCGTGGCCGCATTAAAGCCGAAGGCATTGCTCTGGAAGGCATCGAGGTAAGTATTGATCGGTACCGACTTTTAAGTGATGAAGAGGGCGAATTTAGTGCCGAGCTTTCGCCTGGTGAGTACGAAATCAGTATTGATACCACCAGCTTACCTATTACCTATCGCCTGATAAGCCCTGCCAATTTAACTAGCACTGTGGTACTTGGCAAAGAAACCCTTATTACTTTTGATGTTGCTGAGACGGCAGTGTTGCGTGGCCGCGTACTCGAGGATAGCGGTAGTGAAACCCTTAATACCCCTTTACCTGGGGTAAAAGCGCAACTCATACTCACAGACCCGGAAGGTCTAAAACGCAGTATTATCAGCGATGATAACGGTAACTTTGAGGTGCGTGGTCTGGTTCCCGGTAAAGCAACGCTGAAACTTTCAGCACTAGCCAAGGGCAGTACTGTTATTGGCTCAGGCGAGCAAGAAATAACGTTAGTGGCGGGAGAAATAAGCCAGACTATGTTTCTTGTAGAATCGGTAAGAGCAAAAAGCCAGAGTTTTGACTCGAGCAGTTTGCGCATACGGCGCATTGAATTAAGCAGTGATACCGTTCCCCCCGGAAGCTCACCCCTTGTAACGGTCAGTTTAAACAGTGAAGTTGATAGCGTTAAGCTAAGCTCAGCCTATGGTGAGATAAAGCTCGAGCCAGCCGATGACACCTGGCAGGGTCGCCTTTCTATTCCGCTAACGGCAACTTCTGGTGTTTTGGACTTTACGGTAACTGCTCAAGGTGGCGAAGTCGAGGCAGAAAAAGCGAGTAAGGTCTTTATTGACCCTCTGGCACCTGCTTATAGCCTGACCGTTAACGGGCCCGCCAGACCTGGAGAACGCTTAAGCTTAGAGATTGAAACTATTCTTTACCCAGTAACGATAAGGATAGAATCAGACTTTGGTACGGTCGAGGCAGTCGAACTCGAGCCTACCCATTACGAAGCACTTCTTGACATTCCTCAGAACGCAGAAGATGCCGTTTATAACCTCACCTTCATCTTAAGTACCGCAGAGCAAAGCTTTACTGAAGAACAAACGTTTAGAGTTCTGGTTCCTTAAATCGGTCCTTTCATTCTTAAACAAGTTGGGCTTAGGAAAAATAAGCCATTACAGCAACAGATTCATAGGATTGAGACTGACGTATTCTGAGTATTGATCATAAGAAGCTCACTATCATTCCCCAAAATGCCAATCCCAGCTCTTTCTACAAACCAATACCTCGAGCCGTACTTTCGTGTCTATTGCTTAATACTGCATTCTGGCTATCTTTTCTTATATCGAGTGCAGCTTTCAACCCATTGGCTGCGTTCTATTAAAAAAGGAGTTAGGTATGGAAGTTTAATATTCTGTTTTATCCTGGGGTTAACCCTTAGGCATTTCATTATTCTCTTTCTTTTCAGCCAGTGGTGTGGGCATTTTGTTCTGAGGAATTTCTCATCCATCAGACAGCACTAGGAAAGCTCGAGCAGAAAAAGCATAGCCACTTTCATATTTTAGTTCAGCCCGGTAATTCCGAAATAAATCAGCTAGGGTTGCATAATTGCCATATAACGCAGAGCGTAACGGTAAGTTCCGGGCAGCTCTGAACCATCAACCTTAAGTCCAAAATCTTCTGGGGAGACGAGCAGTTGAAACTCTGGCGTAGGCTGTGTAATCCTGAATTCTCTATTTGTCAAGGCTTCATCAAAGAGCAGCAGCTGTGGTAAGGATGCTTCACTATTCTTTGCTTGCTCGAGTACAAAAAGCTCGAGTCTAAATGTTGCCCCCGCAGGATTATTAGTGTATACGTAAACGGCATCTAAGGTTCGATCTGTAAACGGTAAAATCCGACCTGTTTCAACTGCGGTGGTGTAGTCAATAGCATTCAGGCCTTCATAGTCAAATACCAGACTTAAGGAACTGTCTGATTTTCCTGCAACCTTAACCAGCGCTACAGGCGGCGCAGAAAGTTGCACCATATGGCTAATGCTTGAAGAATCAATACTATAAACAACCTGATTGCCAAAATCCCCCGCCCACTCTTCCCCACTTAGAACCAGACGATAGTCCACACTGACATCAGTGACCGGAGAATCTCCGCTGTAAATGGTTTGGGGAAAAGCGCTCAGCTCGAGCCAATCAGTGGTATAAAGGCTGGCCTGTCTCGGACGAATCGTGTACCTTGCCTTAAGCCTGAAGGCTGTCCAGCTACTTGCCTGCCGCACCGTCAGGGTATAACGGCTCGAGCCCTGACGCTGCACTCGCACCGAAATGGTGCTACTCGAGAGAGACGGCTCTAAAACCTTACAGCTGACACAGTCTAGTGCCTCCCTTATATCTGCTTCGCTAGCTTCAAAACTGACAACGCCACTCGACTGAAAACTAAGGCGCTGGGCAAAAGCCCAGCCCAGCAAAAAACAAACACTAAGTAGAGTGACCTTAAGGAATCTCAAGGGGCAATTCCCCAACGAGCAGATTTCCCCGACTATCTTCAACCATAGCTAGAGCAACGTAAAAGCCTGATTCCACTTCTTCTGGTATCACTAACTTCAAGTCTCGCTCACTCTCTCGCAAAACAGGTACATCGGGCACTTCTATAAAGTACTTGGTCTCACCAGCTTCATTACGCAGTTCTAAACGACCTCCGAGGCGCATCAGAGTGTTGCCTTCATTGAGAATGGTTAAGAGCACACTACGATCATCCTCTTGAAAAAAATCGAGGAGTTCAGAAGCATTTTCCTCGGTCTCCTTGACCGTTACATAAACCGCCATACCAATTTCAGTAGTGGTTACAACAGCAATACCCGTTTCTTCAGAGGGGGGCGGCACAACCGTAAAAAACAAGAGGCTATGATAGGTTCCAGCCAGACTGGTATCTTCTGGAATGGTTACAGAAATACGAAATTCCTGACCGCCGTCACCAACCAGTGCCAGTTCTTCCACCTCTGGCTGTATCCAGCTACTGGCACTTTCACTACTCGAGCCCTCAGGCAAAATAACCAGTTCGCCATCGGGTTTCAGTGTCCAGTCAGCTTTACGGATTTGAATCTGCTGCTCAGTCGTTGCGTCACCCAAAATGATAATCGTTTCGGTAATGGTTTCTCCCGGCATGCCACTAAGCTCGAGCCTAGGTGGTGACAAACCAATATCCGCAGCCTGCGCTACACTTAGTAAAAGATATAAAAGCAGTAAAACACTAACTAAAGAGGATAATTTCAAAACTTTAAACACAGCCCCATTGTGCAGCAGAAAGACAATTTCGGCACTTAGACTTTTCACATTTCCTTGATAGTAAACGTGTCAAAAGGTTATTTCAAAATCAGGCGCATATTTACAGGCTTATAGAGGTCAACTACCCTTATCCAAAGGTTAATAACGCTACCCAAACTTCTACTCTTTAAATTCGACAAAAAGCAATAATAAAAAAGAGGAAAGCCAATTAGCTTTCCTGCTCAACGTTTTTTGCTTACCCTTAACAGAACTAAAAAGTCACCAATTGATAGTACACGGTAAGGCTATGCGTCCCTACACTTTCATTACCTTGCACACTGATTTTGTAATCTTGACCATTAAACCCAATACTGCTCCAGCCCATAGTCGAAAAAAAGCCATAAGCAATGGTGCGCCAGTTCGTTCTGAGTGACCATCCTGGATTAACCCAGCTAAACCCAGTTCCTCTACTTAACCCTGAAACTGAACCTGGGTCAACGGATATATCCCCAACGTTAATACCCCCAGTAAAGCCCGAACTTACAACGGCTCTGGTACGTACATACCAGTAAGCACTTTGTGTGGTGAAGACCTGGATATCACTAAACCCATTTACTGCGGTTGGGCTTAGGTCAGCTCCACCAGCAGCTACTGCCACAGCATAGCTAGTAAAGTCCGCTTCAAAATCAAAATCAACACTCGCATTCACTGCGATTTTTCCAGCGCTGTCCACAATCTTTATACCCACATAGTTAGGTATGCTAATTTTGAGGCTATGGTTGTCAGTTTGCGCCTGAGCGAAAGTCAGAAATAAAGCAACAATCGTCAGAGCAATGTAAATTACTTTTGACATAAGTTAGGAATCGCTCTCTTGGCTAGAGTCTTAAACATTTCCTAAGCAACCTAAAATTATACGAGCACAATCTAACACTGTGCTCGTATAAGGTTTCAAGTTTACTTAGAGGCCAACTATAGTGTAGGTAACAGTAGTATCATAGTCACCAGGGTTTTCGTCACCATCTACCACCAATTTATAGTTACTACCACCAAATCCCAAACTGCTCCAGCCTTGTGTTTTGCCACCTTGAGCAATAAGGTCTCCATATGTACTAGGACCAGTATGCTCTAAATCCCAACTACCTGCAACACTTGTGACACCTGTATCTAGCGAACCAGAGGGTGTAACAATAATATCAGTTAGGTCTAATCCAGCACCTGCAGTAAGCCCTAAGCCTCTAGTATCACTAAATACCAAAGTAGAAGCACTTACAAAAACATTCCAACCCGTGCGGTTAGAGAAAACTATGACATCTCCAAAACCCGTAACAGTTGTTGGTGCAAGACCACCAGTTGGAGCATTGACTTCATTAATATATTGATCCTGCAGTGCAGCAGTCGAATTATAATCAAAAGCAATTGCTCCATTATTTGAAGAATTTAATCCTCCAGTGTCCACAATTCTTAGTCTTAGCAAATTAGGGATTTTGACATTGATAGTGTGACTATCCCCGGTTTGAGCCAGTGCTGCACTTGAGAAAACAGCGGCTACTACCACTAAGAGACTTAAGACCTTTTTCATAACGTATCCTCCGTGTCGGTCGGTTGCGCTACTCGCTCCACCCTCCTTAAGCGCCCAAATAATTAGGAGGGTTTCATCGCTTCCGAAGGAGCTTTCCTTCGGTCTTCTTCAATGTATAACGACTGCTATAACAGAATTCTTACAGTTATGTTACGTTTATATTACGTTTTTGTTACGGCTGAGAAAGAAAATAATAAACCTCAATCTGATAGTGCTTTTGCCCATGCAAAACTGACTGATTTTTCAGGTCATAGTAAATAGGCAAATCCTGCCAGCCTGCAGTCGCTTCTCCTCTGGCTAAAACCTGGGGGTAAGCTGTGAGATCTACAGACGCCTGACTCGAGCTAGCCCTTAAGCGAAAAGGCAAGTCTTTGGCCTGCACCTTTACCTGCAATTGCCATGAGGTATTGGCTAAAACCTCGAGCCTGGTTTTTGACTGGCTAAGCTCGAGGCCCGTATCTGTTTCTTGAATTTCTAAGGGAACACTAAAATCAGCGGAAACAGCATCTTGAATTCTTAGCTGTAATATCACTGGAATGGCAACCTTAATAGAATGCTCTGCTGACTGAGCAGATGCCAAAAACGACAAGCCTATAAAAAGAATAAAGACCAAGCGCAGCATAAATCCTTACGGGGGGTGCGCTACTCGCTCCACTTATTTCAAGCGCCCAGCCTGGAAATAAGCTTCATGGCTTCCGATATCCTCAGTTTAAAGCAAAAAAACCCTGATTAAGGCTTAGCTATCACGCTTGTCTGCCATCTGTCATACAGCCCTAAATCAAAAAGCGTTTAGACTAACTTTGATGAGTGAAGACTTTCTAACCCTTAACGACATGCTAAAACTCTCAGGTATAGCGCAAACTGGAGGGCAGGCGAAGCTGCTTATTCAGGGGGGCGAAGTCAGGGTTAACGGTGAAGTCGAAACTCGGCGCAAGCGCAAACTCAAGCAAGGAGATGTGGTTGAAGTACACGGTGAAGAGTACTTACTCGAGCTTGAAGAACTGGTCGAAGATAACGACTATGATGACGCTTCACTTGATGATTAAGCAGCCTGATTCTGGTCTTTTTTCTCATTTATCTAAGCTTCGTTAACTTATCCCTTGTATAAGGGCGTTAAAACGCTGTATAATCACGTTTGGAATTTTTGTTCCCGACTACCATTTTGGGTGGGTGCGTCGCACGCCACCTTTTTTTGATGCCAAGTCACACTACCTAACCCTCGCAAGCGTCTTGACATCCGAAGGGAGTATAAAAAGATGCCAACTGATTTATTAGACGCCGCCAAGGACATTCTTACTCCTATGGGTTACGAAGTCTTAGAGCTCGAGGTCACGGGTTCTGGCAATAAACGCCATGTCCTGCTGCGCATAGATCGCCTGGACGAAGGCATTGTGTCTATGGATGACGTTACGCTGGCAACAGAGGTTTTTAGCCTCGAGCTTGATCGTCTCGATCCCTTTGAAAGCTCCTATAAGCTAGATGTCAGCTCGCCAGGTCCAGAAAGACCCCTTTTCTCCAGGCGCCATTTTGAGCGCTTCCACGATTTAAAAGCCAAAATAAAAACAAATAAAGAACAATTTAAAGGCATTATCAGAGAAGTTACCGACAAGACGGTTAGTTTTGAAGTTGAAGGCGAAATCCAAACATATAACTTAGGTGAGGTGCAGGCACGTCTGGCGGAGTGGCCAGAAGAGCCAAGATAGGAGTAAGGATGAATAAAGATTTTATTGACGCGCTAAATCATTTAGCAGCTGACAAAAATCTCGACAAGATGCAACTGCTGGCAAGCTTTGAAGAAGCTTTAGAGCAGGCTTATGAGCGTAATGTAGAACCCGGTAAAGACATCGATGTGGTTATTGATCCCAATAGCGGTGAAATGGAAGTACTGGTCATTCGCCGCGTGGTTGAAGAAATCGAAGACCCCGACAAAGAAATTTTGCTTTCCGAGGCTTTAGAGCTTGATGACACCGTTGAAGTAGGCATGGAAATGGAATTTCCGGTTGACCCCGAGAAATTTACCCGTATTGCCGTGCAAACCACCAAACAGGTTATCACCCAGAAAATTCGTGAAGCTGAGCGGCAACTGGTCTTTGATGAATACCGTGACCGCTCTGGTGAAGTGATTACTGGTATTGTCACCCGTACCGATAACAAGCGCAATGTCTTTGTCGATCTGGGCAAGGGCGAAGCCATCATGCCGCATAAGGAGCAAATTCCTGGCGAGCGCTATATGGTAGGTATGCGTATAAAAGTTTATGTCATGAATGTTGAGCAGTCTAACCGTGGCCCCAGCATTTTGGTATCAAGGGCAGCACCCGAACTCTTAGAGTACCTTATGCGCCAGGAAATCCCCGAGGTCACCGACGGCACCGTAGAAATAAAGTCGGTAGCCCGCGAAGCTGGTCAGCGCTCTAAAGTCGCCGTCACCAGCAGCAACCCCAATGTTGACCCTATTGGCGCCTGCATTGGTCACCGCGGCAGTCGGATTCAGGCCGTAACGGGCGAGCTTCAGCGTGAACGTGTTGACATCATTATGTGGGATGCTAATCCTAGAGAATTTATACGCAATGCACTTTCTCCGGCCAAAGTAGGTGCCATTGAAGTTAACACCGATTCAGGTGACGCAACCATCACCGTTTCTCATGACCAGCTTTCTTTAGCTATTGGTAAAGGCGGGCAAAATGTCCGTCTGGCAGCCAAGCTAACCGGTTACAAAATCGATCTGAATGCCACGGATGTTATCAGTGATTTAGACGCTGCCCTGCAAGCCGCTGCTCTGGATACTGAGCCTGCCACGTCAACCAGCAGCGAAAGTAAACGCGCTGCTTTCGATGCGCTTTTTAGAGATACACCACAAGGTGAAAGCGAAGAAACAGAGGAAAGCGAAAGCGCCTAAGTATGGCTAAACCAAGCACACCCAAACCCAAACATATCCCTATGCGACGCTGTGTTGTTTGCCGTGAAAGCAAAGCTCAAGCTGAGCTTATCCGCTTTTATCGGACAGAGAGTGGCTGGCAACTGGATGAACAGGGGAAAGCTGGTGGACGGGGTGCCTGGCTATGCCAGAAAGAAAGCTGTCATGAAGACAAAGCCTTAAAGCGCTTTTTTCGCCAGGATGCCGGGCGAATTAGAGAAACCCTCGAGCGCTACAAACAAGAAACCAAGGCCAAAAGCCAAGAATCTCGGGCTAAACGCATTCGCGTAGCCGTAGGAGGGATGAATGTCTGAAAAAGTAAGAATTTATCAACTCGCCAAAGACTTAGGAATTGAGAGCAAAGATCTAATAACTGCCTTAGTCGATATGGGGGTCGATGCCAAAACTGCCTCGAGTTCCATAGATGCGGAAACCGCTGATATGGTTAAACAGTTGCTCGAGGATAGTCAAGAAGAAACGAGCAAACCAGCCGAATCCGCAACC
>JAGQHN010000049.1:0-4458 GCA_020431825.1 Trueperaceae bacterium | reverse complement strand
AAGACTGAGTCCAAACCCAGTACATCTGAAGAAAGCAAAGCTGAAACGCCAAAAACCAAACCTGAGTCCAAACCTGACGCGCCGCTTCGTGCCCCCGTTGTAACCGTTATGGGTCATGTTGATCACGGCAAAACCAGCCTGCTCGACTATATCCGTAAGGCCAAAGTTGCTGAAAAAGAAGCAGGCGGCATTACGCAGCATATTGGTGCTTATCAGGTATCAACCAAACACGGCAATATCACCTTTATTGATACCCCGGGCCACGAAGCCTTTACCACTATTCGTCAGCGCGGTGCCAATGCCACCGATATTGCCATCATTGTGGTAGCTGCCGATGACAGCATTATGCCGCAAACCCGTGAAGCCATAGCCCACGCCAAAGCTGCCAAAGTGCCTATTGTGGTCGCGGTGAATAAGATTGATTTACCTCAAGCCAACCCGGACAAGGTCAAACAGGACCTTATGCAAGTGGAGCTTATCCCCGAAGATTTTGGGGGTGACACTATTGTCGTTCCAGTCAGTGCCGCTACAGGTGAGGGCGTAGATGATCTTTTAGAAATGATTTCACTGGTTGCCGAAGTAGAAGATCTGCGCGCTGACCCCAAGGGGCCAGCAAAAGGCATCATCATTGAATCTATCTTAGATAAGCGAGCTGGCGTACTGGCAACCATTATTGTACAAGAAGGCACGCTAAGAGTCGCAGACTATATTGTCTCAGGAGAGTCCTGGGCCAAAATCAGAGCTATGAATGATGCTCTGGGCAACCGGGTTCAGGAAGCCGGACCCTCTTACCCTGTTCAGATTTTAGGCTTTAGCGATCAACCCTTGGCGGGCGATACCATAGAACAGGTTGACAGTGAAGCTGAAGCCAAGGCCTTAAGCAGCGCACGTCAACAGGAACGTGAAGAACTCGAGCGTGAAGCGATTGGTCAAAAAGGCGTTACTTTAGCCGATCTTTTTGGTAAAACCAAGACCACCAAGGTTAATTTGATCTTGCGCGCCGATACTCAGGGATCACTCGAGGCCATCAAAGGCGTCCTTGCCAAAGAAAACGAAAAATACGACGAGGTTGATCTGGATATTATGCTGGCTGAAGTGGGTGCGCCCACCGACTCTGATTTGCTCTTGGCAAGCACTGCTGATGCCACCATCATGAGTTTTGGGGTTAACCCAACAGGTAGTGTCATTAAATCCGCCGAACGCCAGGGCATTCAGCTAAAAAGCTATAAGATCATCTATCAACTGATTGAAGATGTCGAACGTATGCTCCGGGGTCAGATTGAACCCGAGTATGAAGAGCAGGTTCTGGGCCATGCCGAAGTGCGTCAGGTCATCAGAGTGCCGCGCTCCGGGAATATTGCCGGGTCTTATGTTTTAGACGGCATTATTCGCCGTGGTGCCAAAGCCAAACTTATACGCGGAGGTAAAGAAGTCTACAAGGGCACCATTGCTCAGTTAAGACGTTTCAAAGATGATGTCCGCGAAGTAGGTACGGGCTTTGAGTGCGGTATTAATCTGCAAAACTATGAAAATGTCCAAGAGGGCGACGTCATAGAAGTTTATGACCTCGTTGAAGTTGCCATTTAAAGAATGTCTTTTTTGCTTACCTAGTAAGAAACACGCTGCTAGGTAAGCAGCTTCTATGGATGCTTATGCCTGATAAAGTTTTTCGCCATCTGCCCATACGACACTGGCGTAAGGGCTTTATCAGGTTTTATTTATTAGTACATTTTTTATTTTTACCCTTTAATGGGCTAGCTTTTAGCCTTAAACAAGCCAAACAAGAACAAGGCTTTAGTGCTCCCAATACCTGGTTTTTTGAACCTGGAAAACTCCGGCGTCTTGCTCCTAATCAGGAGCGTCTTCCAGAGCAAGGGGCGGGACCCACTAGTCTCCAATACAATCTCTATTTTCCCGTTTTTATTCTTTTAAGTACCTGTCTTTTTTTATTTATTGCCAGTCCCAAGCTTTTTTTATTGCAAAGTCGCTGGCAACTCGAGGGCGGCTAGGCTAGCTCTTTTCTTGATTTAATGATTTTCAACTTGAACTTTAGTTTTTGCACAAGAAAGGATAGCTATGAACCGTAGAAATGTAACGGGTGTGCTGGTACTGATTGCCATTGCTGCAGCCATTTTGTATCTCTGGCAACCCTGGCAACAAGACAGGACTCTAAAACTGGGCCTGGATTTACAGGGTGGCCTGAGGGTTGTATTGCAGGCTGATGAAGCCAATGTTGACCGTGAGGAACTAGACACGGCCCGCAATGTGATTGAAAACCGGGTCAATCAGTTTGGTGTTTCTGAACCTGTTGTTCAGACCAGTGGCGACAACCGTATTGTTGTAGAGTTACCAGGTCTTTCAGCAGCCGATCAGGACCGGGCGCTGGGTCTTATTGGTCAGCAGGCGGTGCTCGAGTTCCGTCTGGTCAGACAAGCCTCACAAAACAAAAGTGTAGGAGACCCTAACAATCCCTTAACCCTTGATGACCTCGAGGAGCCCGCCTTTACAGGTGAAATCTTGCAGGATGCCAGAGCTGACTTTAACCGCATGGGGGGCACAACCCTGAGCGGAGCAGTCGTGCTCTTTGACATTAAACGTGAATTTGCTGATGATTTTGGTCAGTTTACCGCCGGGAACATTGGTCGGCGCATGGCCATTGTGCTTGACGGCGCCATTCAAACGGCGCCAACGATTAATGGTCGTATCAGTGATAGCGGGCAGATTGAAGGCATCGGTACTTTAGAAGAAGCCAGTGACATTGCGCTGGTCTTGCGCAGTGGTAGTTTGCCGATCAATCTAAATGTCGAAGAGATTCGTGCCATTGGTCCAACGCTAGGTCGTGACTCAATTAACTCTGGGGCTCGAGCTGGCATCATCGGTATTATTGCCGTCGTTGTTACCATTCTGCTCTACTACGGCCCTCTTTTTGGTGGCGTACTAACCCTGGGTCTGATTCTGGCTGTCCTCTTTATCTTTGGTGCCCTGGCAGGCTTAAATGCTGTTTTAACCTTACCGGGTCTGGCTGGTCTGGTCTTGACCATTGGCGCAGCGGTTGACGGTAATGTTATTTCTTTTGAACGCATTAAGGAAGAATTGCGCGCAGGCAAAGCTCTGCGTATGGCCATGCGCTCTGGCTTTGACAACTCTTTATCCGCGATTATTGATGCTAACGTTACAACCCTCTTAGCCGCGGCGGCACTTTATCAGTACACCAGCGGCCCGGTTCGCGGCTTTGCCGTTACGCTGGCTATCGGTATTATCGCCTCGGTTTTTGTCAATATTATTGTGGTTCCTTTTTTACTGGATGTACTAACGCTACGTATTAAACGTCCGCTTATTCCGATGGGTTTTTACGCCAGTGGTATTCGCTTTATCAAAATTGCGCCCGTTGTTATGGCCATTTCAGGTCTGCTTGCTCTTATCGCGCTGATTCTGGTCTTTGTCAAGCCGCTTAACCTTTCGGTGGACTTTACAGGTGGGACAACCGCACTGTATCAGGTCGATAATGCTACCGATATTAATGCTATACGCGGTGCCATTGACAGCCTGGGAATTGCCGATATTAATGGCGGTGGCGCTCTCATTCAAGAAGTACAAGACACCACCATCAGTAATGCCAATACCGACGAAGCTGCAAGTGCCCAGAAACTTTACTCGGTGCGTGTAGGAAGCTCGAGCACCGAAGGCGCAAACGACACCTTCCCCACTGATCTTGCCGCTGCCCTTAATGCTAATTTACTCTCAGCTGATTTCGTTGGCCCTTCCATTGGTTCAGATTTGCGTCAGGGAGCATTTTATGCAGTGCTGGTTGCCTTTGGTCTGATTCTGGTGTATGTGGGCTGGCGCTTCTGGCCAAACTGGATTGTGGCTATTGCCGCGGTTATCGCCTCTATTCACGACGTGGGCATTGTCATGGGTTTCCTGGATTTAATAGGAACTCAGTTCAGCATTCCGGTTTTAGCAGCCCTGCTCTTTGTGGTCGGTTACTCACTTAACGACTCTATTATCATCGCTGACCGCATTCGTGAAAACCTGCGTAAACTTAAGGGTTTAAGCTACGCAGAAATCGTTGAACGCTCGGTAAACCAAACGCTTTCACGTACCATCATGACCTCAGGCACGACCCTGTTACCTGTACTGGCACTTTTCTTCTTTGGTGGCAGCGTGCTGCGCGGTTTTAGCTTAGCGCTGCTGATTGGTATTGGCTTTGGTACTTACTCGAGTATCTTTATTCTGGCACCGATGGTGGTCTGGTTTAAAGGTCGTCAGCAAGAAAGCAAAGGTCGCCGCTCTGGCAGACGCAGAACGACCTAAGTTCAAAGCACAACTCACCCCAAAGGGCAGCAACAACGCTGCCCTTTTTACATGTACGATGAACCACTAAGTTACTCCATGGTGAATATACAGGATGCTTAGTTCGTTTGTCCGTACTCGTTCAACAGACTTGACCCGATGGTA
>JAGQHN010000048.1 GCA_020431825.1 Trueperaceae bacterium | reverse complement strand
CTCGGCTTTCTGGGTGCAGGTATGCCCTCAACCTTTTGCCGATAGGCTGAAATAATGCGAAAGGCGCTCACCCCGTGAACAGGCTCGAGGCCTTCCCTTTTCCGGCGATAAACGCTCAGAACCCCCGGTTTCTCTTCAACAATTTGATAGCTTCGCCCTCCGTAAGCAAAGCGTTTTTCTTCATCAGTCACTAAAACGCCACCTTGTCAAAGCCTTTTAAGCCCAGGATTTCTCTGGCTTCATCCGGGCTGGCAAGGTTTAAGCCTAAACCCTCAACGATTTTTTTGGCCAGCTCAACTTGTATTGCGTTAGACGTCGCCAGTTTGCCCTTGCCTGCCCAAAGGCTATCCTCGAGCCCGACCCGCAAATTACCGCCCAGTGACACCGACTGCGCAGCTATACGAAGTTGACTTGCACCTGCTCCCAAGACTGACCAACGAAACGAATCACCAAACAGCCTGTCTGCCGTGCGCTTCATATGAGCGACATCTTCGGCGTGTGGGCCTATACCGCCCAACAGACCAAACACCGACTGAATGAAAAAGGGCGGCTTCACCAGACCCCGGTCAACAAAATGCGCCAGATTATAAAGATGGGCAATGTCATAGCACTCAAACTCAAAACGGGTGCCGTTGTCATAACAGGTTTCCAAGATGTACTCGATGTCCTGAAAACTGTTGCGAAATACGAGGTCGCGGGTTGACTCGAGGTGAGGTTTTTCCCAGTCATACTTAAACTCAGTGTGGCGCTCGAGCATGCGGTAAAGCCCAAAATTTATTGAACCCATATTCAATGAGGCCAGTTCTGGCTTAAAGGTCGCAGCAGGTTTTACCCGCTCCTCAACACGCATGTAAGGGCTGCCACCTGTGGTTATATTGATAACCGCATTGGTTTGAGCCTTAATATCGGGCAAAAAGCGAGCAAAGGCTTCAGGACTCTGGTCTGGCTTGCCTGTTTCAGGGTCACGGGCGTGCAGGTGCAAAATCGCCGCGCCCGCCTCGGCAGCGGCAACCGCTTCTTTGGCAATTTGTTCTGGCGTAATCGGTAAGTAAGGCGACATGGAAGGCGTATGAATCGCACCCGTTATCGCGCAACTTATGATGACTTTGCCTGATCTTAGGCTACTCATAAGGTCTCCACATTGCCATCAACGCTTAACGATTGCCCTGAAATATTCTTGCCGCCATCTGACAGCAAAAAAGCCACCATTGCAGCCATATCATAAGGACTGACCATTTTTCTTAAAGACACTTTTTCCAGGTAAATAGCCTTCATTTCTTCATGGGAAATGCCCAGTTGCTTGGCCCGATCATGTATGACGCCCTCCATACGTTCACCTTCGACGACTCCCGGCAAAATGGCATTCACCCGAATCTGATGAGGCCCAAGTTCCTTGGCTAAGCTCTGGGTAAAACCAATCACGCCAAACTTGGCAGATGAATAAGGGGTGCGAAAAGCGTAGCCATGTTTACCAGCCGCTGACGACATATTAATAATTGAGCCAGCTCCTGCGGCTTTAAGCAGAGGCACAGCTAAGCGCGTACAGAGAAACTGACCTGTCAGACAAACATCCAGACATTTGCGCCAGTCTTGGGGTGAAATATCTTCAACCCCGCCAGTTGGACCTGCTATACCGGCATTGTTTATAAGCGCGTCAAGTCCGCCTAAACGGTTCTCGAGCTTTTCAAACATCTGTGCAACGTCGGCCTCATTTGAGACATCTGCCTTGATGGTTTCTAAACCCTCGAGCCGTTCCTGTGCCTTATCCAGAGCATCCTCTGAGATATCGCAAATCATGAGTTTAGCGCCCAGCCCGTGCAAGGTTTCAGCGATGGCGTAACCAATCCCTGATGCACCAGCCGTAATGAGTATTTTTTGCCCTGCGATACCTGAAAATACCGTCTCTAGCTTTGTTTGATTCATGGTTTGATTTTAAATAAACCTCGAGCAAAAGTCTATTTGGAAGGTCTTATCCGCACCTTCAATGAGTACTCTCGACTCAGGATGCATTTTACTGGCATAGGTTTCTTTAAAGTTTAATCACACCTTTTAGATAGGTCTTATCACCTTGTAAAATCTGCTTCATGAGCGCAGGATAAGCTGACAGCGGTTCAATATGGGTAACTAGCGGGCGCAAATCAAAAATGCCTTCATGAATCATGCGAATGGCAGGTATAAAGGGGTCGCGTAACTTTGATGACGGCGAGGAATTCACAACGGTAAACCCACCCAGATGCCATTTGGTCGGGTTGAAGCTTGCCTGATCGCCTTTGAGCCAGCCAAACAGATTTATGAGTCCACCCTTTTTAACGATGTCTGTCGCCAGATCCAAACCTGCTTGCACCCCTGAAGTATCAACAACCACATCAAACTCAAAAGACTCGAGTTCGCTAACGAGTCGTTCAGGCTCGAGTTGTGCCGAGTTATAAACCGTTTTTACCCCAAGCTGTTTAGCCAGCTCGAGCCGAGATGCAGAAACATCTATTGCGACAAGCTTAGTCAAAGGCGCGTGTAAGAGCCCCTGAAGAATCAGCATCCCCATAAAGCCCACTCCAATTACAGCTACGCGGTCACCAGGACGTAAACGGCAGTGATCAAGCCCAGTAACTGCACAAGATACAGGTTCAACAATCCAGTATTCATCGGCGAGCGTACTGCTCTCGGGAATTTTGTAAAGACTCGAGGCTGGCAGGTTGCGTACACTGGCAAAACCACCACCGGCCACCCTATCTCCTTCCTTAAATCCCTTGACTTCCCGACCTAGCTTGACTACATAACCCATACCTTCATGACCTGCTGGCGCTTTAGGCGACATCTGATCTCCCCATTTTGCGGTGGCAATGTCCCAGGAGCAAATGCCGCAAACCCCACCCTGTACTTGCACCTCGTGATCATGAGGGTCAGCTACAGACACTTCTATAAGATCAATCGTGCCATCGGCAAGATACTGCATAGTTGTAGCTTTCATACTCACCTTTCTGTACCTTAACACTCGAGCATTTCTAAACACAAAACCACGCTCATGGTTTCATAACAAATCTGATTAGCGTCCAGTGTATCCAAGTTCAAGTAAAAATGAAAAGAGGAAATCAAAACTTAGTGCTAAGTAAACCGTTCGAGTTGACTATGAGCTATGATGGTTAGGGAATACGCGAGGCAAACTCATGGATAAACTTGTCTTATCAGTTGCGGTTACCGGTTCTGCTACCGTTCCTACGCAAAGCCCCTACATACCTATAACCCCTGAGCAAATTGCGAGCGACGCCATTGCCTGTGCTGAACTTGGGGCGACCGCCATTCACATTCATGCGCGCGACCCCAAAAATGGTCGCCCTTCTCCTGACAAAGAGCTGATGAAAACCATTGCCCGTAGCATTAAGGCGAAGTCAGATGTCATCGTGGGCATCAGTACCGGTGGTGGGATAGGCATGACACCACTCGAGCGGCTCGAGCCTGCCAGCTACTGCGAAAGCGAACTCGCCTCTTTTAACCTCGGTAGCATGAACTTCTCCATGCACACCGCAGCGCGGCACTACAACTCTGACGATTATCTCTACGACTGGGAAGAAGAGCACTTAAGGGGCAGCAAAGGCTTCATCTTTCGCAACACCTTTGAAGATATGGAATTATTTGCCAGCACCATGCAAGCAAAAATGATTAAGCCTGAGTTCGAAGCGTACGATATAGGGCATTTGCATAATCTCAAATTTCTCGAAAAAACGGGCTTCGCCAAACCACCCTACTGGATTCAGTTTGTGCTGGGGGTTTTAGGTGGCATGGCTGCCACAGCCGAGTCGTTAATGATGATGATTCAGACGGCTGATCGACTTTTTGGCAAAGAGAATTACCGCTACTCGGTGATTGGCGTAGGCTACCCCATGCAGTTTCAGATGGCGGCTATCTCTATGGCAATGGGTGGGCATGTCAGGGTAGGTTTAGAGGATAATATTTTTCTAAGGCGTGGGCAACTTGCTACCAATATGCAGCTGGTAGAAAAGGTCAAACGTCTGGCTGAAGAACTCGAGCGCCCTCTTGCTACCCCTGCCGAAGCCAGAAGCATCTTGGGACTAAAGGGGCTCGAGGCCGTAAACTATTGATATTCCTTACTCTTTTTCCACGTTCTACTCTGCCTTTTTCACCTCCTTCTTGCTGACCTTTTTAGTCAACTATCGTTTTACAGCCAACTAAGTAAGGCTTGCCTTAGCGTTTAGACTGAAGAAACCCGAAAGGAGAAACATATGGCATTTACGCTAGAACTCGGAGAACAGGCACCCGCTTTTGAACTTCCCGCTACCGACGGCAAAACCTATAAACTCTCAGATTTCGATGATGCTAAAACGCTGGTTGTCTTTTTTACCTGCAATCACTGCCCATACGTCATTGGGTCTGATGAAGTAACCCGTAAAACAGCTGAAAAGTTTGCAGATCAGGGCGTTAAATTTGTAGGTATTAATTCTAACAGTGTCAATACCAACGCAACGGACAGCTTTGAGCACATGGTTTCACGCATGAATGAGCATAAGTTTCCCTGGGTTTATTTAAGAGATGAATCGCAGGAGGTTGCTGCGGCCTACGGCGCACTGAGAACCCCTCACTTTTATGTTTTTGACGAAAACCGCAAGCTTGTTTACACCGGTCGCGGTGTTGATAGCCCCAAAGACAGCTCTAAAATGACGGTAAATGACCTTGAGAATGCGCTGACCGAGCACCTTGCAGGCAAAGCAATTTCAACCCCTATAACCAATCCCCTGGGTTGCAATGTTAAGTGGGATGGTCAAGATGCCCACTGGATGCCTGCTGAAGCTTGTGATCTGGTCTATACAAACGCTTAGCGCTTAAATTCCACCTTTGAGAGCGGACAAGTTGCCCGCTCTTTTTTTGTTTCACTTTCGAGATTTCCTTTGCTCGAGCCTTTCATAACACTCTTTCTATTCTCAGACATAGGCCTTATATCTAGCGCAAACTTTATAGAAGAGCCTCCTTTCGTAAGCTTTACGCAGTTTGTGCTTAGTTTTATAATTCTGTAAGATATTTTGCTCTATACTATGTCTTGACGGCGGGCAGAAGCGCCCATACAAGCTAGTCGAAGTTCCAAAGACTACTTAAAATTTATCCTGAGAACACAATTAATACTCTTCTGCTGGGCATTTGTGAAACAAATCCCAAATCAAACCCCTAATTTTAGAATTTAAAG
Source organism: Trueperaceae bacterium (assembly GCA_020431825.1). Taxonomy (GTDB): domain Bacteria; phylum Deinococcota; class Deinococci; order Deinococcales; family Trueperaceae; genus JAHEBB01. The sequence goes on along the minus strand of JAGQHN010000048.1, from coordinate 29,890 downwards.
AAAGGAAGATCATATGGATCCTCTACATGTACTTGCTTATGGACAAGAAAGAGTTGCCGAATTTCGCGGAGATGCACCTAAAGCTGAACCCTGGGTATTTTTTGCAAAAGGCAAAAAGGACTCGAGCCCCGAAACACCCGCATTCTTTGTCAAGGTAAAACAATTTTTTGCTGAAGCCTTCAGTGCTGAAGGTCGTCACGTTCGTAGCTAAATGATAGTGGGATAGCTTTTTACAGCTATCCCTCAACTTTTCCTTAACTCGCGGCGCATGATTTTGCCTGTTGTCGTCATGGGAAAGCTGTCTACAAAATCAATCAAGCGCGGATATTCGTGGGCAGAAAGCCTTGTTTTCACATAGTCTTGCAGTTCTCGTTTTAACAGTTCACTCCCCTCTAATTCCTCCTCAAGGATAATAAAAGCCTTAACAATTTCGGTTCGCTCTGGGTCTGGTACGCCAACCACGGCTGCCATTTTTACTGCCCGGTGACTCAGTAAACAGTTTTCTATTTCGCCCGGCCCAATGCGGTAACCACCACTGGTAATCAGGTCATCATTACGACCCACAAATTTTATATAGCCCTCGTCATCCATACTGCCTTGATCGCCGGTTAAGAGCCAGTCACCAAAATATTTTTCCTGAGTTGCCGTGGGGTTTTGCCAGTAACCTAAAAAAGCAATCGGATTGGGTGTTTTAGCTGCAATCTGACCAATTTCACCGCGAGGCAGTTCCTTACCCTGCCCGTCTAGGATGGCTACAGTATGACCCGGTGCCGCCCGCCCAATTATGCCTGGCTTGGTGGGCATGATAGCGCTACAGGAGCTGACAAAAATGTTGTATTCGGTCTGCCCATAAAATTCGTTGATGGTCAGGCCAAAGGTTTCTTTGCCCCACTCGAGTAGTTCTGCACCCAAACTTTCACCCGCACTTACCACACTGCGCAACTTGTAAGCAAAACGCTCTTTCGGGTTTTTCACTACGCGCATAAACTTTAAGGCAGTAGGAGGCAAAAAGCTGTTTCGAACCGAAAAATCAGCCATGAGTTTAAACGCTTCCTCAGCGTTAAATTTCTCAAAGCGGTGACTTACAACAGAGATACCGTGATGCCAGGCAGGCATAAGGACATCGTAAAGACCACCAATCCAGGCCCAGTCTGCAGGGGTCCAGAATCTATCCGCCTTACGGGGTAAAAAGTTATAGGCCATATCGACCCCTGGAATATGCCCCAGCAAACTGCGGTGCGCGTGCAGCGCTCCTTTAGGATTGCCTGTAGTGCCACTGGTGAAAATTAAGAATGCCGGGTCTTCGGCGTGGGTTTGTACAGCCTCAAACTCAGGACTCTGTTTTTCCCGTTCTTTATGAAAATCGATGATACCTGTTTCAGCACTGTCGATGCAAAAAATGTACTTAAGCGGCTCGAGCCTGCCCGCTAACCCCTTTAATTTTTCTACACCAGATTTATCGGTAAGAATGGCAGAAATACCTGCATTGTTAATGCGGTACTCGAGGGCATCTGGGCCAAATAGCGTAAAAAGCGGCACTGCAACCGCAGCCATTTTGTAAGCAGCTACATGAGCATAGGCTGTTTCTGGGGTTTGGGGTAAAAAAATACCAATTCGGTCTCCCCTGTTTAAACCCACCGACCGAAACAAGTTCGCTGTTTGATTGGCTAAGTCCCGAACCTGAGCAAAGCTGTACTGACTTACAAACCCATCTCTTGATTTATGGATGAGTGCCAAGCGCTCTGGCTCACGGTCAGCCCACTTATCGCAAACATCCAGACCAATGTTGTAGTGCTCAGGAATATGCCAATAAAAGGTGTCATAAAGTTCCTGGTAGCTGGCTTTGGGCTCGAGCATAAATCATCCTTATCAAGCGTTATCCAGATTATTCAGCAATCTGCTACTTTTTTCAAATTCGTCACAAAAAAATCGGCATACTCGAGTATGCCGATGGACTTATTTATGAATGACAAACTTAATTCACCATTTTGGTTCTACGCGACTGAAAATCTTGCAGTACATAGCGCCCAATCGTGTGGGGCGTAGTGAAATAAGCTTTGCCTCTGGTCATTTGACTAACGCGCTGAACAAAAGCAATCAGTTCAGGATCACGGGCCAGCATGAAAGTGTTAATCTGAATACCCTGACGGCGACAGTTACCGACTTCACGCAGTGTTTCACCCAAAACCATGGGGTCTAGACCATAAGCATTTTTATAAACGCGGCCATTTGGCAAAGTGATAGCACTTGGTTTACCATCGGTAATCATGACGATTTGCTTCATGTCTTTGTTCTGGCGTTTCAAGATTTTTTGTGCCAGACGCAGACCTTCAGCAGTATTGGTGTGGTAAGGGCCAACTTGTGAGGTTGCCAGCTTTGCCAGCGGGATTTCTTCAGCAGAGTTATGAAAGAGAACAAACTTAATAACATCACCCTGATACTGCGTATTGATCATATGCGCTAGCGCTAGCGCCACCTGCTTGGCTGGTGTAAAGCGGTCTTCACCGTAAAGAATCATAGAGTGCGAGCAATCAAGCATGACCACGGTTGCAGCCGAAGAAAAGTACTCAGATTGCATAACCTGTAAATCGCCATAATCAAGCTCGAGCCTGCCATCTTCGATGCCTCGTCTGGCAGCATTTTTGAACGTTTCGCCCATATCCAGATTCATAGTGTCACCAAATTCGTAAGGCTTGCTTTCTGACACCGCTTCTATGCCTGTCGTTTGAAACTCGGTGTCATGCGCCCCTATGCTACTTTGACCAGCACCCCCCAAAACATCTTTCAGGGTTTTGTAGCCCAAAAAGTCAATGGCTTTATTGGTCAGTTCAAATTTAACCTGACCGGGTTCCTGGTTAGGGCCTTGCTGACCTTGACCCTGTGACATTTCGTTGTTGGCATCTTCGCCTGACTGCGGACGCAAGTAACCTTCTTGCTCGAGCCTTTGCGCCAGTTCCTTGACGGTTTCACCAAGCTGGCTATCCATCCAGTTTTCAGCATTCATAGCCTCTTCGATGGTTTGTTCATTCACCAGATCGTTATTAATCAGGGCTTCGGCAATGGCGTCGTAAAGATCTTGCATGGTTTGCTGGTAATTAGGATCAGGGTCCCAGGGATTACGCTGAAAGCCACTCTCTAATAGCCGATCCTGAATCATCTTCATGAGATCAGCCATATCCAGATCATCTAGGGTAGCTTCGTATTTACTGTAGCGTGTAACGGGCATAGTTCTCCTTAAGAACGCTGCTTCTTAGTTCCACCGACGTCTTGCATTTACCGGATTAAGCTCAGGCTCAGCAGCTGTATAACCGCGCTCCTCGCTGCGGGCTACCTGCTTGCGTGCATAAAGCCCTTCTAAGATAAATTCAGCTGCCACTGCAATATCCTCAGAGTTTTTACCTTCGCTCAGGCTTCTGGCAGCGTCTATCAGACCAGGAACCTGTGAAAAAATGTCAGGAAGTTGAGCGGTATTTAGCGTATCAGGTACTTTTAAGGCATTATCACTATCAAAATATTCAATGATAGGGCCAACTTCTAAGGTGGTGCTGCGCTGGCTAAACACCTGACCAATAGCACGGCGAACAATATCTTTGGCAACGGCTTCGCCGCCTTTTAGTTCACCTTCATACTCGAGCTCGAGCTTACCGGTTATGCTTGACAAACCCGAATACAAGTCACTGGTACGCGCTACAGGGTTAGCCTCATCCAGAACCAGAGCTCGCCTTTCGGCATTACTCACGACATTTTCCATAAGACTAATGGGCAAACGCTGTGAAACACCAGAGTGCTTGTCAACCCGGTTGTCATCTCTTGCCTGAAAGGCCACTTCTTCTACAATTTCAGCAATATAACTGGGTACTTTTACACCGTTATCTCTGGCTGTCCAGGCTTCCTGAGCCGTAATAGCCATACCTTCTTGAACGGTAGCTGGATAGTGCGTACGGATTTCAGAGCCAATACGGTCTTTCAGGGGAGTAATGATTTTGCCCCTTGCCGTATAGTCTTCCGGATTGGCACTAAAGACCAGCATGACATCTAAAGGCAAACGAATCGGGTAACCCTTAATCTGTACATCGCCTTCTTGCATGATGTTAAAGAGACCCACCTGAACCTTACCTGAAAGGTCAGGCAGCTCGTTCATAGCAAAAATAGAACGGTTTGCCCGTGGCAAAAGCCCATAGTGCACACTGCGCTCATCGCCCAGTTGCACCCCTAAACGCGCTGCTTTAATCGGGTCAATATCACCAATAATGTCAGCTACCGTTACATCTGGTGTCGCCAGTTTTTCTACATAGCGGGCATCTTTTGGCAACCAGCTTATAGGCGTGGCGTCGCCACATTCAGCCAGACGTTCTTTACCTTCTATACTGATGGGTCTAAAAGGATCGTCATTAAGTTCAGTATCTGCGATTACCGGAATTTCATCATCCAGGAGGTCAGTAAGCTGCCTTAAAATGCGGGTTTTAGCTTGCCCACGTAAACCCAAAAGAATGAAATTATGCCGACTCAAAATAGCATTGACAATTTGAGGTACCACCGAGTCTTCATAACCAACAATACCCGGAAAAATCTTTTCTTTAGCTCTTAACTTTTTAACAAGGTTGCTGCGTAATTCATCTTTGATACTGCGACCAGCTTTTGCTTCCCAACTGCTGCCTCTTAATTCGCCTAAGGTCTTTGCGCTCATTGAGCTGCCTCATAATTCTGTAGCTTAGTCATATATAGATGGTAGCACCAAAGCATGTAAACGCTATGTGTTGAAGAATGAAATTAAAAACTCTATGAAAGGGACCCTGTGCGGGGAAGACACAGGGCCATTAAGAGAGGAGATGGTGAAGGGATCATCCCTTTACCGACTGGCCCTATGAGCCAATCCAGTTGACGCTAACAGAAGGAACTTTCTTATTTCTTACTTTTGCTTTTTTAGCTTTGTTTGATTTTAGGCTGTCTATAATTCCTTTGTAGCAGGCTTGATAAAAGCTACTTAAACCTAATGCTTAAGCCTACTTCACTGGTCCTGGGTCAAGGGGTGTTATTCTCATAACTTATGGATACCGCTATTAGATCAGCCGAAATTCTTAGCGTGGGCACCGAATTACTTCTTGGTGAAATTATTGATACAAACAGCAGCTACCTGGCTGCTGACTTGGCCAGTCGCGGTGTTGATGTTTACTGGTCCCAGCGAGTTGGGGACAATAGAAAACGTATTGTTCACGCAGTTAAGCAAGCACTCGAGCGGTCAGATTTACTGGTCATGACGGGTGGTCTTGGCCCTACCGATGACGATATGACCAGAGAAGCTATTGCCGAAAGCCTGGGTGAAACACCAACCCTGGACCCAAAGCTCGAGCAAGACCTGCGTGAGCGATTTGCCAAACTTAGCAGAAGCATGCCCGAGAAAAATTTAAAACAGGCCTGGCTTATTCCTTCTGCCCAGTCCTTAGCCAATCCCAGAGGAACTGCGCCAGGCTGGCTGGTAACGACTCGGACAAACGGCAAAACCAGATTTATCGTTACACTGCCTGGACCCCCTCGAGAGTTAACCCGCATGTGGGAACTCGAGGCCCTACCCAGACTGCCCCTAGCAACTTCTGCCCTCTTTACCCAGAGCTTTAAAACCTTTGGCTGGGGTGAGTCGCAGATTGCTGAAAAACTAGGAGCTTTAACCCTCGAGTCAAACCCAAGCGTGGCGACCTATGCCAAAAGAGACGGTGTGCATGTGCGCGTGGCTGCTAAGGCCGATACCGCTGACAATGCCCTTTTACTTGCAAAAGAGGTGGTTAATAAGGTTGAGACAATCCTCGAGCCTGTTACCTGGGGTCAGGATCAAGATGAAATTACAGCGCTTATAGGCCGTGCTCTAAAAACAAAGGGGCTAACGCTGGCGACCTTTGAAACAAGCAGTGGCGGACTTTTGTCACATCTCCTGACTAGCGTAAGCGACGCTGCTACTGCCTATAGGGGCGGCGTGGTAGCATATGACATGCAGGCACAAGCAGCCTTAGACTTAAACAAAGGAAATGATGAAGCGTCTGCTTTAGTCATTGCAGAGGCTGCCGCTCAACGCCTAAACGCAGATATAGGTTTAGCTCTTTACGAAGATCTTACTGGGTCTTCTGAAAACAAAACATATTTTCTTGCCGTAGCTGGTTCAGGATTTAAAGCGAGTCAAAAACTGGTTTTAAACACATCCTTGCCAGCAGATTGGTTGCGTGAACGCGCGAGTTATGCAGGATTGTTTCTGCTCTGGTCTCAGCTTCGTGCCTGAGGGTTGTTAATCATTAGTGCTTAACAACCAACAAATCTTTTGGCTTTGTAAGGCAGTGCTTTGCAAGGAAACAGGTTCGGAGAAGGTGTTAAGCTGTGCTGGCTTTACAAATACAACCAGGCTTTTGGTGTGCAAGCAAGAAACTTCTGCTTGGTCTTGGCTGGTTTTATTGCCATGTCAGTCTTGATCTAAATCCCACTAATCTTAAGTATTTTTCTTTTAAACAAAGTCAAGGTTTGTCACATTTTCTACAACTAATCTTTAACTCAAAACGAAAGGTGATAGATGACATTAGTAATTATCTAGATACTAAGGTGAGAAATGAACTGGCTATTACTCTTATTAGGCTTACTGATCGGCCTTGTGGTCGGTGCAGTCATTGGATTTATTCCGCGTCAACACCGAGACAAGGAACTTATTGCAAGTGCAGAGCGGGAGGCCCAGGAACTTAGACGCCGCGCCGAACAGGATGCTCAGCGCACGCTCGAGCAAGCTGAAAACGAAAAAGAACGGCTGATTAGCAGCGAACGTGATCGGCTTAAGCAAGAAGCCGAACTGGCAAAAAGCAATCTTGACCAAGAACTGTCGTTAAAGCGACAATCCCTTGATCAAGAATTTGCTCGTTTACGAGAAGATATTGGTCGCGATCAAAATTTCATAACGGAAGCGCGTAATGAAATTAAGCGTGACCGTGAAAAGATGGAGCAACTCGAGGATAGACTCAATCGCCGGGGCGAGCAGCAAGATGCCCGGGCTAACCGCCTAGACGAACTCGAGGAAAAGCTCAACGAGCGCTCGGAAACAATTAAAACGCGTGAAGAAGAACTCGATAATAAAACGGCTGAGGTTGATGCCCAGCTCTACTCGGTTGCCCAACTAAGCCGTGAACAAGCGACTGAAATGATTATGCAAAGGCTCGACCAGGAGCTCGAGCGAGAAAAAGCCGTGCGCATTCGGGCTGAACTTGACAAGGCCGATTCTGAAGCCAAACGCAAGTCCTTTAATATTATTGCTCAGGCAATACAGCGAAGCGCTTCTGAGGTTTCGGCGGCTATTAGCGTGTCGGTGGTACCTATTCCCAGTGACGCCATGAAAGGTCGCATTATCGGGCGTGAGGGCAGAAATATTCGTACCTTTGAAGCTTTAACAGGTGTGGATCTCATTATTGATGACACGCCCGAAGCTGTGCTCCTAAGCAGCTTTAACCCGATCCGCCGTGAAGTAGCACAACTGGCCTTAACTGAGCTGGTATCCGATGGTCGGATACACCCTTCTCGTATTGAAGAAGCAGTGCAAAAAGCACAGACCGATATGCAAACGTATATCCGTGAAAAAGGTGAAGAAGCTGCCCTCGAGGCCGATGTGGTGGGTCTCAAACCCGGTATGCTACAGCTATTGGGCCGAATGCATTTTAGAACCAGCTATGGGCAAAACATCTTGAAGCACTCGGTACAGGTAGCTCATATGACGGGTATCATTGCCGCCGAACTCGGGCTTGATGAAGCCATGGCGCGCCGTGCTGGCTTACTGCATGATATTGGTAAGTCCATTGACCGCGAGTTAGAAGGTACGCACACTGAAATTGGGGCTAATCTCGCCAAGCGCTTTGGCGAACCGCTGGAGGTGGTTGACGCCATTGCCCATCACCATGAGGTCGAACTTTCTGAAACCCTCTTTCCGGTTATTGTCCAGGCCGCCGATGCTATTTCGGCTGCCCGACCTGGTGCCAGACGTGAAACTCTAGAGAGCTACCTCAAACGGCTCGAGGCCCTTGAAACCATTGCCACCAGTTTCCCAGGCGTAGAAAAATCCTACGCTATTCAGGCTGGCCGCGAGATTCGCATTATTGTCCAACCTGAAAAAGTAGATGACGCTTCGGCAGTTCTCTTAGCCAGAGATGTTGCTAACCGCATTGAAAGAGATATGGAATATCCTGGTCAAGTGCAGGTTACGGTTGTTAGAGAGTCTCGAGTGGTGGAATACGCCAGGTAAGGAACTCTTTTTAGGGTTAATTTTAGGGTTAACTAGTGCACCAACCTCTATTCTAAGTTTGTTAGTGTTGGTGCGAACCCCAAAGCTTAAATTTTGGTTACAATAAAGACTGAGTTAGGTACTCAGTCTTTATTTTTTTTGATGGGCTTATTGTTATACTTCCAAAGGTTTGTTTGCTTAAGGATTGCTTACTTAAGGTTTGTTTACTTAGAGTCATTTTCTTTTGTTAAGGGATAGCACATGGTAATTGGTGACAAAATCAAAGTATTTAGTGGAAACGCGAACTATGAACTTTCCGAGTCCGTAGCCAAATGCCTGGGGGTTGAACTGGCTGAGGCCAAGGTCTCCCAATTTCCGGATGGCGAAACCCGTATTGATATTGCAGAGTCAGTCAGGGGAAGCGACTGCTTTATTATCCAGTCAACCTGTGCTCCTGTTAATCACAATATTATGGAGTTACTGGTTTTTGTCGACGCATTAAGGCGTGCTTCTGCCTGGCGCATCAATGTGGTTATTCCTTACTTTGGTTATGCAAGGCAGGATAAAAAAGTTTCCCCCAGAGAACCTATTACTGCAAAACTGGTTGCCAACATGCTCGAGCAAGCAGGTATTAGCCGCGTTATAACGGTTGATCTGCATGCCGGTCAGATTCAAGGTTTTTTTGATTTGCCTGTCGACCATTTGACAGCTTTAGATATCATTGGAAGCTATTTAAAAAAGACAGACCTCAGTAATAGTGTAGTGGTTTCACCTGATATAGGGCGCGCTACTGAAGGTCGTCGCCTGGCAAACTACCTGGGATTAGATTTGGCTATTTTGTATAAACGCCGTAAAAGCCCTACGGAAACAGCGGTTTCTCATGTTATTGGTGAAGTGGAAGGCAAGCGGCCCATTATTATTGACGATATGATTTCGACCGCGGGTACTATTTTGCGTGGGGTTGAGGCACTGGTAGAACTTGGTGCCAAACCCGAAGTCAGAGTTGGAGCAACGCACCCGGTCTTTATTGACCCAGCTTTAGAGCGTTTGGCCCATCCTGCGATTAGCGAAGTAATCGTGACCGATACGATTCCTTATAGAGGTCATTTAGGCAAAGTAAATGTACTCTCAGTAGCACCTTTACTGGCTTCTGCCATTCGCAATGTCCATGATAATATTTCGGTTAGTCAGCTTTTCTCGAGTCCTCAAAGAGGTTAAAGCTAGACATAAGCACCCTTTTTTGAGTATGATGCATAGTTGCTGACGAATGGTGCTAGCCTAGCTCGGACATGTCGCAGCTTTAACAGACCCCTTTTACCGTTGCAAATGTGTCTCTAAAGCGCCCAATTTGCCCTTGTAATGGCTCACCACAGGAATCAAAATCTTACTTTGCGCAGTTAGCGCATTTGGAGGAACCATGGAACTTGCAGCTCAAAAGCGTGAGACCGGCAAGGCAAACAACTTGCGTAAACAGGGCTTTATTCCTGCGGTTGTTTATAATAAAGGACTTAATTTGTCCATTAGTGTTGAAAGACGGGCCTTTGACAAAGTATTTCGCAGTCAGGGAACCTCGAGCATTATTGACTTAAAACTGGATAATAATGAAGAGCATGCTGTTTTGGTCAAAGCCGTCCAAATGGACAAGCGCCGCCGTGAACCGCAACATGTTGATTTTTATGCGATCACCCAAGGTCAGGTTGTTCAAGTGAATATTCCTATTGAATTAACCGGTAAGGCCAAAGGGGTTAAAGATAGTGGCGGTCTGCTTGACGTGCAAAAGCGTGAAGTTACCATCAGTATCTTACCTCGCCTTATCCCTAACCACGTTGAAATTGATATATCTGAACTAGGTATGCATGATTCCCTTCATGTCAAAGACCTTGTTGCTAATCTACCTGCGGAAGCTGAAGTCTTAGATGACTTAGAGGCAACGATCGTTACTGTTGTTGCACCACGTGTTGTCAGTGAAGAAACTGTAGAAGAAGAAACTGCTGAACCTGAAGTTATTGCTAAAGGTAAGGAAGAAGACGAAGAAGAATAAGCTCAGGTGTCTAGCACTCCGATTAAGCTTATCGTTGGACTTGGTAATCCAGGTGCACGTTACGTAGAAACCCGGCATAATGCTGGGTTTCTTGTCGTTGATGAATTGGCGAAAAACTGGAACTCGAGCTTTAGATCAAAAACCTTTAGCTTTAGTAAGACCTTGGCTGAAGAAGCCAAAACCGAGCCTTTACTCATTAAACCCCTGACTTTCATGAATTTATCTGGTCAAGCTGTGCAAGCCTATCAAACCAAACTGAAGTTAAAACCAGAGCAAATTCTGGTCATCCATGATGATCTTGATCTACCTCTCGGCAAGCTCAGATTCAAAGCAGGGGGCGGTGGTGCAGGGGGGCAAAATGGCATTAAAGACATCATCAGGCGAATAGGTCCTGACTTTATCAGGCTCAAAATTGGTATCGACCGACCACCCCAGGAATGGAAAGTTGAAAACTGGGTTCTGAGCAAATTTAAACCTGAAGAAAAAGAACTTATCCACAAAGTTATCCACAATGCAACAAAAGCTGTGGATAAGCTGTTGATAGAGGGTTTAGAACCAACAATGGCCGAATATAACCGATTAGACCTACGTTAAAGGATTTCTTAGCCTCTTTTTTAGTCGTTAGTTTGATAGCAAGTTAAAAAAGTTATCCACAGCTACCTGTTGATAACGCTATGGTCTTTTGCCAAAAAATAACGCACATGATTGACCGGGTAAAACGGTTCTATTTGCTCTCTAATGAGATAGCTTCGTTCCTTGACAAGCTCGAGCCTCGTATAGTGTGAGTGGCGATCAACGGCTGCGGCTGAAATATGCCCTGTTTTATAGATTAAATCCAGAGCTTTCTGTGAAATATCATTTGGTGAACCATAGGGCCAGGCAAAATGGATGTCAGATCCCACATGTTTTTGCAATATTTCGTAGGATTTTACGATTTGCTCCTGCAATTCTTCCTCGCTGCAGTTACCAACATTGCGGTGACCATAGGTATGGTTTCCTACTTCATGACCCCGTGTCAGAAGGTCATCAACTTCTTGCCAGCTTAAAAACTCCATGGGCCCATGACTAAGACGGTCATCGTTATAAAATTTTAAGGTCTCGTAGTTGGTTTCCCCTATGACTTTAGGATTCGCGAAAACCAGAGCTTTAATACCATAATCGTCAAACACCTTGCAGGCATCAAGAAAATTCTTATAGCCATCATCGGCACTAAAACAAATATAGTTGTCATCAATCTCCCCTGTTGTCAGACGCCGAACCCCTTCAGAGTAGCTGATAAATTTAAAATGCTTGCCCATGAACTCGAGCTGGGCTCTTAAGGTGGCTTCATTATCAGTAAAATAGCTATGAAAGCAGGTAAAAACAATCCTTTTTTGTTTAAGGCTTTCAGCGCTTGGCGCTTTGACCAAAGAAAGAGCATTTAACGCATAATGTCTAAAAATACTTCTTGGCGAAGGCTGGTTGTAAGCTTTGTAGGTAGTTATAAACTGCATTAAAAAATATTATGGGAGTTCGGCTCGCTTTTTGCCAAGGCAAATAACCTTTTATCAGGCAAGTGACTGTTTTTTAACAAAACCTAGAAGGACAAGACCTATTAGGAGAAGTGCCAGAACTGGACTGACTCCTAAGCGCTGACTATTAAATAAACTGGTCATCCAGGCAATACCCAAAGGACCTAAAAAGCTGGTGGCCTTGCCCGTCAGGGCATAAAGGCCAAAGGCTTCGGTCATACGATCTTTTTCTGCTTGATCTACCAGTAATGTTCGTGAGGATGCCTGTACCGAGCCGCCAGCAGCACCCACAATTGCTCCAGCAATGTAAAAAACCAGATCAGGCAAACTCGAGTCCTGCGCTACCGGTACAAAAAAAGCTTCATTATTCCCGGTAGAAATTATGGTTAAGGTTGCTAGAGCCAGAATAACAATGGAAACGCTGACAACTGGTTTCGGGCCAAATCTGACGTCAAGATGTCCTCCAAACCATGCCCCCAGAGCGCCAGTAAAAGCCGCGATAATCCCAAAAGTGCCGACCTGAATTACCGACCAGCCCAGGACACCAGCGGCATAAATTCCCCCGAAGGTATAAATGGCATTCAGGCCATCCCGGTAAGACATACTAGCAATAAGAAAGGCAAATAGGCTCGAGTTTTGCGGTAGGGTTTTAAGGGTTTGCCCTAGTTCTCTAAGCCCCCTGACAACTGCTCCTTTAACCCTGGCTTTACGCGGTACATCAGGGGTAAAGAAAAAGAGGGGTAAGATAAATAGGATGTACCAGATAGCTGTTAGTGGCCCTGAGGCCCTGTCTCCCTGATGTGAAACCGGATCGAGTCCGAAAATGGGCGTTATACCCAGCAAGGTTTTACCCGACTCCGCATCTGCGCTCATAAAGCCAAGGACCAGAATTAAGCTAACTAGACCACCTACATAGCCAAGCGCCCAGCCCGTACCAGAAAGTTTCCCCAATTCGGCTCGAGGCACCAGATCAGGCATCATGGCGTTGGTAAAAACCGTGGTGAATTCAGCACCAACCAAACCAATAAAAAGGGCTAGCAAAATACCAAAAAGCGCGGTGCTTTCAGGCAGGGCGTACCATAGGAAAAAGGAACCTATAACGTAAAGAATTGAAAAAATAAAAATCCATGGTTTGCGGGCTCCCGTTGTATCGGCAATAGCTCCTAAGATCGGTGCCATAAGAGCAATGATAAAGCCAGCCACCCCAGCTGCCTGCCCCCAGAGTGCCTGACCAGCAACAGCATTAGGAGCTACAGTTGAGGCAAAATAAGGTGCAAAGACAAAGGTCAGAATAAGCGTGTAAAAAGGTTGGGTTGCCCAATCAAATAGCATCCAGCCCCAAATACCTGCTCTAGGGACACGTTTTTTGGTTAAACTTTTGCCTGCCAACATATGTGCTTCACTTTCTGTCTACGGTAATAAAACGCCTTGTCCTAGGAACGAAATGTTAGGGCAAATTATATAGCTAAGTTAGTCAGAAAGTCGTTAGTTAAAGAATTTATGATTCAAGGTGAAAAATCTGCATTAAAAAGTTTTGCCAAAAGCTGCTTTAACGTGCTATGATTTTCAGTTGCTGCATTTTTGTGGCTGGCCTACGCCAAGCTAAGCTTCTGGTTTAGTTTGTGCCAAAACCTTTATGAAAGGAGGTGACGCGGTAAATGCATACTTACGATCTAAATCTTATTCTTGACCCAGGTTTAAATGAAAACCAAATCAAGACTGAGAAAGATGCCGTCGCAACTCAAGTTGAACGTGCCGGTGGTGAAATTATTAATGAAGATGATTGGGGCAATAAACGCCTAGCTTACGAAATTCGTAAACTGCGTGAAGGTCACTATATTATCTACACTTTAAAACTTCCCCCTGAAGCACCAAAAGCCATTGAGTTCAGTTTACGTCAGCGTGATAATGTCATGCGTGTCTTAGCGGTAAGACATCGCCCCGAATGGCACACGCAAAAACCCAAGTCCGCTGCAGCTTAGACCCTAACGAAGATATACGCAATAACGAGACAAAGGAGAAAGAATCATGGCAAAAGGTTTAAACAGCGTTCATTTAGCAGGCACTTTAACTCAAGCACCCGAATTACGTTATACCCCAGGTGGCCTTGCCATTTTGGAGCTCAATCTTGGTGGCAACGACACGGTTCTTGGCGATGACGGTCAAGTTCGTGAACTCGCCTGGTATCACCGCGTGAGTGTTTTTGGTAGTGCAGCAGAAAGCCTTGCTAATCAGGTTACGGAAGGCACCCCCATGTTTATTGAGGGCGCTCTCAACTACCGCAGTTGGGAAGCCGATGGTCAGCGCCGCAGTGCGCTTGATGTCAAGGCGATCCGCGTTGAAGTTTTGAGCTTTGGTCCTAGAAAAGGTGAGCAAACCGTGCTTGACTCGAGAGGTCAGCACCGGTTAAAAAATGCTCTTAACGAAGTCAAACTCATCGGTAACCTGACCCGTGACGCTGAACTCCGATATACGCCAAGTGGAAGTGCCGTTACACGCTTTTCTTTAGCGGTAAACGAGCGTTTCCGCGATCGCAGTGGTTCAGATCAAGAGCGCACGCACTATATAGATGTAAATGTATGGCGTGAACTCGCTGAAGGCAGTGCTGAACTTCGTAAAGGTGACCCTGTATTTGTAACAGGTCGCCTGGTGAATGATTCATGGACTGATTCAGATGGCAACCGTAGATACACAACGCGCGTCGAAGGGTCACGCGTTGAGTTCCTGACTCGTGGTCCTGGTCAAGGTGGAACCAGTACCCGCCCTGAGACCTCTCAGAGTGCCCAGATAAGTCAGCCTAGTAAAGCCCTCGATATAGACGAGGAATTTCCACCAGAAGAGGATTTACCCTTTTAGATGGCAAAAGAAAGAGAACAACGCTCGAGGAGACCTTCTGCTGGTCGCAGAGGTCGTAGACCAAAGGTCTGTCAGTTTTGTACTGGCGAACTCGAGATCACCGACTACCATAACAGCAAAATGCTAAGACGCTTCATTTCGGATACCGCAAAAATCTTACCGCGTCGCCGCACTGGCGTATGCGCCAAGCATCAGCGTAGGCTTGCCACCACGATTAAGCGCGCCCGCATGTTAGCGATTATTCCTATCACTCAACAACTGGTGAGGAAATAAGATGAACGTAATTTTGCTCGAGCCTGTTGACAAATTAGGTGAAGCAGGCGATATGGTTAAAGTTAAAGACGGCTATGCTCGTAACTGGCTTATACCTCAGGGTTTTGCGGCAGTAGCGACCAAAGCAAATAAGGCTGAACTCGAGGCTAGACTGGCTCAGCGTGCCAAGCAACTCGCAGAGCGTAAAGCCGATGCCGAGCGCCTGAAAGAAATGCTGGCTGACAATCAAATTGAGATATTGGTTAAAGCTGGGGAAGAAAGAATTTACGGTAGTGTTGGTAACCGTGATATTGCTGATGTTTTAAAATCAGCCTACGATATCGAAGTTGACCGCCGTAAAATCGATATTCCTGGTGGTTCAATCAAGACCTTAGGTGAGTATACCGTGGTATATAAACCTCACCCAGAAGTACCCATTGATCTAAATCTTATTGTCAAAGCCGACGAATAAATCAAGATTTAAGAAAAAACAGCTCGTTTAGAACGAGCTGTTTTTTTTATTATCTCTAAGCCCATCCGAAAAAAATCAAATGTCAAAGAGTTTTTATTCGCAAAGGTATCATTAAAAAATGCTTGGAATTTTGTAATTTTCATCAGTTATGAAAAGTCTGTTGTAGAAAATCACAAAAGATCTCTTAAAAAATCACGGATTTTTTGGTTAAAGGTCTGAGGGTTTTCCATATTAGTCATATGACCAGCCTCAGGGATTACGACTTTCTGGGCTTTTGGAAGGGTGCTAAGCACCTCTGCAATTTGCTGAAAATCGCTGATGTCCTTTTCCCCTATCAGAATAAGGGTAGGAAGCTTTATATCCTCGAGCCTTTCTACAGCCGCTGGTTTTGTATAAAGTTGTGGATCTTTATTTTGCCAGTGCCAACCCGAATAATCTGCCAGGATTTGCTTAAATTCTTGTGCAGCACTTGACTGATTAACCGATTCAAAAAGTTCATGATTTAGCCATAAGCTTTTAGCAAGCTCTATATCGGTCTTCCCTGCTGTCCAGATTGCTTTATTGGTACTGCGCCATTTTTCAGAAAAACCAAAACCATCTATAATGCTATCTGCCAGCACAAGGGCCTCGAGCCTGTCAGGGTAAGTCAGAGCAACATCTAGCGCAACTCCTCCCCCGAGCGAAAGACCAATAAGCGTCACTTTTTGCAGCTGCAAATAATTCAGAATAGCCAGCAAATCTTCGCTATGTCGGTAAGCTTCGTTTGGCAAAGCAGAGCGTCCGAACCCTCTTAGATCATAACGAACAAGCTGATGGTCGGCTTTAAAGGCTTCAAGCTGTGCATCCCACATGCGAGCATCCAGGGAAAACCCGTGAATAAACACCAGAGCTTGACCCCGTCCGGTAGACTCGAGCCATAGCTCTGTCCCGTTTAATTTTTCAATCATGTCTTATCATAGCGCCCTCTTTAACGCGCTATAAGTTGCATAATAAGTTGCTCGCGGTAGAGTTCAGAGAGTGCCAGACCGATACCTGCCAAACTTAAGCTAAGTAGGGCAATAAGCAAGAATTCTGAAAGTACAAAGCCTGCTATAGCAGTTCGGCTGCCTCCTAATTGAGACATGATGGACAATTCTCGAGCCCTTAATCTTAGAGACAAAACCATCACCAGAAAAATAGTTAAAAGCGTCGAGAGAATAACAATGCCAACTACTACGTCTAAAACGCGTTTTATGCGAAACATGGTGTCGAGTAGACCAGTAACCACTTGTTTTGGCTCGAGTAGTTGTAAGCTTTCATGGCCCTGATAGCGCCCTAAAAGCAAGGTCGTGCTTTTCTCATCTTTAGGAATAACCAGAGCGGAACTTAGGGGAAAGTCAGCATCGTCACCATGAAAGTGAAAACTACTCAGATTGCTTCTATCTATAACTGTGTAGGTTTGCAAATTTGCATTGGCAATAAGATTTTCTTTTTGAACTTCTTGAACTAAGGTTGGGTCATTGACTTTGGCTAAATCCTGATGACCATGACCCAACCCAGCTATAATCCAGGTACTCCGTATATCGACAAAGATAGCGTCATCATCGGCTGAGCCTGTTTTAGCCAAAACGCCAACAATAGAGAGTAGCAAAGGATAGCTTCCAGAAATATCAAAAAGATTATCTGGTGAGGAAATGACTTTATCGCCAGGTTTAAAGCCTGATTTGGCTGCCACGTTTGCCCCAATAACGGCCTCGCCCAATATCCCTAGTTGCCTGCCCTCTTTTATAGTTAACTGGCGAAAGTCAAAGTAGTCAAGATTGGTGCCGATAATTGGAAAATCTCCTGCATGATAAAAGCTATTGAACGGTATTGCGTAAGCTAATTTGGAGTCTTTAATCTCATTTACCGTCCGCAAAGTTATAGCTTCCTGGCTTTTTCGGTCAAAGTAAAGACTACTCAAAACCAGCTCGAGTGCGCTTCCTTTAGCCCCTAGCACCAGGGGAGTGGTCGTTGCTCTTTCTGAAAGATGTTTTTGCGTTTCCTGTAACGCCTGATTTATAAACCAGGGAGCAAAACCGATCAGAGCAAGGGCAAAGGTAAGCATAAGCGTTCTTAACCAGTGATAGCTTAGATAAGCAAGCGCAACATAAACACTGTTGCTGATGGCTCTCATAAGGTATGCGCCAATGTGGGTAGTTTTGACTCTGTTGCTTTGTTGTTTAGCAAATCTTTAAAATCTATCACCTGATTGAATTTATCCAAAAGGTCATAATCATGGGTAGCAAGCATCAGACTCGAGCCCTTAGTTTTGACATCTTCAAGCAGTAAATCTAAAATTTCATGTTTTTGTTCAGGGTTTAAGTTAGCGGTTGGTT
The DNA here is from genome assembly GCA_020431825.1 of Trueperaceae bacterium. GTDB lineage: Bacteria > Deinococcota > Deinococci > Deinococcales > Trueperaceae > JAHEBB01. The sequence continues at coordinate 12,162 of JAGQHN010000048.1, read as the reverse complement.
CATCTGCCAGAATAAGCCTGGGTTTTGTTATCAGCGCGCGACAAAGCGCCACACGCTGTTTTTCGCCCTGCGATAGCTGCTTGGGAAATCTTTGCAGCTTGTCTGCCAAACCCACAGACGTTGCCAAACTTTGAGCACGTTCCTTAATCTCTTTAGTAAGCCTGAGTCCGTGATTAATTCGGTAGGGATGCACCATATTGTCAAATACCGACAAATAATCAAGCAAACCAAAATCCTGAAAAATAAAACCTATCGTTTGAATGCGAAATAGCCTTCGTTCTCGGTCAGGTAATTGGTTTAAGGAGGTCGTGGCAATCTGAATAGAACCTTTTTGTAGTGGAATTATGCCTGCTAATAATTGAAGTAAGGTAGTTTTTCCACACCCGCTTGGTCCAATCAGGGCTGCAGACTGCCCTGCTCCAACTTCTAAATCGGGAATAGACAAATGAAAACCCGTCTTAGGGTAGCCAAACTCGAGCCCTGATACCTGAATCATCTGACCTTAGTAAGCAAAAACCGGCTTGAGATTTTTGATATTTTCTTGCATGACCGTTAAGAAATCACCGCTACTCGGTCGATTTCCCGAAGGGTCAAAAACAACACTGTTTAGTCCCATCTCCTCGAGGCGGGCTACACTTTCGGCAAGCGGCTCGGCTTCCCAGATAAACCATTTGGCAGGATGATCAGCCAAGACCGTCTCAAGTTCTTGCCATAGGTCCTCGCCCGGGTAAGTATCAGGTTCCCAGTGGACCGTTTTGACATTTAGATCATAGCGCCTGGCAAAGTATTGATAGATGGGGTGTGAACCGATAAGAGGCAGTTCGCTATACCCTTGTGTGAGCTCGAGCAGTTCACTATCAAGCTTGCTCAAATCGGCTTTTAGTAGCTCAAAATTTTCAGATATTGTCGTCGCATCACCTATAGTAAAGTCAATAAGAGCGTCTTTGATAGCACCTGCTTGCTTACTTGCCTGGTCAAAATCTATCCAGGTAGTAAATGTGGTTCCAGAATGACTGTGCTCACCTGAACTTCCGTGACTATGTGTCACTTCATTTTCTGCATAGATAAAATGATCGTTAAATACATTTGCCGTTTCAACCACTTTTGATTCGGGTAGAGAGGTAAAAAATCGCCATTTTTCATAGGTAGCGCCATTAAGGATAATAAGTTCAGCCGCTTGAATGTTTGCTAGCTCCTCCTCACTGGGTTCCCAAAAGGCCGGATCCCCCTCTATGTCAGGAAAATAAACCTGTTCACCTAAAATCCTTTCGGCAAAATAAGCAAGCGGATAGTTGGATACAAAAATCTTTTCAGTTTGAGCAAAACCTATTGCCCCTAAAAAAATTATTACCAGTGTAAAAATAAATTTTGAGATCATGCCATTTCTCTTTCTTAAGTTAGCTTAGAGTACCTGCGCTTGACTAAGTAGTGACAAATCTTTGATTTTCCAGAGATCATCTTCTGGAATTAGCGTGAGTTTCGCTTCATAAGCATTAATCCGGTAATGTAAATGCCCAAAATGTCTTACAAACCCCGATACCTGCCAGCTCGCCTCGAGGTCTAAGCCCCCTTCTTTATTTGCTCTGATTTCGCTTATCTCCAAAATCTCAACATTATCAATACGCATGGTAGCGTCTCCCGCAGCCTGAATCTTTACTGAGTTGCGATTTTGCAGATAGATATTTCGCAGTTCATCTCCTGTAACACTTAGGGCTAAAGCATCATAGATTTGCTCTTCATCTTTAAAAATAAATGACCTGTAGGTATTGGTCAAAACTTGATCTACAAGGGTTTTTGCATCTTCGCTATTGGGTAAAGATTGTTTTGCAAAAGGATTTGGCGCACTTATTATATAAACCGGTAAAGCAAACGCTATACCCCCTAGAACCAAACCGATCAGGACAAAAAGCCATCTTTGGCGCCACTTTGCCATACTCCAAAGGATTGCGAAAAGGGCAAACGTTAAGATAAGCCATTTTAGAGGTAATTTTATTTTTGCCTGAAAAGGCTCGAGCTTTATCGCCACTATCTGGTCATTGTTGCCTTGTTTAAGTGCCTGCACCTCAGCAATATGAGCGTCAACCAGCCACCATTCGGGAACTAATTTTTTTGCTTTTTCATAGTAGCCTAAAGCCATGTCATAGTTTTCTTGGTCAACCTCTAACAGACCTCTTGTTAACTCGAGGTAGGCTTTAACGTTGGCAAGTTTATCTGGAATTTGTTTATCAAGAGCAGTCAAAAGCTCTGCTGTTTTGCTCAGGTCTCGAGCATTCCAGGCTGAAAAAGCCTCATCAAATTGTTCTGCCAGGTCGCCACTTATACCTAAGGACTCACTGTAAAAAGCCATTTCATCTGCATAAGAGAGGGTTTCAGGAACGTTGTTTTCACCTTCCTGAGCATAAACAAATACAAACAATAAGCCTAAAAAGACCACGAGCATTCTTTTCGCTTTTGCTCTTATCAGGCTTTGGTTAACTCTCAATAAAATAACTTCCAGGTCTATCAATCTTTGCTGAGTATAGTAAGCGGTTACCTAAAAGCGATATTAAAAACAAGGCTTTGAAAGAGGTATAAGATAAGAGCTATTCTTTTCTCACGCCTGATAATTGTTGTAGAGAACAATTATTTTATACAATTTGTTTTCATCTACAATTTTTATTACCAAATAATCACTAAACGTGAAACATCAAACTACTACAATTGTTTAAGATAATTTTGTTTAGCCGAAGATGAATGTGCTTTTTTGGAAGGGTTCTATTCCAGCAACAACAAAAAACGCCGAGGCAAGACCTCGGCGTTTTAGCAGAAATTCGCTTTAATTAGTCTTTAAGTCGCTCAATTCGAATTAGGTTTGTAGTACCTCTCATCCCAAAAGGCACGCCTGCCGTTATAACAAAGCGACTGCCACTTTCTGCTAGCGTTTTCTGTTTAATTACCCGACTTGCCACATCGACCATTTCGTCGGTGCTCTTTATATCATCGGCTACTGCAGGTACGACACCCCACACCACACTTAATTGGCGGTGAGCGCGTTCACTCGGTGTAATTGCAAGAATAGTAGCAGCAGGCCGATTGCGTGAAACGCGCATGGCTGTTGTTCCTGAAGAAGTAAACGTGACTATAACGCCTGCGTCAAGCTCATTAGCCATACGGCAAGCAGATTGAGAAATGGCGTCTGCGGTTGTTCCTCTGGTTGGCGGATAATGCTCGCGCATTGCCTTCTGATAGCTAATGCCAGCTTCTACACTGGTAGCGATACGGTGCATCATTTCTACGGCCTTTTCAGGGTACTTACCTACCGCGGTTTCAGCTGAAAGCATAACGGCATCTGTACCGTCATAAATGGCGTTTGCCACATCACTGGCCTCTGCTCTGGTAGGCGTAGGACTGTTGATCATGCTTTCAAGCATCTGGGTGGCTGTGACCACAGGTTTTCCTGCTTCAACACAAAGCCTGATAAGTCTTTTTTGGATGATAGGCACGCGTTCAGGTGGTAACTCTACGCCAAGGTCTCCCCTGGCCACCATAATACCGTCAACTTCACTCAAGATTTCATCAAAACGGTCAACGGCACTGGGTTTCTCAATTTTGGCCATAAGCCGTGCACGTGACCCGGCTCGAGCCAGATAGTGTCTTGCCAGAAGAAGATCATCTCGGCTTCTTACAAAGCTCATGGCGACCCAATCGACATCTAGCTCTGCGCCGTACAGTAAGTCCTCAACATCTTTGTCAGTTAGGGCAGGAATACTTAGATCCGCGCCAGGAATATTGATACCTTTATTGTTTGATAAGACGCCCCCCAGAGTGACCTTGGTTTGAATAGTTTGATGCTTTAAGCCTATAACTTCAAGGGCCAAGCGACCATCATCGAGAAGGAGGGCGTCACCCACTTTGACGTCGTTACAAAGCCCTTTATAGGTAACGCCTACTCGAGTCTGATCACCAGGACTATCATCATCACAGGTCAGGTTAAATTTGTCATCAACATTCAGCTCAATTTTGTCATTTTTAAACTTTGCAATGCGGATTTTTGGTCCCTGCAAATCCTGTAAAACGCCTATGGGTCTACCCAAACGCTTACTTTCGCCCCGGATGAGATCAATATTATTTTTGTGCATTTCCCGGCTACCATGGGAAAAGTTAAGCCTGAAGACGTTTACTCCCGATTCTATTAGCTTAACGATCATCTCTGCATTACTTGTTGCTGGACCTAAGGTAGCAACAATCTTAGTACGGCGGTGCTGATTCATTGATTAAATGCCTTTTTACCTAAAAAGATGGCAGCATCTGCCAGATCATTTTCTATTCTCAAAAGTCTATTGTATTTAGCTAAACGATCACTGCGACTGGCACTACCTGTCTTGATTTGTCCTGCATTTACGGCTACTGCCAGATCTGCGATAAATGCATCTTCGGTTTCGCCACTGCGGTGACTAATCATATTGCGGTAACCATGGCTTTTTGCCAGCTCAATAGCGTCCATAGACTCTGTTAAGGTGCCAATTTGATTAACTTTTACCAATATTGCGTTAGCAACCCCTTCATCAATCCCGCGCTGCAAGCGCTCAACATTGGTAACAAACAGATCGTCGCCAACCAATTGACATTTGTGTCCAACTGCCTGGGTAAGTTTTGCCCAGCTTTCCCAGTCATCTTCGGCCAAACCGTCTTCAATTGAAATAATTGGATAATCATTTATCCACTTTGTCCAGTAAGCTATCATCTCATCTGGACTTAAAACCTTATGTTCAGCCTCTAAATGATAGGCACCATCTTTAAAGAATTCAGTGGAAGCGGGGTCCAGCCCAATAGCAATTTGCTCTCCTGGGGTATAGCCAGCTTTTTCGATAGCCTCGAGTATGACTTCAATGGCTTCCTGATTGCTTTTCAAATCCGGGGCAAAGCCACCTTCATCACCAACATTGGTGTTATAGCCGCGCTTTGAGAGAACCTTTTTTAAATTATGAAAGGTCTCTACGCCAGCCCTTAAGGCATCGCTGAAGGTCGTAAAGCCAACCGGAGCAAGCATAAATTCTTGCATATCAACATTGTTATCAGCGTGCTTACCACCGTTTATCACGTTCATCATAGGAACAGGTAAGGTCTTGGCGTTTGCCCCCCCCAAATAGCGGTACAGGGGAACATCGAGGGTTAAGGCAACGGCTCTAGCAGCAGCGAGTGAAACTGCCAGTATGGCATTGGCACCCAGGTTGCCTTTGTTGGACGTGCCATCAAGCTCGAGCATGGCTTTGTCCAGGGCATTTTGATCCAGTGCGTCCATGCCAATTAAGGAAGGCGCCAGTTTGCTATTGAGATTTTCTACGGCTTTTAAAACGCCTTTGCCCATGTAACGCTCGCCGCCATCACGAAGTTCAACGGCTTCGTGCGCACCCGTCGAAGCGCCTGATGGTACGGCCGCACTGGCCTCAAGACCGCTTTCTAAACGAACCACAGCACCAACCGTTGGATTACCACGCGAGTCTAGTAACTCGAGCCCTTTTATTGCTTCGATCCGTGTCATTCTGTTTCTCCTTTGAGTGGCCTTACAAATAAAACTAAATTCGGGTTTTTGGTGCCTTTTGGTGTACTAAAGGCACTATTTACACAATTCTTAACTATACCGGGAGTTGTAGGCATTATCAATGTCTGTGCATTCTAAGCAAAGCTGCCTCATCCACTTTCTAAACTTTAGCTGTGATATACGCTCATCAAACAAAGTGTTATTTTTATTGTCCAGGACATTTTTTCTAAAAGGACTTATCCACAGAGTTATACACATTGGTGATAATTCTGTGGATAAGTTTGTCGTCTAAAAAGCTGCTATTTCCTTAACCAGTTCTCAGGGGAACAACCATGGCCAGATAATTAGGGTCTTTCTCGCTAATGCCAACACTCGGACTAGTTGTACCAGAAAAAGAAAGCTTGATCTCTCCTTCTATAGGCACGAGCGCATCTACCAGATACTTTGCATTGTAAGCAAGTGCAATTTCAGGATCATCGCCCTCCTGCATGACCTCCATAGCCTCTTGAGAGCGCCCATAACTGCCCTCGGCAGTGATTTGTAGCTGTCCCTCCTTAATAAAAAGGTCAACGCGGTTATTGGCGGTTTTATCTGCCATGACAGCAACCCGAGAAACGGCCTCTGCCAATACGCCAGCATCCAAGGTAATGCTTACGGGAAAATGGGACGGTATGATTCGCTCATAATCTGGGAAGTTTCCTTCCATAAGCTTAATATTGGCTTTGTAGGCACCATTTTTGATAGATAGCTGATTATTCGCCAGGGAAATCTGGGTATCGCCATCTGACAGAAGTTTGGTAAGTTCATCTACGCTACGAGCTGGTATAACGATTTCGCCAATAACGCCACTGGCAATGGGCAAATTATAGTAGGCCAACCTAAAGCCATCAGTTGCAACGGTTCTTGTTTTAGTATCGCTAAATTCTATTTTTACACCACGGAATATTGCCTGGTATTCTGCCACAGCAGCGGCATATCTTACATGGGCTAAAGCTTTGGCAAAATGGCCTGCGTCTAAACTTCCTTCATAAGCATCTGGAAATTCTAATGGGCTTACGCTCGAGCTACTGGCGAGTTGTAATTTTGTACCGAAGCTTCCAGAAGTTATATCAAGTTCTGTATCTGAAAAACCAAGTTCAACCAGATCTCCGGGTAAAGATTTTATAACCTGGCTAAACACACTGGCCGGTAGAGAAAAGCTGCCTTCACTTTCAGTATCTGCAGATAGCCTGGCTTGAATATCAATATCCATATTGCTACCACTTAAGGTCAAATACTTTTCACTTAAATCTAATCTCAACAAACTTAAGCTTGGGTTACTTGCTCTACTTGGAATGATTCTTTCTACATGACTTAAACTGTCTGCTAAATACTTTTTAGGTACATGAACTTTCACGCTTTTCTCCTTGGTTTATTTTACTAGCGAAGCGAATCTAACAAAGTTTAAAAATAATCCTCTATATATAGTAGGGCCTGTGGAAACTGTGGAAATGTGGTATTTTTCCTGTCCAGGACGGAAAAGTCCATGTGGATAAAATTGTGGATAAATCGGCTTTTGCTGTGGATAACTAGGCGACTTTTCCACAGCTATCCACAAGGCTGTGAATGAGGGGAGTTTTCCACAGCTCCATCCACAAGTTTTCCACAGCTTTTCCACAGCTTTATCCACATGGGAAAATCGGGTCCATTTTTGCTTATTTTTGCTGGGTTTTTGGATAGTGCTCGAGTCAATTTCTTTGCCGGAAAAGTTAAAATAGGCTGTGTATTTTCGCCACTTAAAAGATTTTCTTTCTGCCATGAAAGCATGATTTTGCAACCAAATTACGCCTTCATTTGAGATAATTTTCTTAAATATAAAAGATAGGTTTTGCCAGCTTTTTGTGTTCCAATGTTGTTTGTTTGGATGAAAGTTTAGAACTGCAAAAACAAAAAAGCCTGCAATTATGTTAGATAAAATCACAAGCATTTTGGTTTCCCTCGAGTGGTTTTTTGAGCTACCTTTTTATACAAGTTCTTCTTTTATTTCCCTAATTTTGTTGGCTAGATCCCGATCTTTTTCTACCGCTTCGGTAACTTTTTGAACAGCGTACATAACGGTTGAGTGATCTCTTCCTGAAAAGAATTGTCCAATTTCAGGATAGGAATGAGGAGTCAATTCTCGGATCAAATACATGGCTACTTGTCTGGGAACGACAAGCTCCTGACGTCTGCCTTTCGATACGAGGTCACTTGCCTCTACCTCAAATTGCCGCGCTGTTATACGAAGAACGTCATCCATTGTTAGATTTAAATCACTAGGTGTAAATACATCAGATAGAGCTTTTGCTGCGGTCGGTTTATTTATTTCTGATTGATTCATACTTGCATAAACAATCACCCTCATAAGAGCACCCTCGAGCTCTCTTATGTTTGAGGTCACTTGTCTGGCAATAAAATCAATGACTTCTGCCGGTATTTTTACCCCACGGTACTCTGCATTAAGTTTTAAGATGGCAATTCGCGTCTCGAGCTCTGGAGGATGGATATCGGTGATAAGTCCCCATTCAAAACGGCTTCGAATACGGTTATCCAGAGTAGGAATATCTTTGGGTGGTCTATCGGAAGATAGAATAATTTGTTTGCCAGATTCGTACAGAGAATTGAAAGTATGAAAAAACTCTTCTTGAGTACGTTCTTTGCCTGCGATAAACTGCACATCGTCAACCAGCAGCAAATCCACTGAGCGGTAGCGATCTCTAAAGGATGCCATTTTATCTTCTCGGATAGCATTAATAAGATCGTTGGTAAACGTTTCTGTGGTCACATATTCTATTTGTAGGTTTGGATAGCGTTCTGCTACAGCATGGCCCACTGCATGCATGAGGTGGGTTTTACCGAGACCAGCATCACCATATAGAAATAATGGGTTATAGGCCCTTCCGGGAGCTTCCGCGACAGCAAAGGCTGCAGCATGCGCTAAATTATTATTGGTGCCCACTACAAAGTTTGAGAAAATATATTTTGGGTTAAGGCTAGGGGTCGTTCGTCGCCTGGCTTCTTCATCTTGCTGGAAGGATGGGGTTGAAAAAATATCCTGTTGCTCGGATTGCTGGAAAGCAACCACCTGAAAGCCTACCCGCGGGGATGATGCCCCTAGGTCACGCAGTCCTTGCTCGAGTACTCCGCTATAGTGGTTTTTTAACCAATCTCTAGCAAATGAATGGGGTACACCAATCATGAAAATTCCATTGTCAATACCCAATGCCCGCACTTGACTAAACCAGGTGCGGTACTCAACATCAGATATATGACGTCTAACGTAGTTAAGAAGATCTTCCCAGATTGCGTTTTCTTGCATTCCCATTAAAATACCGTGACTCCCATTCCTTAGCGCCAGTATGCTAGTCTAACAAATTTATCAGCTTACTGGGCGCAGTTACTTTCTTGCTATACTTTATCTTTGCAACTAGGTTTCGGTTTAGGACCTTATGGAGAAATAATGAAGTTTGATGTAGTAGTGGTTGGTGGAGGACATGCAGGAATTGAGGCAGCACATGCAGCTGCGCGGCTTGGTTGCCGGGTTGCTCTGGTGCTTCCTAACCCGGATAAAATTGGTCTCATGCCTTGTAACCCGGCTATTGGTGGTCCAGGTAAATCCCAAATGGTCTTTGAAATTGAGGCACTTGGTGGCGTCATGGGTAAACTGGCAGACGAGACTGCTATTCATGCCAGAACCTTAAATGCAAGTAAAGGTCCGGCAGTACAGTCTCTGAGGGTTCAGAATGAACGTGATGGTTATGCCAGTGCCGCTCGAGCCCTAATAGAATCTATAAATAATATAGAAATAGTTAGAGCAGAGGTTGCTAACATTAACCACTCAAGCAATTCAGTGCGTGGGGTTCAATTGACGGATGGTCGCAGAATTGAAGCCGGCAGTGTTGTTTTGTGCACGGGAACCTTTTTAGCTGGTGTTGTCTGGTACGGAAAACAGCAACGTCAGGCTGGAAGACAAGGTGAAGCACCAGCGCGCTATATGTCAAACAGCCTGCGCAACATTGGACATGAATTGCTGCGCTTTAAAACAGGAACGCCACCAAGGATTAAGTCGAACTCTGTTGATTTTTCTGTACTAGACGAAGTTTCTTCGGATTCACCACCCAGCTCGTTTAGTGGACAGATTGGACCCAGAGCAAGCTCGAGTCCGACTTGGTTAACTCATACGACCTATCAAACTCACGAACTGATTAAAGAAAATTTGAGTCATTCGGCGATGTATGGTGGAGATATTGAAGGAAGGGGGCCAAGATATTGCCCGTCAATTGAAGATAAGGTTTTTCGATTCTCTGATAAGACCAGCCATACCGTTTTTCTTGAGCCGGAGGGCTATAGGTCCGACATTGTCTATCCAAACGGGATCTCGACCTCGCTGCCGATTGATGTTCAAGAAGACTTTGTGCGCACAATCCGTGGCTTAGAGCGAGTTGAGATTCTTCAGGCCGGTTATGCGGTCGAGTACGATTGCATTGATGCGCGGGTACTGGGAGCTACTCTGGAGTCAAAGGACGTATCAGGCTTTTTCTTTGCCGGCCAAATAAACGGAACTTCAGGATATGAGGAGGCGGCTGCTCAGGGACTTTTGGCAGGAGCAAATGCAGCGCTTAGCTTGCTTGATTGTGAGGCGTTAACGATCGGCCGCGGCGAGGGCTATATAGGGGTAATGGTAGACGACCTGATAACAAATGGGGTCGATGAACCATATCGCATGTTCACATCACGTGCTGAATACCGCTTGATACTCAGAGAAGATAACGCGGCTTCACGACTTTGTCCGAGAGCAATTGAGTACGGTCTATTAACCGAAGCGCAGCGTAGCCGCTTTGAAGAGCAAGAGGCGAAGCTAAACCAAGCACGCGCTTGGAGTAAAAACGAGATTGTAAGGTCAACTGCTGAGGTAAACGGCTGGTTGGCGGAGCTTGGAAGCGCAGAGCTAAAGAGCAGTGTAGCGATTGAAGTTTTAGCGCGCAGGCCGGAGATTAATCTGGAGATGATCCGGCAGCGCTATCCCTTAACGGTTGATTTAAGCCAGTCTCAGCTTGCAGCGCTTGAGACAGAGCTAAAGTTTAACGGATACCTTGAACGTCAAGAAGAAGAAGTTCGCAAACTTCAGAAAATTGAGCGCGAACGAATTCCCTCGGACTTTTGTTACGACTCGATTAAGAGCCTGCGAACAGAGGTGCGCGAGAAGCTAAAATCCCACAGGCCAGTTTCGATCGCCCAGGCTATGCGCATACCGGGCATGACGCCCGCCGCAATTTCGCTTGTAGCCGTGCATTTAAAGCGCCATCAGCATAGCACCTAGTAAGTTGTAGTGTCATTTTTAATATTCTCCTGCACTTGCAAACTCTATCAACGCGCATAGCAGCAATTCACAGCAACCGCCGGGTTTGTTAAAGCTGAGATAGTTCGTCCAGGAAAACACTAGTCGGATTAAGATCGAATCTGACCTGATCCCAGGCCAATCCACTTATATGTTGTCAGCTCCTGCAGTCCCATTGGCCCGCGTGCATGCAGCTTATCTGTGCTAATTCCGATTTCAGATCCAAGTCCGAATTGTGCTCCGTCGGTAAAGCGCGTTGAAGCGTTAATGTAGACAGCTGCTGAGTCGACTTGCTGTACAAAAAGCTCCTGGCTTTCCTTGTCCTCGGAAAGAATCGCGTCTGAGTGGTGCGATCCATACTGGTTGATGTGCCGGATCGCTTCAAAGACGCCATCCACTACTTTGATTGAGAGGATTAGATCTAAGTATTCAGTGTGCCAATCCTGCTCATTTGCGAGTTTGGCGCTGCTGTACGCCTCGAGCACTTTACGGTCTCCGCGAATCTCTACGCCGGCCGTAGCTAATCGTTCGCAAAGCAGCGGCAAAAATTCCTCTGCAATATCACTGTGCACCAGCAGGGTCTCCATGGCGTTACAAACTCCGGGGCGCTGACACTTTGCATTTTCGCAGATCTCAAGCGCGCTGCGAATATCTACGTTGCAATCTACAAAGATATGGCAAAGACCTTTGTAGTGCTTAATGACCGGCACGCGCGCCATCTCAGTTACAGCGTTAATCAGTCCCTCACCGCCTCTGGGAATAATCAGATCGACGTATTCGCTGCACTGTGCAAGTTGTTTCACAATTGCGCGATCGGTTGACTGAATAAGCTGAATAGCTCCATGCGGAAGTCCTTTTGCCTCTCCGGCGCTAGCAAGCACCTCAGCAATGGCGCGGTTAGAATTAATTGACTCCTTGCCGCCGCGCAGGATAACCGCATTTCCAGCCTTGATACACAGCACGCTAGCATCTGACGTTACGTTTGGGCGTGCCTCATAAATCATCGCGATGACGCCAATTGGTACGCAAACCTTTTTAAGCTCTAAGCCGTTGTCGAGCCTCTGAGCGCTTAATGTCTCACCTACCGGGTCGGGCAGAGTAATTACATCTTCGATCTCCTGAATCATGCCGTCAATTCGTGCGTCGCTTAGAAATAATCGGTCTTGCAGGGTGGTTGATAGTCCAGCCCGATCCGCATTTTGCATATCAACAGCATTAGCTTCCAAGATTTTCTGACGGGCCTGATCGAGACCCTCCATCATTGATTGCAAAATACTGTCTTTTC
>JAGQHN010000047.1 GCA_020431825.1 Trueperaceae bacterium | reverse complement strand
TTATTTCATTAGGGATATTATCGGAAACCGTTATTAAACCCGAAAACAGAAATTCTTGAACGATGTCACAGTCACAGTCATCTTAGAGTACGTTCCTATGAGCAATTTTTATTTTCTTTTACGACATTAAAATGGCAGTTTGGTATAAGTGCCTATAGGTTCAAAAAGTAAGCTCCGTGTGCTAAATGATATTGCATCACGACACTCTGCGAAAAAGATATAAAGGAGCCGTCTTGGTGTAGCCAACCCCACGACCTAACGTATGAAGGTAGTCTTTGCTCAAGTGCGTCCTACCTTTTGCCACAAAATAAGCCTCTAAATCAGAATAGGAGATGCGGTACCTAGCTTTATTTCTATGAACAGTGGCTATAAGCTTATAGTCTTTGTCAAGAGCCGCTAAACCTGCGTCAGCATGGCTATTGTTGACTAACAGTAAGCCGCCTATTTTTAGATATGCCTTACAAGACTCTGAAATAAAACCTGCGTACTGTGATAGTAATAAATCACAAGAATCTACAAGCTCGCTTATCGTTCTGTTGTAATCCACACTGTAGAAACTGATGCTAGGTGTTTCTTGATAGTGTTTTCGCCCTTCGATAAGGGCTTGTACTTGCTGTTCTTGTTGAAAAAACAATTTGGCATTTTTATCTGAATCAATATAACTCACCTTTTGAAAGATAAAAGAAGGAGAGATATGGACGAAACTTCCAGGATAAATGACGTGACTGATTGCAAACTCGCTCTTTAACAATTGAAACAAATCTACTTGTTCATAGTCTCTATCAACATAGTATTTTTGATAGGTTTGAAGAACATCTTTTGCCTGACTCATTGTAAGTTATAACGTTGACTTGCTACCGATTTGATCATCTGTCAGTGGTGAAAGTGCGTCTCCCTGACGAATTAAGCCACTTTGCAGAACTCGAGCGGTCAGGCCGCCGTGTCCACGCATGGCATTATAGCCGCCCCTGCCCAGATTTTCTTCCATCCTCGAGCAGGGGTGGCACAGTCCGGTTGCTTCAAAAACTGCATTGCCAATCTTAAATTTTCGGTCTTTTAGCGCCTTTAGATTTATGCCTGAGATGACCAGATTACGCCGGGTTAGAGAAGGCTCGAGTGCTGCTAAACCAAGCAGTTTGGCTACCGTTTCAAGGTCTTCCAGTTGAATGAGCGTGACCTGCCTTTTGGCCCTGGGGTTTGGTTTTTTACCGTCTCGGTGGTCTCCTGCAAGGCCGACACCTTCTATTGCCTGCGTTTCTTCTAGTTCAGAAATCTCCCCGCGGTGTTCGCTTCTCACCAGAATGTGCTCGAGCCTGCCGTCCTTGTAAAAGCGCTCAGTAAGTTCTTTTATGGTTTGCATTAGATATGCTCATAGGCGGGCAGGGTCAAAAAGCTGATGAAATCGTCCGTAAGAATGAGTTGGTTCATAATATCAGCGGCTTCGTCAAAACGACTTTCACCGTACTCTGCTTTCAGGCGGGCTAGCTCCTCATCGCGAATCTCTTTATACATTTCCGTACTTACCGAGCGACCGTCGTCAAGTGTTGACCCATTCTTTATCCATTGCCAGAGCTGCGCCCGACTAATCTCGGCGGTGGCAGCATCTTCCATCAGGTTATAGATAGCAGCAGCACCATTGCCATTTAGCCAGGAGTTAAGGTACTGAATGCCCACATCGATGTTCATGCGTACCCCTCCTTCTGTGATGCTCGAGTCAAACCGAGTATTAAGCAAGTCTGCCTGACCTACTTCCAGGTCAGTTCGGAGATTATCTTTTTGATTAGGTTTATCGCCCAGCACTTCATCAAAGGCCTGCTTGGCCACCGGCACCAGATCAGGGTGGGCAACCCAGGTGCCGTCATAACCCTGACTGGCCTCCCGGCGCTTATCCGCCAGAACATTACTGAATGCCTTTTTATTGACCTCTTCGTCTCGCCGACTTGGGATAAAAGCTGCCATTCCGCCTATAGCATGGGCGCCGCGCCGGTGACAGGTTTTAACCAGAAGTTCAGCGTACGCCCGCATAAAGGGTACGGTCATGGTGACTTGAGCGCGGTCAGGCAGGGTTTTGTCAGAGTGATTCCTTAATTTCTTTATAAAGTTAAAGATATAGTCCCAGCGACCTGCATTGAGACCTGACATGTGCTCTCTAAGCTCATAGAGAATCTCGTCCATTTCAAAAGCTGCCAGAATGGTTTCTATCAGCACGGTGGCACGTATGCTGCCCTGAGGAAGACCAAGTTCGGTTTGCGCTAACACAAAGGCATCATTCCAGAGTCTGGCTTCCAGGTGAGACTCGAGCTTGGGTAAGTAGAAATAAGGCCCACTACCATTCTCGAGCAAGTATTTGGCATTGTGGTACATATAAAGGGCAAAGTCAAAAATCCCCCCACTGATCTCTTCACCGTCCACCAAAACGTGCTTTTCATTCAGGTGCCAGCCTCTTGGCCTGAGGAGCAACGTTGCAATGTCTTTGTCGTTTAGCGCATACGTTTTGCCCCTATCCTCATCTACAAAGCCGATGGTCTTTCTGACCGCATCACGCAAATTTAGTTGCCCTTGCATCACATTGTCCCAATTAGGAGACATGCTGTCTTCGGCGTCTGCCATAAAGACTTTGGCACCACTATTTAGCGCATTGATCATCATTTTTCTGTCGAGAGGTCCGGTTATTTCTACGCGGCGGTCATTGAGATCAGCCGGGGCTGGAGCTACTTTCCACTCTGTCTCACGAATTGCCGCAGTCTCTGGTAAAAAGTCTGGCAAACCACCAGCATCAAAAAAAGCCTGTCTTTCCTCTCTTTTGGCTAGCAAGCTTGCACGTCTGTCTTTTAGCGCCAGATGTAATTTGGCTGCGAATTGCAGGGCGTCTGGCGTGAGAATGGCTTCGTACTCTGGTTTTAGGTCGGTGGTCAGGGTAATGTCTGGCATAAAAAGTACCTCGTTTGGTTTTTGCTAAGTTTGGTTTTTGCTAAGTTTAAGAGTCTGAGACAAAAATAAATAGTAGCTGAGATGCAGTAAAGGGGGTTTTAAGTACGGTAGACCTATGCAATCAGTTTGCAAACTGTTCCCAGAAGCCCTCGTGCACGGCTCGAGCCTCCTCTTCTAAAATGGGACCGATAACGTCAATGGCAATCTTACCAAGTTCAAAGACTTTAGAACTTGGCAGACTTAGCGTGGGGTTTTCAGGGTTGTCGCCTGTGATTTTCAGGAGTTCACTCTCTCTAAGGCCAAAGACAATTCGTTTGACGTTGGTCCAGTAAATAGCCCCGGAACACATGATGCAGGGCTCGGTGCTGGTGTAAAGCGTACAGCTGCTCAAGAAAGTTTTGTCAAAGGTTTTAGACGCCTTGCGCATAAGATTGGTCTCGGCGTGCCCGGTGCTGTCTTTTTCGGTTATGACGGTATTTTCGGCCTCGAGCACAATTTTGCCCTGATGATCGGCAAGTAGAGCCCCAAAGGGATGGTTGCCGTTTTCTCTGGCTTGCCGTGCCAGCGCGATTGCGCGCCGCATTAAAGGTTCATGGTTCAAGTTCTACTCCTTGTTTACTGAAGTGTTCCAGAATTTGAGCTGCTGTTGCTATGGCAATTGCTGCCGGAAGTTTTGCGCTTATGCCTGGTATGCCTAGTGGACAGGTGACAAGGGCCAAAGCTTCTGGGCTATGACCCTGTTTGCCCAGTTCCCGTTGAAAATGATGCCATTTGACGTCACTGCCGATAAGACCAATAAAAGGGAAGCTCGAGTGCCTTAAAGCCTTATCAAGGATGGCAAGATCTTCGGCATGGTCGTGAGTCAGGACGACAAGGTAACTATCAGGAGGAAGTTCATCAAGTTGGGTTTCTGGTATGGGCGCATGCCTTTTAAAGAGTCCCGGTGCCTCTGAAAAACCACTTAGCTGTGTCATTCTTGAATCAATGAGGTAGAGATCAAGCGGAAGCTGCCCCAGTACCCTGCAAAGGGCTTGGCCCACATGTCCAGCACCAAAAATAGCGATGCTTGGTCGGGTGCTCATTTGGGGCTCGAGCATAATCTCAACTTCACCTCCGCAACATTGTATGCCATAAGTCCCTGCTTGCGGGTTGAGGATGAGCTTAAATACGCTAGCTTCAGGAGACTTTTCTGACAGTAACGCTCTTGCTCTTTTGAGGGTGGTCTCTTCAAGGTTGCCCCCGCCGATACTGCCAAAACTAGACTCTCGTGTGACAAGCATTTTTGCCCCGACCTTACGCGGTGCATGGCCTTTGACCTTTGCCAACGTGACAATAACGAAAGCCTGCTTGCTCTTCTGGAGTATTTGGGCTTGCTCGAGCCAGGTTAACATTCGTTGATTTCTAAATCCCAACCGTAAAGCTAGGAGCGAGTAAAAGACGGCGTGACATTTCTTGTGGTTTCAAGCGAATCAATACCTATAGCGTGCATTTTTATAGCTTCTCAAATACCTAAAATTCGGAATTTTCTATCAAGCGATTAAAGAAAGGTTTTCCAAAAACCAATTGCTGATTAAACTGTCAGAAAAAGTATTAAAAACCAAGTTGACCAGCAGGATCGGTAAAGGCGACAAAGCTGCCATCTGATTTGGTTTTAATCATGTAAAACCGCAAAGCGTTTGGAGGTGTCAGCGTGCCGCCGCCCAAATAACCAATAATCTGACCCTGCTCCACCACATCGCCAACATCAACAAGAGGTGTCGCCTGTAAATTGACATAGGATGAGCTTAAGGCGTCGCTATGCTGAATCGTTACGCTATAACCATCATTGGCTGAAAGAAAACTCATCTCCCTGACAACGCCCTTATTGATTGATTTGACGGCAGCACCCGCTAGGTCAGTAGTAAGGATAACGCCTGAACCAATATCGCCGTACCGACTGATTAAAGTAGGGCTATCAATAGGGTAGATGTAACCAGAGCTGAGAGGAGGCAAGGGTGCCCCTAAAGCGGCGAGACGTGTCTCGGCTATCTCTGCCTCAGCGATGAGCTCCTGACGCTCTTCTTCGCTATTGGCAGCTTCTGCCTGACGACGTTTTTCCTCAGCTTCTTTACGCAGACGCTCTTTTTCCTGCTCGAGCTGTGCCATGGCTTCGGCGATGTTTGATTCAAGTTTGCTCTGTTCTTGCAAGAGATTTGCTCTTAGAGCAAGCTGTCCTTCCTGACTAGACTCGAGTTCAGAGATGACGCTCTCGAGTTCCTCCTGTTTGGCAATGAGGCTGGCTTCATTCTGACTGAGTTCGCTTGTCTTGCTATCAAGTGAAGCAATTTGCTGTGACTGGTCCTGTTGCAGCTCAGCCAGATCCTTGGCCTTGTTATCTAGTTGCACGATAAGGGCCAGGTCTTGTTCAGCTAAAAGTGAAAGATAATAATTGTTAACCTGCAGATCATGGAAATCTTGGGCTTGACTTACCGCGCTGGCAAAACTGCTGCTGCGCTGTTTGTACATATTAATGAGAATGCCTTCGACCCTAACCTTAAGCTGAGAAATCTCTTCCTGAAGTGAGGCAATATCGGCTTCGGTCTGAGAGAGCTGGGTTTCCAGTTCAGAGATGCTGGCCTCGAGTTCCTTTCTCTGATTACTCAGCTGCGATAAATCTTCACTTAAGGTGTCTCGCTCAGAAATTTGCTGATTGAGTCTGGAAGCGGTTTCACCCAGCGTTTCTTCTATAGAATTTATTTCAGAAGCGCGCTCTTCAAGCAGGCCCTGGTAATCAGCCAGTTCGCCCTCGAGTTGTTTTTGCAGGCTACTTTCCTGAGCAAATGCAAATACTATAAAGCAAGCGAGTACAAGACAAAGTCGAAGCATCATTAGACTTCCTCTCTTAAATGTTGCGAAATGGAAATGGCGCTACCGACAATGCCTACCAGTAGGGCCAGAGCAAAAAGTAAACCTGTCACCCGAATGAGTAGCCAGAGATCACGCACAAGCGGTAAAAACTGCAGCCGGTCAGACAGGCGGTAAAGCACAAACTGATACCCAGGAATAATAAGCGCTAAGGCGACGCCAGCACTGATAAGTCCCAGCAGAAAGCCTTCTATGAGAAAAGGGGCTCGTATGAATTCTCGAGTCGCACCAACCAGCCGCATAACCTCGATCTCTCTGGCCCTGGCCGTAATAGCTGCTCTGATTGAGTTAACAATGGCAAAGAGACTGCTGGTAAGGAGTACGATAATCAAAATCGAACCAATGACCTGAACAGATTCATTAATCGCCACAAAGGTTTCGGCTGTGTCAGAACCATCCTGAACTTCGGTCACGCCAGCCAAGCCCTGCAATTTTGCACTTACGGTTGACACAAAGCGGGGGTCAACGACTCTCATATCGAGACGATCAGGAAGGGGGTTGCCAACCAGGTCAGTTGCTACCGAGATGCTGGGAAAATCTCTGCCTAAATCGTTAATGGCACTTTCTTTAGGAATGAAATCCACACTTCTAATTTCTGACCAACTCTGTATGGTGTCAATGAGTACCGCTTCGTCTGCACTGTCGTTCAGGTAGGCACTTAGCTCGAGTTCGCTCTGCAACCGTGAAAGCCAGGCATTCAGGTTAAGGGTCAAGAGGCTAAACCCTGCCAGAACCGTTAAGGAAAGGATCATGGTGGCAATGGTAGAAACACTGGCGACCCAGTTTGCCCGAACTGCTCTCATAGCCTGCTGTAAGGCGTACATCTAAGCTAACCTCATAAGAAAATTGGCTGTGCAACAAAAGACCCACATACCCGCTAAAAGCCTAACGCAAAGAAAAAACTGGCAGATGAGAGTCTAACCCAGAGCCCTAATAATAGCATTGCTAAACTCCTCGGTTGTAGCCTTGCCGCCCAGGTCGGGTGTTAAGGTGTCCTGGCTAAGCGCCGTGTTCACGGCCTGATCGATGGCTGCTGCCACTTCAGGCTCACCTAAATGCTCGAGCATGAGCGCTGCCGAGAGGATAGTGGCCACAGGATTAGCGATTCCTTTGCCCGCAATGTCAGGGGCTGAGCCGTGAACCGATTCAAAAATGGCATGGGTTTCGCCAATATTGGCGCTGGGTGCCAGCCCAAGTCCACCAACCAGACCTGCCATCAGGTCACTCAAAATATCACCAAATAAATTAGTGGTTACCATGACATCGAACTGGCCTGGGTCGCGCACCAGTAACATAGCGGCGGCATCAACGATTAAATCATAGCTGTGGATATCGGGGTACAGAGCCGTTACTTCCTGAGCAATTTCTAAAAAAAAGCCAGAGGTTACAGGTAAGACATTTGCCTTATGGATGATGGCAAGTTTATGCCTTCTTTTTTGCGCTTGCTCGGCCGCAACTTTGCTAATTCGCTCGCTCGCCTGCCGTGTAATGACTACATCAGCAAGGGCCAGATCGCCGTAGCGCCTTTCCTGAGCTACATACAGCCCTTCGGTGTTTTCACGAACCATCAGCATATCGATACCTGGCAGACTACCAGCAACAGGCCGACTTTTGGCAGGCCTCAGATTGGCAAAAAGATCAAGTTCACGTCTTAGGTAGCGGATTGAGCTGAAAAAACCTGCGACCTTCTTTTTAGGGCTAGTGAAGGCACCTGCAAGGCAGGCATCACTGGCCTTGATGGCTGCTAAGGTTTCATCGGGTACACTTTTTCCCGTGTCTTCAAAACAAGCCCAGCCTGCCCTGGCCTCGACAAAGTTAAACTTCAGTCCGGTTGCTTCTAAGACTGCTCTGGCAGCAGGAACGACCTCGAGGCCAATCCCATCACCTGGAAGCAGACAAATTTGATACATAGTACTCCTTTGACAAACTAGTACTCCTTTGACAAACTAGTCTACCTACGCTACCACGGATATTGGACCAGAATCTCACCTTGGTTTTGGGCCGACTCGAGCTTTTTCTGGTTATAAAAATAAGGGGCAAATGTTAACTCTTGTTCAAATATATTTCTAAACTGCTTTATGGTTTTGCCATGCGATCTTTAGGCTGAATTTAAACCAAAAGTACCTACATGCTAGTTTATTTCGCCGTTCTTGAGTAGACTAGACAGGATGGACTTGCAAGGACAGCTCAGCCAGGGTGGCCTGGGAAATCTCTTACAGTACTTAGCGATGAATGAAGTGACAGGTTGTCTTATCATTCGTCAGTTTCAAGGAACCAAAGGATTTATTTTTTTCAGGCAGGGCAAGCTTGTTCATGCGGGTCTTGGGCAAGAGGGACAAGCAGGAGTACGCCTTGATATTGACGCGGTAGCAGTACTTCTCAGCTGGGGTGAAGGAAGGTTCAAATTCATTCCGAATCTGAGTGCACCCATAGAAAGCCAAAAGTTACCATTAGAGCTGGTTTTACTCGAGGCCTCCCGCAGAGTAGATGAAGCCAAGCGCAAGGGTAAATTTCTGCTTCATGAAGACTGTGTTTTAAGTGCCAAAGAAGTCAGGAATGATTTTAAAAATCTGGTGCTGAGTGTTGGAGCCCTGCAACTACTTACCTATCTGAATGGTTACGACAGCCTGCGTGATATCGCCTTTAAAAAGCACCTGAGGCTCGAGGAAGTACTGAGCCTTGCTGAAGAGCTCTATACTTATGACCTCATTGAGCTTGCCTCGGCTACGGTTTCGCCTAGTTTTGTCCATGATTTGCGGAGCTTGCTGGTGAATCACATGGGACCCGTCGGAGACCTCCTGATTGAAGATGTGCTCTATGATCTTAACCTGCCAGATAAGACTATTCCTCAGCGCCTCGTTCATGAAGTGCTAAATGATTTGCGGAGTCAGGTGCAGCACACAGGTGGTCAAGCCTGGTTTGACTATGAGACGCGCAAGCTCTGCAGCAAGCATGGCATAAATGTATTTAGCTAATTTCCAGCATAGTTAATCGTAAGAAAGTCGGATGACATAGCCTTGCCTTAGGCCTAAGCTGAGAGCATGACGACTGAATCAAAAGACAAAACAGCAACGGAAGCTGCCAAACCTCTGCTGTCAGGGGCATTGGCTAGCTTGCTCAGTGTTTTAAGTCAGGCAGATGTAAATGCGGCCCGGAGACGGGTTGAGGGCTTAAAGCAACAATTTCCAGAAGCGACACCAGAAGAGCTTTCAGAGCAGATTGTAAAAAAGAAAATTCAGCAAACAGCGATGGTGGGTGCAGCCAGCTCTGGCGCTGGTCTTATTCCAGGTTTGGGTACCATCACTGCCTTAACGGTAGGTTTTGCTGCCGATCTTTCGGCAACGTTTAAATTACAGGCTGAAATGGTACTCGAGCTTGCCCTGCTAAACGACTATCCGTTAAGTAAGTTAGACCAACAAAAGCTGATATTTCTCGTGACTGGCGTGAGTATGGGAAGCAGTAGCCTGATTAACCGGGCTGGCAAGAAGCTGAGTCTGGCCCTTACCGAACGTTACGCCAAGCGCTGGCTGGCAAAAGCCATTCCTTTTTTTGGTGTGGCTGCCTCGAGCAGTACCAACGCCCTTACCACCTATCTGATCGCCAACCGTGCCCAGGCTTATTTTCAAGGAAGCACTGAAGAAATGAGCTGGTTCGAAGGATTAAGACGGCTATCTGGTTTTGATGAGCGCAAAATTGCCAGCTGGTTAAAGGAAAAAGCAGGCTTTAAAGGTAGTGAGTCCGACCTTGATAAAGAGGTTGCCACGTTAAAAGCGAAACTGCTCGAGAAAGATGAGAGCTAGCGTTTTTGTTTTTTCTCAGCCTTCTTAGGCGACGTTGTTGCTAGAGCAGGTTCTTGATAGGCAGGGCGTTTAAACAGATATTCCTCGAGTATGACTTTGCCAAGTGCAACAATGGGCACTGCGAGAAGTGCCCCTACAAGCCCAAACAAGCCTGCGCCAGCCAGGATTGCCAGTAGCACTGTTACCGGATGCAGGTCGGTGCTCTTCGATAGGATGTAGGGTCCTAAAACATTGCCCTCGAGTTGATTGGCAATAACAAAAACGATAACCGCTCCCAGGGCAGTCCAGGGGCTAATGGTAAAGCCTAAAAGCACAGCTGGTATGACGCCAATGATGGGACCAAGGTAAGGAATTAAGTTGAAAACAGCCGCCAAAAAACTAATCGCAAGGGCAGACCCTATCCCTAAGATTCTTAAGCCAATATAAATAAAGACGCCCAGGCAAAGTGTGATTAAGAGCTGACCGCGGATATAACCACCTACGGCGACATCTGCCTTATTGCGCAAATCATCATAAACCGTGCGGTATCTTACTGGCACAATGCGCCTGAAGCTTTCAACAAATTTCGGAAAATCATAGAGAAAGTAACCACTCACCAGAATAATAAGGACGATTTGCAGGGTGGTTGAAATAATTGAGGTTGCGCCAGTCAGCAGGGACCGAGGGCCTTGTTTAGCGACGGTTTCAAGAAAGCTGTTTATGGTGTCCACAGCGCTGGTAAGCAAATTGACAAAGCGCTGCTGAAACAGGAGGCTTAGCTGATCATTCGAAGTCTGCACTCCAAACCGTTCAGATAAAATGGCTGGAAGACTATTGATAAGCGAATCTAGTTGGTGGCCAAACCAGCCGCTTATGCTACTCAAGTAGTTTCCAATACTGTTTAGCGCTTCGGGGATAAGGTTGATGAAACTTGCTAGCTGGGTAACCACAGAGGTTAAGAGTACAGAGCCTAAGACAAGAAAATTGATGAGCAGAAAATAAACGATGATGACAGCAAGAGGGCGACGTATGCGTATTTTTTGCAAGAGATTTACCAGTGGATTTAAAACATAAGCCAGGAAAAAGCCAATAATGCCCACCTGGAGGGCAAAAAGATAGCCAGCTCTGTAGCGAATCAGAAGCCAGATGAGAAAAGCAAAAACCAGCACATAGCATATGGCGCGTACCCAGACATTACGCCAAACGATTTCAAAAGCTGTAGGACTATTAGACATGTTCTGATTATCTCCAGTAAAGTGTAGTAGCGCTAGGGCCCAACAAACAGGTTTTGTGCTGCTTCCCTGGTGGCTGCTGTACCTAAACCCTGACCAAAATACTGACCATTACTGTTCCAGATTTCAAAGTGGAGTCTGGCACCTCGGTTCGTTCCTGCAACCCCATCATCTGTACCAGAGTTGCCGACATAGGCAATAACCTGACCACGGTAAACCGTTTCACCTACCTTGATGCTTGGATCAATAGCAGAGAGGTGAGCGTAGCGCAGGATGCGCTTGTCGGGTAGCTCGAGCCAGACCTGTCGCCCTCTCAAAATATTAAGGTCGGTCTCATTGGCACCATCGGTACCCACCTTGGCGATAAGAGCCTGCCAGTCTGCCTGAGAAGGCTCTGTGTAAACTGTATCGGCCCTTATTACGGTGGCGTCGCTGGCGGCTATGACTGCCTGTCCGTAAACAATAGGTATACCTGCATCATTGCCATAAAAGTCAAAACCCTGATTTTCACCCCGCCGGTAGTTCCGGGCACTTCCTGGCAAATAGCTATCGTCCTCTGGTAAATGAGCGCCTGGAATCGGAAACCAAAGGCCATCTGCCACTGTAGAAGTCGCTTCTTCGAGTTCCTGACTGACGACGGGTTCAGGGGTAGGTTGGGGTTTTCGGGCATTCAAATAGGCAAACGAAATAACAATACTGTAGATAAAGAGCGCGCCTAGTAGGTACCATCCGGGTTTTATTTGCCTGAGTTGCTTCACAGAAAATCCTTATCAGGGCTAATTCAAGTTGTTGGAGTTTACCATGCCTTTAATGATTGCAAACTATACCAATGGTGTAGTGCAGGTTAGAAAGCTCGAGCCCAGGCAAAACCAGCCCGCAAGTTTCAACCAGCAAGCAACTTGAGCTTGGCGAAAAAGAAATCCTGGTGAACATATGCTTTAGATTGAGATCCTATTAGCTATTTTCAGAGTCCAAAAAACCCCTATGAAGCATAGGTTTAGCATGTAAGTTCTCTAAACGTTAAAAATCGAGTCAGTTGGAAAATCAAAGAGATTCAAAAATGCGGGAGCTAACCTATTTAGAAGTAAGTCAATGTGGCTTGTTTGTCGCCAAACTGCATTTCTAAGATAAAAACGATGGCTCGAGCCTTCATGAGGTGCTTACTGATAAAACCCACTGCTGTGTTTCTGACCAAGGACTCCAGTCTGACACTCGCTCAGCATAAAAAGAAAAGCCGAGCTGTGAGACTCGGCAACTTCGCTTGTATAAGAGATTGTATAAGAATGTGTTTGTATAAAAGTGTTAAGCAGCTACAGTTTTACCGGCACGAATACAGCTGGTGCAAACGCGCATGGTGCGCACCTGACCATTTTGCCAGACTTTGGTACGCTGTAAGTTCGGGTATTTCCAGGTCTTGGTTTTACCAGTGGTGTTACGACCAACACCGCCTTCGCGTTTTGCTTTACCGCTTTGTACCAGAAGGTTGCGGACGATGGGGCCTTTGCCACATATACTACATACTTTAGCCATTTCAGTCACCTCAAATCTCAGTGAATTCCAAATTTATTCCACCTGAAACTGTGTTCAAGTCAACCTTGCGATTGTAGCACGTCCTTTGGAGATACGCCAAATCTGTATTGCTTGTTTTTCTCTAAGGTATGTAGGATGTACGATTGACCCTTAAAAAGCTTCCTCGCTATACTAAACCCATAAGGTGGTAAGGTTACCGTTATGTGGATATCGACTCGAGCCCAATATGGCATGCGCGCCCTGGTAGAAATTGCTCTCAAGGGAGATGAACCTGTTAGCTTGAAATATGTTTCTGAGCAGCAGGGAATATCGCAGCATTATCTGGAGCAATTGGTGGCTGTGTTGCGTAAGGCTGGCTATGTTGAGTCGATACGTGGTGCCTATGGTGGCTACCGCATTGCTAAGCCCCTGGAAGCGATTACAGCACTTGAAGTGGTCGAGCTTTTAGAAGGTAACTTTGCGCCGGTATCCTGCATTGAAGATGAAGATAACTGTGACCGCAGCGGTCACTGCTCCACCGAAGGTTTGTGGCGCGAGGTTGATCAGGCAGTTCGTAAAGTTTTATCCTCAACGACGCTTGCCAATCTGGTAGCTGAGCGCCAATTAATTCAGCTCGAGCCTTTACCAGCCCAATTTGCCAATTAAGCAGCATTGCCCTTTGGACATTACAACTAGGCTATGATTTGAAAAATGATCTATCTTGATTATGCTGCTACGACACCTCTAGACCCCCTGGTGCTCGAGGCCATGTTGCCTTATTTTTCAGAGGTGTTTGCCAATCCTTCGAGTCTTCATGGTTTTGGTCAAAAAGCAAGGCGGGGACTTGAAACTGCCAGAGAACAAGTAGCTTTAGCCGTTGGCGCAAAGCCGAAGGAAGTTATTTTTACGTCAGGAGCGACTGAGGCTATAAATCAAGTCATTCGGGGCATTGCTGCCGGGCGCCCAGAGGGACACATCCTTACCAGTCAGCTCGAGCATAAGGCGGTTCTAGCGAGTGCAGAGTGGCTCGAGGCCAGAGGTACAAAGGTTAGCTACCTGGCACCAGATCCTTCCGGCCAGATAAGTCCGGAGGCGGTAAGGGCAGCGCTTAAAGCAGACACCGTGCTGGTGGCTCTTATGCTGGTCAACAATGAAACTGGCGTCAAAACGGATATTGCTGCGATTAGTAAACTTGTGCATGAGCACGGGGCTTATTTGTTTTGTGATGCGGTTCAGGCGTTTGCCTTTCAGGAGGTCAAGGTATATGCTCTGGGGGTTGATTTTATGGCGCTGTCCGCCCATAAGATGTATGGTCCCAAGGGTGTTGGAGCACTCTATATTCGTGAAGGGCTGGCGCTCGAGCCCTTTATGCTAGGGGGAGAACAAGAGCGGGGTTTCAGAGCCGGTACGCATAATCTTGCCAGTATTGTAGGTATGGGAAAAGCTGCCGAACTTGCGCAAACGCGCCACGGCGAAGATAGTGTTCGTTTGCAGAACCTCAAGGATGCTTTTGAAGGGGAGCTTTTAAAGATAGACGGAGTCCGTATAAATGGAAACGAGGCACCAAGGGGTCCTAAACACAGCAACGTCCAGGTTTTAGGCGTTGACGGAGAGGCTTTACTTTTGGCTCTTGATACGATGGGCGTTGCAGCGAGTGCTGGCTCAGCCTGTGCTGCGGGTAGCCTCGAGCCCAGCCATGTCTTGCGGGCCATGGGGCTTAGCTACGAAGATGCCAAGGCTAGTATTCGCTTTTCTTTAGGCAGAATGGTTTCAGAAGCTATGCTCGAGCAGGCAACCGAAGTATTTCAAGTTGCAATAGACCGGTGTCGCGTTTTTGCCTGAATCCCTTTTTTCTAAGCTAAACCGTGTAAATAAGGGCAAAATATTACAGAGGAAGCTCATAAGCAAGATGATAGACTCAGGTAACATAACTATACGGAAGGGGCTGGCGACTTAGCCGCGACGTGCAACAGCAGATTCGAAAGTACTGGTCGAACCTTGGTTTAGCGCTTAAGGGTATTGTTGTTACAGGTTTTCCCATTTTCCTTTTTGTTGTAGCGGGGCTTGTCACTACGCTTGTTCTAAGCCAATTAAGAGGTGCAGAAAACGGCGTAAATATGGCCTATCAAACCCAGCTAAAATTGCAGGAAGTGCAAAATTTGCTGCTTGATGCCAGCACGGGTGTTAGAGGGTTTTTGCTTACCGACAGGGAAGATTTGCTTGCTTTTTATCAGGAAGCCAGAGACCAGCTTCCTGAAGAGTTGAATAGCCTGGAGAAAAGTTTAAGCCGTTATCCAGATCAGCTCGAGCGCTTTAATAATGCCAGAACCCAGATTGAGCAGGAACTTTCAGCCTTGGCAACCTTGCTGCAGTTAGCACCCAGTTTACGCGAAGCTGCGCCTGGCAGTATCGATAGCTTTGTTATTACCAGTCAGGTGGTCATGCAAGCCCTGGAGCAGCAGCTCAATACGCTGGTATCACAGCAGCAAAGTATGTTAAAAGAACTCGAGTCAAATCGGCAGATATTGCTTACACGCTACTATGTAGCCATAGTTCTGAGTACCTTAGCAGCGTTAATCAGCCTTTTACTTGGTATGCGACTTTTTGCCTCAGGAATTACTCGGCGTGTCCATAAACTGAGTCTTGGGGCAGAAAGCCTGGCCAGGGGCCAAAGTTTTAATTTTGGTGAAAAGGGCCACGATGAACTTGGGCGACTTGCCAGCACCTTGCAGCAAACAGGAAGATTATTGCAGGAGCGAGAGAATGAAGTCCGTCTGGCAAGTGATGCGGTAAGGCAGAAATTTGAGGAGCTAACCGAAAGGCATCATCAAATAGTGCTATTAAATCAACTTGGTGTTGGCTTGCAGCACGCCCCTACTATTGACGCTACCTATGGGGTTATCGAGACCCGGATTATTGGTTTGTGCCCCCATGTTTCAGGCATGATCTATCTTTATGATGATATGTTAAATGCCTTTGTGCTTAAGCATAGCTGGGGTACTCAGGTAAGCCAGCAGGATATTATTTATGCTGAGCAGTGCCGTGCCTTAAACCTGGGCAGACATTATGCCTATTTTGCAGATCCTTATTATTACTGTGGTCACCTGGCTGATTTACCTCAAAAGATGAGCCTTTGTTTGACCCTGGCTGTTTCAGGTAAAAAACTTGGCCTGCTGGTGATAACAGGTGATAATGCTCTGGCTGAAGACCAGCGGCAGATTTTAGGAAGCATGGCAGACCGTATAGCCTTGGCCTTTGAAAATTTGCAGCTACGAGACTCTTTGTTGCAGCAGGCCATTCGTGATCCCCTAACCTCTCTATATAACCGCAGATATCTGGATGAAACTTTGCACCGTGAACTCGAGCGCGCCAAGCGTGCCGATGACCCCCTTAGTATTATTGTTGCTGACATTGATCACTTCAAATCCATAAATGACCGCTATGGTCATGATGCCGGAGATGAGGTACTGAAAGCGCTAGGTGCTGTTCTAAGCAGCCACTTTAGAATGCAGGACATTGCTTGCCGGTACGGAGGAGAAGAGTTCATTATCGTCCTTCCTGAGACAGAGCTTGATGATGCGATAAAACGGGCTGAGAGCCTGAGGCAGCAGGTAAAAAGCATAAAAGTTGAGCTGGCACACGGTGTTCTTGAAATGCTCACCCTGTCTATGGGAGTAGCTTCTTTTCCTGTTCACGGTGACCGCCCTCAACTGCTGATAAAACATGCGGACGTTGCTATGTACCGCGCTAAGTCTGAGGGACGAGACCGGGTTGAACAGGCGGCGCTTTAGCTTTTATAGCGTGGTTCTCTAACCCACAGGGTCATTGCCAGACCTCCGAGTAAGGCCATGACTGCAGTCGTGGCAAATAGCGTTGAGTAACCAAAATGACTGGCTAGATAAGCACCCAGCAGCGGAACCAGGGCAACAAGGGGTGCCAGTAGGGTATTGGTCAGGCCAATATAAGTAGGCCTGTCGGCCTCTTCGCAGAACTCGAGGATGATGTTAAGGGCAGAAACCTGATCTGCTGCCAGATAACTGCCCAGAAACATAAACGTAAGGATAAGCAAGATTTTTGAACTTGCCAGAAAAGCGAGCAGGGCAGCAATCATTAGTAAAAAAGCCGCACTGGATAGAACTCGCTTGTGGCCTAGTCGGTCAGCCAGAAAGCCCCAGCCTAGATTGCAAATAGCCTGCGAGCTTATAAGCACAGCAGTCAAAAGACCTGTTAGGCTGGCTACGCTCGAGCCTTCCATAAAGCGCTCGGTAGCAAAGACGCTGTAAAAACCAGTTGCCATGGTTCCCACCAAAATGAGCGAGCGACTTATAATAAAACGCCGATAATTATGCTGGGTTTTCAGAATCTGAGGTAGTTTCGCCAGATAATCTTTCAGGGATAAGTGCTTGTTGACCTTTAGACTGGAGGGTTCTCGGTTTAATGCTAAGCCAATAAAAGAAATAATGTTCAGGCTAAATGACAGAATGAAGAGAAAGGCAAAATTGTTGGGATAGCTCGAGCTTGCCAGAACTTTCCCCACCAGGAGCGCGCCGAAAATACCCATTACTGCGCCGATACTGTTACCAACCCCTGACAACAGCCCTCTTTTTTCTACCGGGATGACTTTGGCGATCATGTCAAGCCAGGGAGGGGTCGCGAGACCCGAACCCACCGAAGTTATGACCAGCAACAGGAAAAAGAGAAAAAGCGTCAGGGGAGGGTTTTTTTCGGCAAGGAAAAAGAGCACAATGCCAATCAGGCCAAAGGGTAACCGTTCAATAACCCCACCAATAAACATGGTAATTGGTTTCTTATAGGGAAGTCGTTCGGTAAAGCTAGCGCTTAAAAGTTGCGGAATTAAGTAACCAAACGTGGCTAAGGCGGGTATGAGCCCTATGGCAAATTTGGAATCAGTCAATTTACTCACCAAAACAGGCATAACGGTTTCGCGTGATATGACGCTTAAGCTAATGGTAAAAAAGGCAATGTCAATGAGATTGACGCCAAAGTTCCAGTTTAGGTTCTTTTTGACGAAGGCGTCATTGCTTGCCTGGCTTGATTCTTCGACGGTGCTGGGTTCCACTGAGGCCTCGAGTCTGCTTTAGAAAAATAAAATATCAATGTGCGGCATAGAAAAAAGTCCTCCCTATGTAGGAGGACTTCCGGTAAAAAACTATTCTAGTCGGTGACGGCACCACGTGAAGCACTGCCAACAAGTTTGGCATATTTGGCCAGTACGCCACTTTTGTATTTGATTTCAGGAGCAACCCAGGCTTCACGTCGTTTGGCTAATTCTTCATCTGAAATATTAACCTGAATGAGGTTTTGCTCGGCATCTATGGTTATGCTGTCGCCTTCTTCGACTAGAGCAATAGGTCCGCCAACTTGCGCTTCTGGGGCAACATGACCAACCACCAGCCCATAAGTGCCGCCGCTAAAGCGCCCATCTGTAATTAAGCCAACAGAATCTCCCAGTCCTTTACCGATAATGGCACTGGTGGGTGAGAGCATCTCTCGCATACCTGGTCCACCTTTTGGCCCTTCATAACGGATAATAATGACATCGCCAGCCTTAACCTCATCATTAAGAATGGCCTCCATGCAGCTTTCTTCTGACTCGTAAATGCGGGCCGGACCAGTAATTTTGGTAGATTTAAGACCACTGGTTTTGGCGACCGAGCCTTCTGGTGCCAGGTTACCCCTTAAGATATTGAGATGCCCAGAAGCATATTTGGGTTTATCAAATGGCAAGATTACGTCCTGATCTGGAGATGGAATGCCGTCCACATCAGCCAGATTTTCAGCTACGGTTTTACCTGTAACGGTAAGGCAGTCGCCGTGTAAAAGCCCCTGATCAAGCAACATTTTCATAATGAGCGGAACGCCCCCAGCTGCATGCAAGTCTGTTGCAACATATTTTCCACTTGGTTTAAGGTCTGTGATTTGGGGGGTCTTGCGGCGAATCTCTTCAAAGTCCTCGAGGCTTAGGTCTATCTCGGCCGCGTGAGCAATTGCCAAGAAGTGTAAGACGGCATTGGTGCTGCCTCCAAGGGCCATAACTACGGTCAGGGCATTTTCAATAGATTTTTTGGTTATTATTTGCCTTGCAGTAATATTGTGCTTGACCAGATTCATGAGTGCACGCCCGCTTTCTGCGGAGCTGACTTCTTTTTCTTTATCAACATTGCTCATGGTTGAGGAATAGGGAAGACTCATGCCCATCGCCTCGAAAGCACTGCTCATGGTGTTTGCCGTGTACATGCCACCACAACTGCCGCTACCCGGAATGGCTGCGCACTCTACATCCTTAAACGTGTCAAGCGAAATCCTTCCTGCGCTGTACTCTCCAACTGCCTCAAAGACACTCACAATAGTAAGGTCTTTGCCGTCAAGGTGACCTGGTTTAATCGTGCCACCATAGACATAAATGCTCGGAACGTCGAGTCTGGCGATTGCCATCATGCCACCGGGCATATTTTTATCGCAGCCGCCAACAACAATTACCCCGTCCATCATCTGACCCCGAATTACCGTTTCAATTGAGTCAGCTATGACCTCACGGCTGACCAGACTGCACTTCATCCCCTCAGTTCCCATGCTAATACCATCACTGATGGTAATGGTGCCAAACATTTGCGGCATGCCCCCGGCTTCTTTAATAGCACTTTCAGCGGCTTCGGCCAGATTATAAAGACCAGAATTACAGGGTGTGATGGTGCTTTGTCCATTGGCAACACCAATAATTGGTTTGCCAAAATCATCATCGCTAAAGCCTACGGCCCGCATCATGCTGCGGTTTGGGGCACGCTGAACGCCCTCAGTAATAATGCTGCTACGTCGATTTAGTTTTTCGGCCATGAACTGCCTCCAGGCAAAAAGTATCAGGTCTTTTGCACGTTTAGTTTGTCAAAGTGGCAAGCTAATGTGATAGAGAAGAGACCGTTTATAGGCAGCATTGTAACCAGACTGCTTAGCTCCTGCCAATATCATTTGATGCTACGGCAGTATTGTGATTTTAGTCTTGTGGCAAGTTGAAATGGATAGAGCAAGTGCCACCTTCGCAGGCATCGTCGGGCACCTTGCCAAAAAGTTTGTAGCGGTTTCTCGCAACCCAGGCATAGAGTTTATCAGCAAGCTGTTTTACTCCTGGGAGGTAATAAGGATATAGCAATTTGCCTAAAACGGGTTGCCCAATATTTATAAGCTGCACAATGGCCTCGGCCCCACCGTACACCTGACCTGAACTCGAGACGAGTTTTATTTCTTTCAAGGCTTCCTCGAGGCTTATTTCTGGGAATTTCCCTACAGCTGTTTGTAACGCTTCTGACCGAACCTTACCCTGAGCAAGTCGAGCAAGGTTTTCAGCTTGGGCTTTACAGAGTTTACAGCTGCCGTCATACATAATGACTGGGATGCCGTCACTGGGAGCCGTGGTGTGCAGTCGCATACGATAACTAGTTTAGAGGATATTCGCAGGCATATCAGTGGTCTAGTGAACAATATCACGAGAGCGTTCTTGCGCATTGACATGCTGAATTAGCTGATGTAACATAACCTTCCTGATATGGCAGTTGCCTATAAAGGCGCGTAGCTCAGTGGGAGAGCGCTACATTGACACTGTAGAGGTCGGCGGTTCAATCCCGCCCGCGCCTACCAAAGAAAGTAGAACTATAATAGAGAGACAAGGATTTGCCGTACGGAGTAAGTCCTTGTTTCTCTTTGATTGGACATGAGCTAGAAAAAAAGTTTGGCTTTAAGGTATTTGTCTTAAACCAGTGCAGTACTGCTAAAAGTTCCATTATAGAACGTCATAACTTTTAGACAAGAATAAAAAAACTCCGCTTGTAATAGTTTCCCTCATGAAGCACTGGTCTAACCGTTACATACGGAGTTTCTTTTGGTGCGAGGAATGAGACTTGAACTCACACACCTTGCGGTACTAGATCCTAAGTCTAGCGCGTCTACCAATTCCGCCATCCTCGCATTTTAAAGGTATTATCTTTAATGCATTAAAGATAATACCTTTAAGTTTTGGGGTGGCTGATGGGTCTTGAACCCACGACCTCCGGAACCACAATCCGGCGCTCTAACCAACTGAGCTACAGCCACCATCTTTATACCTGGAGTTTAGCAACCAGAGTATCACAGATAGGTATTTTTACACGCAAAAACACCTGTTGGCGCACCAGGAAGGACTCGAACCCTCGACCGACCGCTTAGAAGGCGGTTGCTCTATCCAGCTGAGCTACTGGTGCAAGGGAGGTATCTTTTTTCAAGCGAAAGGTAATACCTCTTGGAAAATCACCTTTCGAGAAATCTGCCACCTCTAGAGCTTCGTACGGTAGCACTGGATAACCAGATGCTACCTGCTGCTGAAGACTCTCTTGGAGCGGGAGACGAGATTCGAACCCGCGACATTCACCTTGGAAGGGTGACGCTCTACCAGCTGAGCTACTCCCGCACAAACCTGGGTCTAAACCCTGGCACATTTTTGAGAAGACCATCTGCCCGCTAGGAGCAGATGATACTTATCTCATGGTCGGGGCGGTGGGATTCGAACTCACGACCCCTTGGTCCCAAACCAAGTGCGCTAACCAGACTGCGCTACGCCCCGATACCTACCTAAGAGCATGCAAGCTCTTTAAGTAGCGCCCCAAAGTATACAGAAAGTTTTTCGATTCGGCAAGTGCTTTCACTGGTAACTGAGGATTGAGAGGTCTTATAAACAGGTGGCTCGAGCCAAATTTATCGCATTTTTGCTAAGAAATGCCTCTTTATATTCTTCAGGTAAACCACTACGGAATCGGCAAACAAACTACTTAAGCATTAAGTTTTTTAGGGTGTACAAAGTCTATATTACCTCACTAAAAGACACAATAACTTCGTGGTACACTCTCCCAGGAATGAAATATCGTCTCCGTTTTTCTTATTCGCAGGAGGTTCTATATGTACCGTGGTCGTGAAGGTCAATGGGCATTTATCTTGCACCGTGTGTCTGGTATTGCTCTGGCCCTCTATCTTCTTTTACATGTGCTTGATATCAGTTTGGTAATGTACGGACCCGATGGTCCTTTCAACGCTTTTCTGGCTTTCTACCACCAGTGGCCGTTTCGAATCGGTCTGGTAGCCGTTATGGCAGGCGTTGTATATCATGCTTTTAATGGGTTACGAATTATCATCATGGATTTTACCGAATGGGGTGTTAAGTACCAGGCGGTCATGTGGTATGGCGTACTGGCTCTGACAACCATAATCGGTATTCCTGTTTTGGTTAAAGTGATACCTGAAATTGTTGGAAGGGCCTGACATGGCAGTCGCACGCCCTAAAACCCTTAGACAAGCAAGGTCATCTTATGCCACCAATGGAGAACTGGCCTGGTGGATTTTTATGCGCCTATCTGGTCTGGCTCTCATTTTTTTGGTTTTTGGTCATATCTTTATGAATAACATTCAGATCAATGTTGCCAATGTTGATTATGCCTACGTGGCAAACCGCTTTTCAAAAGGGTGGGTAAAAGTTTACGATTCCTTCCTTTTGGGTTTTGCCATGCTACACGGAGTAAATGGTCTCCGCTACAGCGTGGAGGATTATTTTAAAAACCCGAAACGGCGTTTTTGGGCCAAATTAATCTTGTTTAGCGTGGCCATTATTCTTTTTGTCATGGGTGTTATGACCCTATGGGCATTTACATTTGAAGAAATGGGGAATGCAATTGACGCTTTGCCCCATGGAAATTAGGGCTTAAGATGAGTAGAGCACATAAATATGATGTCATCGTAGTGGGCGCAGGTGGAGCAGGACTTATGGCTGCTCGTTATGCTGCCCAGAATCCCAATGTAACGGTTGCTGTGATTTCTAAACTGTATCCAACCAGAAGTCATACTGGGGCAGCCCAGGGTGGCGTAGGAGCTGCGCTTGGCAATGTAACCGAAGACTATCCAGAATGGCATGCATTCGATACAGTTAAGGGGGGTGACTACCTGACTGATCAAGATGTCGCAGAAATGTTTGCCTATGATGTAATCGAATCTGTCATCGAGCTCGAGCACATGGGACTCCCTTTCTCCCGGACACCTGAAGGAAAAATTGCCCAGCGTAAATTTGGTGGTCACACTCGAGAGTTTGGCAAAAGTGCCGTTGAACGGGCTTGCTACGCGGCTGACCGAACAGGTCACATGATTTTGCAAACCCTATACCAGCAATCGATCAAAGATAACGTCATCTTTTTTAACGAATTTCATGTTCTTGATATCCTCATGGTAGACGGCGAATGTCGTGGGGTTGTAGCCTACGAGTTAGCCACAGGCGAGTTGCACACCTTCCAGGCTAAATCCACCATTATTGCTTCTGGTGGCAATGGTCGGATGTTCAAAGTGACCAGTAACGCCCACGCTCTGACAGGTGATTTGCAAAGTGTTGTTTACCGCCGCGGTATCCCTATAGAAGATCCCGAATTTTACCAGTTCCACCCTACAGGTCTTTATAAAATAGGTGTTCTGCTTACCGAAGGGGCGAGAGGTGAAGGCGGGATTCTACGGAATAAAGACGGAGAGCGCTTTATGGAACGGTATGCGCCAACCATTAAGGATTTGGCGCCGCGTGACATGGTAAGTCGCAGCATGTATCTGGAAATTCGCGAGGGCAGGGGTGCTGGCCCTGACAATGACTATATTCTGCTGGACTTAACCCACATTGATGGTCATATCATTGAAGAGCGCTTACCTGACATTACCGAATTCGCGCGGATTTACCTGGGTGTTGACCCGATTAGGGAACCTGTGCCCGTTCAGCCGACTGCCCACTATGCTATGGGTGGCATTCCAACAACGATAGATACCAATGTCATTATGGATGGTCAAAATACGATTGTCCCGGGGCTCTATGCAGCCGGAGAAGTTGCCTGCGCAAGTTTGCACGGCGCTAATAGGCTAGGTACCAATTCTCTTGGTGATTTAATCGTCTTTGGAAGAAGGGCAGGGCGATTTGCCTCAAAATACGCTGAAAAGCGTGATTTTCCCGACCTGCCTTCCGATGCTCAAGATTTCTCAAGGAACCTGTTAGACAAGGCGCTGAATGGTTCTGGCACGGAGAAAGTTGCTACTATTCGTAAAGAACTGCAAAACACCATGATGGATAATGCCAGCGTGTTTCGTACCGATGAGCTTTTAGGCAAGCAGATTGAAATTGTTAAGGAATTGCAGGAGCGCTACAAACAAATTGGGGTCGAAGATAAGGGTAAGCAGTACAATACCGAACTAATGGAAGCACTCGAGCTTGGCTTCCTTTTGGACAATGCCGAACAGCTTGTTTATGCGGCTTTTAATCGCAAAGAGTCCAGAGGTGCTCACTCACATGAGGACTATAAAGATCGGGATGACGAAAATTGGTTAAAGCATACTCTGGTGTATAAAGCAGACAAAGGTGTGCAAATAGACTACAAACCCGTCACCCTGGGCAAATATGAACCTAAGCCTCGAGTCTACTAAAGGAGGATCTAAACTTCGGCGATTTTTCGAAGTTTTTATACCATGAAAGTAAATGTCAAAATAAAGAGATTTAATCCGGAAGCAGACAAGCGGCCTTACTGGTCAGAGTACAGTCTGGATGTACGTGAAACAGACCGTGTCCTTGACGTCATAAATCAGATTAAGTGGGAAATGGACGGTTCGCTAAGTTATCGGCGTAGCTGCGCTCACGGAATCTGTGGCAGTGACGCTATGCTTATTAATGGTGTCAACCGCCTCGCATGCAAGATATTAGTTAAGGACCTGGGTGCTGAAATAAGTGTTGAGCCAATCAGAGGGCTGCCGGTTTTAAAAGATCTGATTGTAGATATGGAACCGTTTTTTGATAGCTATAAAGCGGTTTTACCTTTTTTCATTAACGAAGACCCCGAGCCACCTACCGAGCGCTATCAAAGCCCAGAGGACCGGGAAATCTTTGATGCAACCACCAAGTGCATTCTGTGTGCTGCCTGTACCACGAGTTGCCCGGTGTTCTGGACAAATGGTCGTTATATTGGCCCGGCAGCTATTGTTAATGCGCACAGATTCATCTTTGACTCGAGGGATCACGGTGCCGACGAGCGTCTACAAATTATGAATCAGTCTAATGGCCTCTGGCGCTGCCGAACTGCCTATAATTGCACGGAGGCTTGTCCAAGGGATATACCCATTACCAAAGCCATTGAAGAAGTCAAGCGAGAGCTGCTTTGGCGCAGAGCTTAAGCTTTAATTGGTAACGAAACGCCCCTGGAAATTCAGGGGCGTTTTTCTTAAGAAAAATCTTTCTTACAATGACCCTGAACACTTTCATCTAGAAGAAAAATTCAACATTTTACAACCTTACGAAAGCGATGCTCGCTGAAGACGCTTTGCTTTTGCGTTGGACCCCATGGTTTTTTATCGCCAATACTCCTTTGAAATGTAGACCCAATTTGATTACCGGAGTAAGAAAATGAGATTTCGGTTAACTGAGCTTTTCCTAATTGGTGTATGACGACACTATGACGATGCTGTTCTAAGCTATACTCAACAAAATCATTTTTGGAGGAAGGCCGCCAACAAGCACCCAAGAAAATTTGATGCACTAGATCCGTTTCTAGCAGAAGAGGATATTTTTGAGCTCGAGCCTCTCGCCAATCTTAACGGTGCTCGAGTCTTGATACTTAATGCCAGTTATGAACCCCTACATGTCTGCAGTGTTAAACGGGCAGTGGCTCTTCTTATGCTTGATGCAGCAGAGCGCATCGAAGATAGTGATAAGATTTTGCGTTCACCAAGTCAAATTTTTGCGGTTCCCAGCATTATCAGACTCAAAAAATATGTTCGCCGACCTCCGCATCAAAAAGTGGCCTTTAACAGAAAAAATGTTTTTCGCAGAGACGAAAACACCTGCCAGTATTGTGGTCTTCACTCAAATGACCTAACCTTAGATCATGTCATGCCCAGAAGTCGGGGTGGTGCAACAAGCTGGGAGAATGTGGTGGCCTGCTGCCGTAAGTGCAATGCTAAAAAACGGGACCGTACCCCTGAAGAAGCTGCGATGGTTTTAAACCGAAAGCCCTATGCACCAAGGTTTATGTTTAGTTCAGCCTTTGGCGTTTTACCGAATATTGATCCTTTGTGGGAAAAATATTTGCCTTAAAGGAAAAGCTCTGGCTGAAAACTATTCTGATCATCTGCTTTACCTATTTCGACAGTTATTTGAGCTTGTCAATTCCGAAAAAAGGAGGTGTACGGAATGCGTACACCTCCTTTTAAAAGTGGCTTGGCTGAACAGCAGAATCAGCCTGAAGCAGCTTAATCTTTTTCCTTGCGGCTGAAAATTTGCGTTAAGACGGCATTGATGATGGACAGCACTACAGCTCCAATAATTGCACCCCAGAACCCAGATATAGTGAGTGGAGTAAGGGTAGCTACAAGGGCAATCGAAAGGGCATTGACCACCAATAAAAATAGTCCAAAGGTCAGAATGGTAAAAGGCAATGTCAGGAGAATCATGATGGGCTTGACAAGGACGTTAACCAGGCCCAAAACCAGGGCAGTTATCATAATAGGGATAAACCCTGATGGGGAGAAGGATAAACCAACATTTAATTGTGCTGTCAGCCAGAGAGCGGCAGCGCTTATAAGCCAGCGGGCAAAAATACTCATAGGGTTAGCATAAAGGAAGCCCTTTTAGGTTGCTTCCGACAAAAGTAGGTTAACTGGGTCTTTTAATAAATTTAGGGTAGCGGTTGGCGATTTCAAAACCCAGTGATGCAAAGATTTGTACCAGTTTTGGGTCTTTCATACTTAAACTGGTTTCTATGCGGCCCAGGGGGCTTTGTGACGCAAGTTCATGCATGCAGGACAAGACAAGTCTCCTGAGCATTTCACTCGAGTGCCTGTGTTCGGCGAGCGTTCCTATCGCGGTGAGGTAATAAATGCCGTCAATTCCAAGCTTATGAGCGCCAAAAAAACCGTAGCCTATAGGGTCTTGATCGAGGGTTTCCCGACCCAGAAACCAGAAATCGGGTTGGAAAGGACCGCGCCAGCGTTTTAACCATGCCCAATATTCTTCGCTCACAGGGGCTTGTTCTGCCTGGGTAAAGGTCTCGGCAAACAGATCGTCTGCTATATAGGTCCAGGCCTCAAGCAAAATCGGAATGCCTAAAGGTGGTAAGTCGCTAAGTTCAAAGCGTAAATCGCAAGTATCCTCTAGAAAAAAGCCCAGTCGCCTGAAAGGAGCCTCAAAAAGAGTTATGTGCTCTTTGGCCAAATAGTATAAGGGGAAGTGAACCGCTTCGTAGTGGAATCTGGCAAAGACCTGTCTGAGAAGGCGCTCGAGTTCTGCTTCGTCATGGGTGTACCACGGGTTGGCCAGATAAAGATTGAGATCATCTTCACCCTTGTTGGGACCAACGACATAAACACCTGCAACCGCTTCACGATTTTCAATTAGAACGAAGCAATGATCTGCCTCAATTTCCGCATCTCTTAAATGTTTGATACTGCGCAGAGCAAATCCTGTGGGATCGCTGTGACCGCTAAACCTATAGGCTTGGCTTAAAAACCAGGGAAGCTCGTCAGGCGCAAGAGAACGAATCACAGCGCATTAGCATATCAAAATTAGGCCACTTGTCCACTAAAATTTTACTTTGGCTATTAAAAACCTTCTTTAAAAAGATCTTTAGCCGTTATTATTTATTCGTTAACCTGCGTCCTAAAGGCAAAAGCTTGTCCGCTAGCGAAGGCTGAATTTGCTTTCCTTGCTCAATAAATTGGTATAACTACCAGCATGAAAAGAAAGCATTACCTACCTCTTTTGCTGTTTCTTCTGGGGCTTGTCTATGCGCAGAATAATCAGGCGAACACGGTTGCCAGCCAGACTAGGCAAGGGGATGCCTGGTTTGGTCTGACGGGTGGATTGCACTCGAGCTACCCCTTTGGTCTGGCGCTGCATTTTGGCGTAAGTAACCCTTCTGGTGCTGATTTGCGGGTGTCAGGAAGTTTACAGTTTAGAGACGGTGCCGCATCTTTAGGTATAGGAGCCGATGGTCTGGTGACTTTTAGTGAGGTTTTACCTCTCAGTATTTATGGTGGGGGAGGGGGAATTGTCTTTTTTGAGAGTGAGAGTTTTATGATTGATGGACATGGCCTTTTGGGGATTGAGTATAGTTTATCGCAACAAGATCTGGAAGAACTGGCTGTTTTTATTGAAGTGCGAATTGGTGCGGCGCTTGCGGTTGGCGCGATTCCCCAACCTTCTATTCCTGCGGCAAGCGCGGTGCTTGGGTTTAATGTTTATTTTTAGCCTCGAGCCGCCTAAATGAGCATACTAAAATGCACCTTTCTGGTTGTCGTTGCTTTTTTGGGTTTCTCCATTACTAAAGCTCAGAGTTTTTGGCTCGAGACAGGTCTTGCCTATACCGAAAGTCTCTCGGATGGTAAAGGGACACAGTCGTTTGAACCCTTTGCCAAATTGGGCTTTCGAACCGTTATTCCCGTTAATGACACGCTAGGTCTGTATTTGAGGCCTTTCTGGGCAGGTACATTGGGCTTAGATGCCGGACTATGGATAGATTTCCCCGGCAAGATTCAAGACCTCCAAGGTTTTAATAGCTTTGCGGGGTTTGGGCTTAGTTACCTCAACGTTTTGACAACTAGCTCGAGTACCGGCTTTAGCTCCTTTGAAGGTGGACTTTCCCTCTCGCTTACAGGTG
This sequence comes from Trueperaceae bacterium, assembly GCA_020431825.1. GTDB lineage: Bacteria > Deinococcota > Deinococci > Deinococcales > Trueperaceae > JAHEBB01. The sequence continues at coordinate 7,386 of JAGQHN010000047.1, read as the reverse complement.
GCATAAGTTACGACCTTACTGATACGGTAGCTGTGAGTCTTAGCTATAGCCATTATCCTATCCTGACACCAGCCCTCAGTCAGGCTTTTGATGTGAGCCTCGGTCTACGCTACACCATCAGATAGAGGCCATCAATCATGAGGCAGGTATCATTAAGACCAACCAGGCTAACAAAGTCGTTTAATGAAAACGGGATTCCTCGGTCCATAACCGCTGCACGCTAGCTGAAAATCCTTGATTTTCAGCATTGAGGTACTTAGTTCTACTGATTTTTAAGTCTTTCGGCTTCCTTGTAAAAGTAGCTATAGGTTTCATTTTGCGGCTCGAGCTTGCTTGCTTCACTATAGTAGGTGCTAGCATCAGCATAATTACCCTGCTCAAACTCAACTCGGCCTAACCAGGCCCAGGCTTCACTATACATTTCATTAAAGCCGACGGCTCTCGCAAAACGCTCTCTGGCGGCTGGCAGGTCTGCCTGATCATAAAAGCTGACCCCTTCTTCAAAGGCGGTAGCAGCTTTTATGCCCCACTGACTTTGCGCTTTGGCAAGTTTTAGAAAATACTGAGCTCGAGTATCGGTGACATCTCGCTCGACCACGGTTTGCCAGTAGGGGATAGCCTGCGTTGGCTTGCCCTGCTCCAGTAGAATGCGCCCAACCCAGACATAGGCATCCTTGTTGTAAGGGACCACGTCAATTTGTTTTAAATAATACTCGAGGGCAGGCTCAAGCTGGTTTTGCTGATAGGCTGCATAGGCAAGTTTAGAACCTGCCTCAACAAAAAGAGGCACATCATCTGAGCCAAGTTGCGCTCCTGTATCTAGGTAATCCATCCAGGCATTGTAGGCAGGTCCGTACCAGTTTGAGCGGCTATAAATTTCTGCCAGTAATCTGAGCGGTTCAGCAGCTCCTGGAGCAACTCTTATGGCCTCTTTGGCCTGAGCAATGGCTTCTTTCCATAGGGGTAAATCTGGGTACTGGCGCTCATAGGTGGTGACCGCAGTTTCCATAGCAGATTTTGCCTTTTCCATAGCTTCTTGCGCCGCGGGAACCAAATCGGACTGGGCAAAAGCAAGCGTTGTCAAACAAACGAACATAATAAGTACTCTCATAGCACCTTCCTTCAGCATTACTATATGCCGAGTTAAAGATGAGAAAACGAGGCAATCGTTTAAAATGCTTGCCTTCAGACAGCAGATTAAAGAATGACTGTAACATGCCTCGAGTCACGCCCAAGACATAAGGTCAGAAAGCGCCGTGAACAAATCTAGGCTTCCACCTGATCCCATAAAATGCGTCCACAGCTTGGACACCGAGTAATGGTGTCGCCTTTTTTGGCTTTTTGCATTACATGTATAGGAAGTTGCACATTGCAACCACCACAACGCTTGCCATTCACAATGCTTGCGAGGCCAACGCCCTTCTTCGAGCGGCGCACCTGCTCGTACTGTTTTAGCAGTGCCGCTGGTACATTGGCGGCAAGTGCGGCCCGTTCATCTTTAAGGGCTTCAGTGTTTTCTTCAATGGCAATGACCCGGTCTTCTTCAGCCTGATTCATGGCGATTAGTTCAGGCTCGAGTTCATCGAGTTGTGTTTTGAGTGCATCAAGTTCTGCCTGGGCAGCCTCGAGCCGTTCAATAAGCGGCAGCGTGTCTTCTTCTAGTTCCTGAAGGCGGGTTGCAAATTGTAGCTCTTGGTTTTGATACTGCGAGGCTTCTTTGGCACTTTGTGCCTGAAGTGAAGCTTCAGCCGAAGCCTTACGCCTCGCTGATAGGGTATCAATCTCTAACTCGCTGCTATTCACCTGTCGGCGCAAGTCCTGATAAACGACTTCCTTGGCATTTACTTCAGCTTCAAGCTGACGGTATTTTTGGCGTAATTGGATAAGCTCAACAGGCGTTTGGCTCATTTCGGCTTCAATGGCATCTAACTCGAGGTCTTTGGTTTGTAGGTCATTTAATCTTTCTAGCATGTGGCCTCCAATAATAAAGCCGTTTGGTATAAGAAACCAAACGGCTTGAATAAATCACAAACTGTGCCTTCTAAGCACTTCACAAAAATAAGTCTAACATGAGAATGTGAGTTGGTGCTGAACCTCAGTGCATTGTGTAGCGAATGTGAATTGCCTAACGAATTCACCAGGGCACAGACGAATGAAGGTTATATGACATAATACAAAACACGAATGATTGAAGATTCTGTTGAAAGTTTCATTTTACAATATAAACCTTATGCCGTCACGGCTGAAATTGTGGCTGGCACTGAGGGAAATCCTCTGGTTGAGTGCATTCTGGGCGCAAAGGCGCTCCATTTTCTGGAAAGAACAGGTCCATATGTGAGTTCAGCAGGTAAAAAGAATATTATTCTTAACTGCTCTGTCGCAGAAGTGCACCCCCTTGATTCAGCGCAAAAAAAGTTTGAGGTAACAGGACTATCAAAGCTAAGTGTACAGGGGTTGATTATTGAAAACCACGGAGATAATGTGGTGATTGATGCGGGGGCAACCTTTGTGCTTAGCCAGCTCGAGCCTGCGAAACTAAACGTCGGCGACTGGATTGCTTTTGAAAGTTTGCCACCGGTACACGGTTTTGTGCTTTCAGAACCGGTTGAGAAACCAAGGTATGTAGAAGAAGATAGTATTTAATTCCCTGAATGTGCAACTGCTACGTTTCAGAAAGATTGGACCAACTCGAGTACAAGCTGGGCGGCCCATAGTCCTGAAAAAAGGGTCTCTGATAGGCTTGAGCTTCAACGAGCGTTGCTTTTGGAACATCCAGAACCTCAGAGCTTCCTAAGGGATTCAGGCTGAGAATGACTTAGAAGTCTTCGTCTTCTTCTTTGGGGGCTTCAAGGGCTGCACGGTAGCTGTTAACGGAGTGCTGGAGTTGATCCTGCAGATTGACGATACGCTCTTCCATATTTTCCTGCAATTTATCCAGCTTTTTCCGCAGCCGGATAATTTCCTCAACCCCTGCCAGATTTACGCCAAGTTCTTGCGTCAAACGGCGAATTTCTTTCAGATGATCTATGTCTCTTTGGGAATAAAGCCGCGTTTTTCCGGCACTGCGACTGGGTTCAATCAGGCCTTTTCTCTCGTAAAGCCTGAGGGTTTGAGGGTGCATATCAACAAGCTCCGCCGCTACGCTTATAACGTACAGCGGTTTGTCTTTGTTGATGTTTTTATCGTCAGCCATCTGTCTCCTTTAGTTCAGGCAAATCTTATCGTATCTTTGAGATTTCGCCAAAGACCCTGCCAAACACTATGCACCACAGTTATTACCAGATCACCACCGGCCAGGCCACCTTTGGGTATGCGCAGCGTCTGTTTGTCGGCCACATCTTTGGGCAATTTGATGTCTAAGCCGAGCACTTTAACAGTTTTGCCCTGGGCCGCCTCGAGTGGGGTTACGGCAAGCTCGAGGTGAATATCATCACCTACTAATTTTGCCTGCTGAGGTAAGCGAACGCGTACCTGTACCAAAACATCACCGGGAGGACTACCGGGGCCACCAAGCCCCTTAAGTCGCAGCTTGGAGCCGTCTCTTACCTGTTTAGGAATTGTTATATCAACTTCTTCGCCGGCTTTAAGTATGCCAGAACCTTCACAACGAGGGCAGGTATAGCCGGCGTTTAAGCCAGAACCTTTGCAAAGGCCACAAATACTTGGGCCAGGTACTCTCAAACGTTTTGAAAGGCCGTTTCTTGCCTCTTCGAGAGAGATCGTGGTTGTCAGCTCGCGATTTTCTCCTGGTACCAAACCAGAGTTTCGCATAGCACCGGATACAACGCCAAACAGCATGTCAAACATGACATTGCCGGTTTTGGGAAAAGGATTGCCGCGTTTGCTCCAGTCAATCTTAATATCGGCTTCATTAAAAATGGTTTGCCAGTCGGCTTGACTAAAATCTGTTGCCGTTGGATGGCTAGACGTAGTGCCGTATTGGTCAAACCGTGCTTTTGCCTCTGGGTCACGCAGCAGGGCATAAGCTTCCGAGATTTCTTTAAACTTTTCTTCGGCTTCCTTGTTGCCAGCATTGCGGTCAGGATGGTACTTGAGCGCCAATTTTCGGTAGGCGGCCTTTATTTCATCGGCGTTGGCAGTTTTGTCTAAACCTAAGGTGTGGTACGGATTTTGCATGACCTGTGGCACAATCATCACTATACATTATTTGAGTCTACCTTTGTAAACTTGGCTTGCCTTGATTTGGTGCTATATTGCTGAGTAAGGCTTTTCAGAATGAGATGTCCGAAGGCCAGGTTTGACGATATTTATGGGAGGTTTTATGAAGCGAAAAGTCATTTTGTTTATCTTGCTAAGTTTTCTTGTCATTGTTTTAGGCTCATGCCGCAACGAAACGCAAAACCAAATTCGTCGTTCCATTCAGGATTTTACGGCTGCGAGAATGTACGTCACGATTTATAGCCTGGACGGCAGTGTGGTATTTGAAGGTCAGGTTGATGGTAAGGTGACACGCTCAACAACCAGCTCAAGTAACAGTAATTCGCCCGCAGAAGGTTCATACATTTACTGGTTTGATGAGCAGGGCCGCTACCATCAGACAGATATGCCTTATTTGGTTACATCCTATGACCGTAGGTCAGAGTAATAGATAGACGTCAGAAAACTGGGAAAGCAAGAAAAAGGCTCGAGTCAGACTCGAGCCTTTTCCAGCAAAGCTTCCAAATGCTTAGCCATTGCCCTTTTCAATAGGTACACCCACGCTATTTCCCCATTCTGTCCAGCTACCATCATAATTTTTGACATTTTTATAACCCAGCAAATGATGAAGTACAAACCAGGTGTGGCTGCTTCTTTCGGCTATGCGGCAGTAGGTAATAACATCTTTGTCGCCAGTGACGCCTTTTGAACCGTAAAGTTCTTTCAATTCATCATAGGATTTAAAGGTTCCATCTTCCCCGACAGCCTGCGCCCAGGGGATGCTCTTGGCGCCAGGAATATGACCGCCGCGCAAAACCCCTTCCTGTGGATAATCGGGCATATGAGTGACCTCACCGATAAATTCACCTGGGCTTCTCACATCAACGAGGGCACCAGAGCCAGATTCAACTTTTTTCAGGTGAGCCAGAACTTCATCTTTAAAAGCGCGAAGTTCAGGATTTCGCTTGCCGGGCTGGTAGCTGGCTGGCTCATAACTGGGCACATCCGTCGTCATGGGTTTATTTTCTTTCACCCATTTTATCCGTCCACCATTCATTAATTTTAGCTTGCTATGGCCACTGTAGCTAAAGAACCAGAAAGCATACGAAGCCCACCAGTTGTTTTTATCACCGTAAAGCACAATGGTCGTATCGTTTGAGATGCCGAGCCGCTCAAAAAGCTTGGCTAATTGTTCGGGCTGGATAAATTCACGCATGGTGTCATCCCATAAGTCCATGAGCCAATCAATTTTTTGAGCACCAGGGATGTGGCCCGTGTCATAAAGCAAAACATCTTCGTCAACCTCGAGCAGTTTCAGGTTCTTGTCCTGATGGTGCTCGAGCACCCAATCCGTCGAGACCAATACATCTGGATTTGCATAATCTGCCATATTTCCTCCTAATCGTTATCTTGATACCTAAGTTTAGACAAGCATAAGGCATAACTAAGTCTATAAAACATTGATGAGCCAGTCTAATAGCTTAAAGCGTAGCGCCTGCCAAACCAGAATTGGGTAGGCTTGCAAACATTAGTGATAAGAACCATCAACTACTTGATTCTGACTTGCCAGGGTGAGTGAAAGTGATTTTTCCTAAAGTAATAGGAGGCAGGGTCTAGTGGGGCAGAGGTTGCAGAAGATAATTTGAAGCTTGTTTGGGCTTTGGGGAGAAAAAGAGGAGGCTGCTGTCTGTTATAGTGGGCTTTATTTTAACCCCAGTATTAGGAGTGGACGTATGCAATTGCCTCGAGGCATGTTGAGTTTAGAAGACCTCAAAGAACGAGTTGCCAGTGGTGTGGTCGAAACGGTCATTGTTGCCTTCTGTGACCACTATGGGCGTTTACTGGGTAAGCGGTTTGACGCAGAGTTTTTTGTGGAAAGCGTTTTTGACCATGGTACGCATGGGTGTGACTATCTACTGACCACCGATATGGAGATGGAACCTGTGGCAGGCTACCGATTTGCCAACTGGGAACTTGGTTATGGCGATTTTCATATGGTGCCAGATCTGTCAACGTTACGGCTGGCAAGCTGGCTCGAGCGAACCGCGATCGTCCTCTGTGACCTTAAAAACGAAAAAACCCATGACTTAGTAGCACCTGCACCCAGAACTATTTTGCGAAAGCAAGTTGAGAACTTAAAAGCAAAAGGTTTCAGTGCCAATGCTGCAACAGAACTCGAGTACTATGTTTTTGAAACCTCTTACAAGGAGGCTGCCAGGCAAGGTATGACAGGTCTTGAGCCCATGGGCTGGTACCTCGAGGATTATCACATCTTGCAGGGAAGCCGCGAAGAAAAGTTTACGGCAGAGGCAAGACGGCATTTGAAACAGTCAGGTATTCCAGTGGAGAACTCCAAGGGGGAGTGGGGATTAGGCCAGCACGAGGTTAATGTTCGCTACGCTGAAGTGCTCGAGATGGCCGATAGGCATAGTTTGTTTAAACAGTGCCTGAAAGAACTTGCCGAGTTTATGGGTAACAGTGTGACTTTTATGGCGAAGTTCAGGTCAGGACAGGCGGGCTCGAGCAGTCATATTCATTTGAGCCTCTGGCAAAAAGACGAAAATTTATTTGCGGGTGAGGAAAGCCTCGGTCCTCTAAAAGTTTCTGAAACTTTTCGTCATTTTCTTGGCGGATGGATTGGTCATGCCGCCGAATTTATGCCGTTTTATGCTCCAACGGTTAATTCCTATAAGCGCTTTGAAGATGGGTCATGGGCACCAACCCGGCTGGCCTGGAGCTATGACAACCGCACAGCTGGGTTTCGTGTGGTGGGTCAGGGGAAAAGCCTGCGGATTGAGTGCCGCATTCCCGGTGCAGACTGCAATCCTTACCTCGCACTGGCGGCCTCGCTGGCTTCTGGGCTGGATGGCATCGACAATAAGATTGAACCACCTGACATGTTCACCGGTGATATTTATGCGGCGCAAGACTTGCCTCGAGTTCCCTATACCTTAAAAGAGGCCACAGAGCTCTTTTCGAAAAGTGACTTTGTTCAGCAGGTTTTAGGTAAAGAGGTCCATGACCATTATAGCCATTTTTTCAGAACCGAACAAAAGGCTTTTGATGCCTACGTAACTGATTGGGAAAGACAGCGGTATTTTGAGAGAATATAAGCTGGATGTAAGGTGCCCTATTTTGTATAAAGGAGTAAAGTCAAACTTGCTAAGTACCTCCAAGCTGAAAATCAAGGATTTTCGGCTAGCGTGAAGCGGTTATGGACCGGGGAAT
>JAGQHN010000046.1 GCA_020431825.1 Trueperaceae bacterium | reverse complement strand
TTATGGGCACCGGGGTGAGTATTTCCTCATTTCACTCGCCTGCTCCTGCTATGGTTGCCAATGTTTCAGGGAAGCGCCTGGGCACCGGGATGGGTTTTTTCATGGCAGGTGGTGAGCTAGGACGTACGCTTGGGCCCATTGTTGCTGCTACGGGGGTAGCCTGGTTTGGCCTCGAGGGTATTTGGCGACTCATGTTTATTGGCTGGGTCGTGTCAGGCATTTTGTTTTTTAGACTAAGGCATGTCACAGTTGTACCACGGGTGCGTCAGGCCTTTCCCTGGCAAAAGGGACTTAGAGTTTTTTCAGTTTTAGCCTGGTTACTGTTTAGCAGATCACTGTTTTTAGGGGCAATCACCACCTTTTTACCTACCTATATGAACGATGTGGTGAACTCGAGCCTCTGGCTTGCCGCCGCAGCCCTGACCATACTCGAGGCCGCAGGGGTAGCTGGCGCACTGCTTTCAGGCATGCTTAGTGATCGCTGGGGGAGAAGGGGCATTCTGGTTACTATGCTGGGCTTATCACCTCTGGTTCTCTTTGCCTTTTTGCTGAGTCCCGCCTGGCTTTATGTGCCGCTTTTACTCCTTTTAGGATTTACGGCACTCTCTATTGCTCCTATTTTTATGGCAGTTGTCCAGGATGAATTTCGCAATGACCGCTCTCTGGCAAACGGCATTTTTATTGCCTTGAATTTTTTGGCGCTTGGTTTAGGTGTGTCATTAACAGGGGTACTGGCGGATGCGATGGGATTACAAAACGCCTTCTGGCTTACTGGGTTTATTGCCTTTTTGAGTTTGCCCGCTGTATGGTTTTTACCTAAGCAAACAGTTGCCTAAAAATAAGTTTCTATGAAGTTAGTTGATTGAATCAAGCTCGAGGCTAATGAACTTAAGGCTACTTGCGTATCCGGGTAAAGATGAATTCATCTGGCTTTTAATGGGGACTGCCTGGAAATAAAGATGGTGGCATCATCCTGGCAGATAATCTGACTAAAGTATTGTTTGTGAGCCTATCTAGGTTCGTTATTTTCTAACCTTTTCACTGTTTCACCTGTAAACGCTATACCATTACCGAAATAAAGAATTAGGCGATGTGATTCGCCTAATTTTTTATAACGTTTCCAATTTAGGCGCGTTTTGCGTCTGCATACTCCTGAGCTTTTAAGCACAGCTCTGCGGCTTTGAACGCATGGTCTTGTGTCATCGCGTTTTCAGTGCGGTTGAGACAGTCAAGAATAAGTTCACCAAAGAAGGGATAACCCACCTTGCCATTTAAATCCATATGATACTCGTCTTTACCATTGACAAGGTACAGATGATTGCCAGATTTTTCGCGTCCTACATCAATATATTTGCGCAGCTCGATATAGCCATCGGTGCCCAGAATGAGGGTGCGACCGTCGCCCCAGGTACCTAAACCATCGGGGGTGAACCAGTCCACTCTAAAGTAGTTAGCACAACCATTATCACCCTGCAGATTGGCCTCACCGAAGTCCTCGAGTTCCGGGTGGTTACCATGATTAAAGTTCTCAACCCTTGCACTCAAGACTTCGGCATCTTTGACGCTGCCGTAGTAAAGATACTGCTCGATCTGGTGGCTACCAATATCACACAATATGCCGCCGTATTTCTCTTTTTGATAGAACCAGTCGGGGCGAGGGTTTAAGCCAACACGGTGGGGGCCAAGCCCTAAAACCTGAATGACGCGGCCAATAGCACCGGCTTTAATCAAGTTACCGGCGTGAATGGCGCTTTCTACATGCAAGCGCTCACTGTAGTAGACCATGTATTTTTTCCCAGTCTCGGCGACTTTTTTGCGGGCAGACTCGAGTTGCTCCAAGGTGGTAAATGGAGCCTTATCAGTAAAATAATCTTTGCCCGAGTCCATGACTCTAAGCCCAAAAGGCCCACGCTCATTGGGGATGGCAGCACCAGCAATAAGTTTGATGTCTGACTTTTCCAGCAGGGCTTCTTCGCTGTCTAAAACTTGAGCGTCAGGAAATTTCTGAGTAAAGGTGGCGATTTTTGCAGGGTCAGGGTCATAAACGTACTTTAGTGTGCCACCTGCCTGCACGAGACCTTCGCATTGACCATAGATATGGGGGTGGTCTAAGTGTCCAGCGGCAAAGGGAAAGTCACCCTCTTTGACGACAGGCTTAGGGGCACCCTGAGGCTGAAGCTCTGAGGGCAAACTCATGAGGCGTCTCCGTTCATGGACTCATAAAAAGGATCACCCTTTTGAATAGAGCCGCGTTTAACACTTTGTCCGGTCATCGCAGACTTATACATGCTGGTGATGAACTCTAAGGTCATGCGTGCGCCATAGCCGCTGGTTAAAGGGCGTTCACCGCTTTTGAAGCAGTCAATATGATGCCGCACCTGACTACCAAAGATGCTCAGGCTTTCGTCAGCTAGCGTGCTCCAACTTTTTAGGTTCTCAGCGTGGTTGTTTCCGTCGTAACTCGAGTACACCCACTGGTCATTTTTGTAGGAGTAAAGCCCTTTTAGTTCTACCGTAGCGTTCTGAAAATCCATGCGAAGGTAAGTTTCCTGCCTTGGCGATACCACAGAGTTAATCATGGTACCCATGGCACCATTTTCAAAATTTACCAGGGCCATAGAAACATCTTCCACTTCAATATCATGATCAAGCGTGCCAATTTTTGCGGTGACTTCCTGCCAGGGACCATACAGCCAGAGATACAAATCCATAAGGTGAATGCCGTGACCCATACTGCAACCACCCAGTTCACTTTTCCAGGTGCCGCGCCAGGGCACAGCGTAGTAAGCGTCATCGCGGTACCAGGTCGTCTGGCAGATGCCAATGGTTGGCTTGCCCATTGCATTTGTATCAATGAGCTTTTTGAGATGCTGAGCGCCATTGCCAAAACGCCACTGATAAACGCTGCTGACATAACGTCCGGTGCGCTCCTCGGCTTCGGCAAGCATGTCGAGCTCTTTTAAGGATGCGGCTAAGGGCTTTTCGCAAAGAACCCAGCTACCCGCCTCGAGTGCCTTGATGCTAAGTTCTGTATGCAGATTGGGAGGGGTGCAGATATGAACAATATCAGGCTTTTCCTGAGCCAGCAGGGTATCTACATCGGTGTAGTAAGCTGGAATGTTAAAGCGCTCAGTAAAGGCTTTAACAGCTTCTTCGCGCACATCAACCGCTGCCACAATCTGGGCGTCATTAAGTTCATTCTGTAAAACTTCGGCATGCTTACCAGCTATGCCACCTGTGCCAATAATGGCAACGCGTACCTTACTCATAGAACCTCATTTAGCGCTCGAGTAGACTCCTGACCCTTTTTTATGACACCCTCGAGCTCGAGTGTCGCCGGGTCAAAGTAACGGTTTAGGGCACCACAAAAGCCTGGGGTTTTGTAGGCATCGGGGGAAATGGCAAAATGGCTTGCCTCATGCAAATAAGAATCATTACCTTGTGCCAGGTTTTCGATCTGACGCAAGGATTTTTGCGCTTCGTAGAGCGGGCCTTTTTCAATGACAGTCTGCCAGCTTGACCTTAGTTCTTTGGTTCGCTCAGTCGCATGTTTAAAGAACTGACTCAGGCTGCGCCTGCCTTCATCCAGCCCTTTATCAAAAGCAGCTTTGAGGTCAAGAAAACCCTCCACCCCTTTATCGCGGCGTTGGTAGGCATCTTCAAAGGAAGAGACCTTCATGGCAGTTTGATAAGCAATATCATCCCTTAAAATCTCGTTTTTAAAACTCACTACGTTGTCACCGCGCTCAGGTAGACCGCTGTTTTGCATGATGATGAACAGCTCGAGCTCGCCTTCCGGGTTAATCAGTCGGTGGACGGTGCCCGGGCTAAAAATCAGGGCAGCGTGGGAACTAAGAGGAAGCCTTGAAAACCCGTTCCAGTCAATCATTTCGACAAAGCCTGTTCCTGATAAAACAAAATACATTTCACTGCACATCAGGTGCATGTGGGGTGTGCCACCCCGCTGACCGTCGGGTGTGAGTGTGTCATACACTTTAAGGCGGGTGGTGAGGGTAGCGCCGGGCATACGCAGGGCGTCCAGGCTTAAGCCGTCAGGCTGCATCCAGTTCTCCAATCGCTTCGAGATGGGCGATGTAGGCTTTTAGTGATGCCTGATTATGCTGTCTTACGACGGCTTCGAAAGCGTCGGCATCTTTATTGTTCAGGGCTTCAAGCAAAAGGCTGTGTTCTTGCTGCGCCAGCTCAACCCGTTTGGCAGAGACCTCTTTTAAAAAAGAATGTCTGAGTCTATCCCAGTGACTGAGTGCCTCATGCAGCATCTTTTTGACCAGCCCGGTTTCGGCTATGTCACAAATGTACTGATGAAACTCCATGTTGTACTGTGACCACTGGTTAGGGTCGTGCACGGCATGGGCCATTTTCTGGGTAAGCTTCTCTAAGTGTTTTAGCTCTTTGGGGCAGATACGCGCACAGGCTGCCCGTCCGCTGATGACTTCCATGGCCTCGAGTACCTGAAAAATCTCGCTGATATGCTCGGCATGTAGCTCGGCAACTTTGGCACCTACATGAGTTTCAAAGGTGACAAAGCCACTTTTCTCAAGGCGGAAAATAGCCTCACGAATAGGAATCTGACTGACACCCAGGTCACTGGCAATCTGGTCAATAACCAGCCTTGACCCAGGTGCGCGCTCACAGTTAATAATTTGTTCGTAGAGGTAGTCATACACCTGTTCAGTCTTTGATTTGCTTTGAATGACGGCTTTAGCCATACTTTCCTGCTGCTTTCTTTTGGGTTAAACCAGTTGAGGGTCACGAAGGGGTTCGCCTAGTTGTGCCAGACTATCTCTAATTAGCCCCAGTTCTATGTGCTCGAGCACGCTTAAGAGCTCGAGCGGTTCCTTAATTGTATAATCCGGTATCTCAGTTTCATCTGCAGGTACTTTGCTGCGCCTGGGTGCCCAGTCCAGCCAGACACTCCAGAGACCAAAATCGTTGGCACCTTTTATATCTCGGCTCAGGTTATTTCCCACCATAACGACGCTGTCTACCTGATCAGTACTTAGCTCGAGTTGCGTAAGGGCATCTTGAAACATACGCGGGTCAGGTTTATCTGCGCCGATTGTTTCAGAAATGGTTTTAACGGCAAAAAAGGGATGAAAGCCGTGCTGGTCAAAGATGGTCGTAAAACTATCTACCAGACCGTCGGCTACCAGAGCCACCCGATAGCCTGCTCCCTCAAGCCCTTCAAGCAAAGTCATTGCACCTGGGATGAGTTCGGCAGAGAGTACATAGCCAGCTTCATCTTTAAGTTCTGTTGCTTCATCCACCAGAGTGTCACCGCAGTCAAGGAAAACGGCTTTTACATGGGGAAGTTCCGTACTGAGATGCTCGAGCCAGCTGTTGACTCGTTTTGGGATAAAGGCTTTTAGCCTAGTCCAGGGGATGATGGGAATACTGCCTAAATCAAAGCGCCTGGAAAAGTCATAGCTGGGCGTAAAAGCATGTGACTTCATATAGCGCTTGCAAAGGCGTTTTTGCAGCGTGGTTGCCTGAATGTTGCCTGCAAACATGTGGTTAATCAGGACGTCTCCGCTCCCAGCATTTTCCCCGCACGACAGGGTGCTTAGCGGTACCAGATTTTCTAGCTGCTCTAGGTGCCCGGCAAAGGCATGTTTGCCAGGTTCAGAAAAAGCCACGAGCCTGCTCTCTTCGGTGATCAGAGCGTCATTTGCGCCTCTCAGTTTATGAAAGTCTCCGTGAAAACTGCCTTCGGCGTCTAGCAAATGACCTGACTGGTCCAGATAAATCCAGAGATGCTCGAGTTCATAGAGATGCTGAATATCCCAGTCCCACCAGATAGCGTACTCAATGGCTGTTGTGCAGTTTTCGGGCAAGTCAATCTGGCGCTTGAAAGAAGGGGATGCTTGAGATGCTGTAAAAACGGTGTAGCCGACAGCTAGAGGTAAAAAAGGCTCGAGTTTATCAAAATAAAGAATAGGAGCATGACGCTTTGCCAGCTCAAAATGTTCTGACATTTCAGGAGTAGAGACTTGCAGGGTGCTTGAGATCATGTGATTTGAGGTTTCCAAAAGGCTTTGTCGCACCTCTCACCAGGCTGAAAAGGTTGTCTGACAGCTCACGGCATAAGCTAAAGTTATAGCTAAATCATATAGGATATACCTTATAACTGTCAAACAAAAGCCGGTGCTTAAGCGGCGTTATGGCAACGCTCAAAAATCCTGATTTGACGGCGGACTGTTTCTGGTTTAATCGCCAGTTCCTGACCTTCACGAATCGTTTTATAGAGCTCTTTGTAAAGCAGAACCATATCAGCATTTGGCTCAGACTCAAAGACGGCTTCTTCGCTTTGCCAGGGTAATTTTTCGTGGTTGTAACTACGGTCAGGCGTTGGTTTTAAGTCTAAAACCAGAGGCGGAACAGCCTGTGGGTCAAAGTATTTCCACTCGAGTTTATTGACGTTGCCCATCAGCGTTCCCTGCGTACCCATAATCATCCAGGTGGGTTGCGAGTAGGCACTATGGTGGGTTAGTTCCATATCTATCAGGGGGCCATCTTTGGGTCTCAAGATAAGTTTGGCATGACTGTCGGCGTCGCCTGCATAAAGCACGGTGTTTTGCAGGTGAGAGAAAAGCTCAGGCTCTTCATCTTCAAAATTAAGTAGCAGCCAGTCCAGATAGTGCGCTCCGTGATTATTTAAGATGCCACCGTTATTTGCGGTCAGCGTTTGCCAGTCCCAGCGGCGACCAAACGAGTGCACTTTTACGCTGATTTGCACCAGTTTGCCAAGTTTGCCCGAAGCAACAATTTCGCTTAGTTTTTGAAAGGCAGGCTTGTAACGGTAGTTTTGATTTACGGTTAAGATTTTGCCAGCTTTTCTGGCAGCAGCAATCATGGCGTCAGCTTCGGCCGAGTCTCGAGCCATCGGTTTTTCAACAATAACGTGTTTGCCAGCTTCTAGGGCGGCGATAGTTTGCTCGGCATGAAACTGACTGGGGGTTGCTACCACAATAAGCTCGAGCTCAGCATTGATCAGATCATCAAAGCTAGAATACGTCTCACAGCCAAATTTGGCTTTTGCTTCTGCTGCACGACTTTCATCAAGCTCCATAACTGCTGCGACTTTAAAGTAATCAGGGATTTTTGAGAGCGCGTCAGCGTGCATGTTCCAGCCACTACGCCCAAGCCCGGCAATGCCCAATCGAACACTTTCCATCAGTAACCTGCCTTTTGCAGTTTTGCTCTGACAAACTCGAGGTTTTGCTTAAGCGCTTCCCGACTTGGTCTTTTACCACTAAAGTCTTCGATGACCAGCCAGTCGTTGTAGCCAACCTCTTTTAGGGCTGTGAGCAGAGCGTCAAAGTCAACCACACCGTCTTCCAGAGGCGCCCAGGTGTAGGTCCAAACGCCATTGTCATTGGGCTGGGTTTTGGCATTTTTCAGGTGAACGTGGGTCATATAGGGGCCAAGCAGTTCTATGCCCATGCGGTAGTCTTCAAAGCCTTCATAGGCCATGTTGCCCGGGTCATAAATAACGCTGACACTTGCAGGGTCAAACTGAGAAATGAGGCGGTGCATAAGACCAGCACTTGGCACAATGGTCCGGTGATGAATTTCGATCATGGCTTTTATGCCTGTACCTTTTAACAGCTCGAGTACCTCGGCTAAAAACTTTTCTGCCTTGTTGAAGTGCTCAAGGTAAGCCCCTTCAAAATTATTAAAACCTACCCGAAATTGCCCTATGCCTGCGGTCTGGCAAAAATCTCTGGCTGCCTTGACCGCGTCCATGTCGCCCAGAGAAATGTACGTACCTATGCCGGGTTGCTCGAGCCCGTACTTTTCAGAAAGAGCTTTTGCCCTCTTTGCATCTTCTTGCGTAGGTTCAAGCGTGCAGTAGTTATTTCCCCAGAAGCTGGGAGCTTCATTTTTGCGGGCTTCAGGAACGGTGGTAACGCGCCATTCCACCCCATCATAGCCACTTGTCTTTAACTCAGCAGCAGCTTCTTCCGGTGTCAAATCCGGCAGCATTACAGTAAAAACGCCTATTTTCATAACCCTCCTAGAGTTTTAATATTCAGATTTACTTAGTTTAGCCTATTTACTCAACCTTTTTCAGGCAAGATTACGGTACAAATCTTGATAGAGCCCTTCGCGTTTTAAGAGCTGGCTATGGGTTCCGGCATCGACAATGCGCCCTTCACGCATGACCAGAATCATGTCGGCATTGATGATGGTAGAAAGGCGGTGCGCCACAATAAAGGTGGTGCGGTTTTCCATCAGTTTTTCTAAGGCACCTTGAATGAGTTTCTCTGAAGCGCTATCTAGTGCCGAGGTTGCTTCATCAAGAATCAAAATCTGAGGATCTTTTAAGAAAGCTCTGGCAATGGTAACGCGCTGGCGCTGTCCACCTGATAAGAAACCGCCCCCTTCGCCCACCTCGCTGTCAAAGCCCTTGGGTAAATTCTCAATAAAATCATAGGCATTGGCGGCTTTAGCGGCGGCAATCAGTTCTTCTTCGGAAGCGCTGGGTTTGCCGTAAAGAATGTTTTGTCTTACGGAACCAGAAAAGAGAACGGGTGTTTGCAGCACAATGCTGATATGTGAGCGTAAGGACTTAACTTTGAGATTGCGTACGTCCTGACCATCTACCTGTATACTGCCTTCGGTGACATCATAAAACCTTGGAATGAGGCTAATCAGCGAGCTTTTTCCCGAACCACTGGGGCCAACCAGCGCCACTTTTTGCCCGGGCTCTACTGTAAAGTTGATGTCACGAAGAACAGCAAGAGGACTGTCATCTTCCTGACTATAACTAAAATGAACATGTTCAAAGCGCACGCGACCTTTGGCATTTTGTAAATCAGTGGCCTCAGGTGCATCTTGAATGTCCGGGTTTTCATCCATGACTTCAAACACACGGTCTAGGGCAGCCAGTGAGTTAGACAGGATGACATTAAGTTCTGAAAAGCGCTCGAGTGGCAAATAAAGGGGGCTTAAATAAAGATTAACCGCAACCAATTCGCCAATTGTCAAATGACCATTAATAACCAGATAACCCCCGTACAGCAAAACAAGAAGAGGTGCACCTTGCGTCAAAATGCCGGTCAGCGCAGCATTGGCTCCTCTAAAATTTAAGAGGCGAACGGTTGCCGTCAGGAGCTCGCCGGAGTCGCGTTTGAAATAGCGACCTTCGCGGCGCTCCTGGTTAAAGGCGTGAACCACATGACTGCCGGAGATCTTTTCCTGGGCATTGCCGGCAAGCTGGGAAGTGCCCTCTTGGATTTCATGAGTAGCTGCGCGAATTTTACCTTGAAAGCGTCTAAAAACAATAATGTAAATAGGGAAGGTCGCCAGGGCAACCAGCGTTATACTGACATTGATACGGAAAAGAAAAAAGAGCACGACGACGATTGCAGCAGAGTCCATCCAGACGTTGGTTAAAGCGTTACCGACTAAGTTTTGCATCAGGGCAACGTCGCTAATAAGTCTGGAAACAATAGAGCCAGAGCGGTGACGGTCAAAGAACGAGGCGGACATACGCAAGATATGTTCATAGAGCTTCTGCCGTAAATCAAAAACAGCCTTATAGCCAGCAACGCCTGCAAAATAACTGCGGGCATAGGTGGCAGGTGCCCAGATGAAGACGTAGCCCAGTGCCATAAGCCCAATTGTTCTAAAAAGAATGTTTAATTGCTGGGCGGTAGCATACTTGCTGTTTAAAAAGACGTCGTCAAGCAGATACTTGGTGATTTGAGGAATAATCAGGGGAATGGTAAATTTGATAATGCCACCAATGGACGCCAGGACGATAAACCAGACATAGGGTTTAACATAGCTTAGGAATCGTACAAAGTTGGCTCTTTTTTTGGTTTCTCTGCTCACACTAAATCCAATCTATGGAATTCAGGTTAAATAGGCGAAAAAAAGACACAAAGCGCGTAATGCCTGTGTCTAACGGCTTTGGCAAAGCTCAACTAGAATTAATCATTGCTCGGGTTCTGCCTTCTTGAATAGGACTAGACCAATCGTTAACCACTTAAACCTACCCCAGAATAACGCTCGTCTTTGTAAGGCCCATGCTGATTCCTTCACAAAAAGCTTGGCTTGACCAAAACTGCCCAGTAGCCATCCTCTCTGGGTGTTTTGAGCTGTATCTGCCCGGAACTTTCAAAGGTTTGTTCTGAACTAACCCAGGTACTCGAGCCTATATCCAGCCACTCGAGTCCATAAACATGCTCAGGATGTTTGACTTCTAAACTCACCTCACCGCCATCTGGAAAAAAGACAGCATAAGTGTCATCTGGTCCAGCGCTAGCGTAGGCTTCGTTGCGGCTACGGTTATGTAAAAGCGCAAGGGCGGGTTCAGCTCTAAACAGGTCAAACCTGTCAAGTAGCAGGCGCATAGATTTTATGTGACGCTGAGCGACGTCGCTTAGACCCAAACCCGAAGGGGGACGGTGAAAGCGTACCGAAGCAAAGCCTGCTAAAACAGCACGCCAGAATCGTTCCTGTGCGTCCCGGTTGGTACCGTAGCGTCCGCTATTGGCACCATAAATTTTGACACTATTCATAGGTCTGGGGTGAACTTTTAAGCGTTCCCTGACCTTAAGCGGGTTAAGCCAGTGCTCGAGGCCAACCTGATGATTGTTTTGCGAGATATCAACAAAGCTGTAAAGCTCTGGATGGTCAAATGTGGCACTATGCTCAGGGTCACTCAAGTCCCAGGCATCCCACATTTCAGTCACCTGAATAGTCACGCCTTGCTGCTCTGCCAATAGTTTGAGATAACCTGCCCAGTAGGCACTCCACAGGGGAGATTCATTGGTTTCATTGTCTATGCAGTACAGAACATTGCCATAAGGCAGAGAAAGCTCGAGCAATTTATCAACAAAGACATGCTGGTATTTGCGTACCTCTTCGTTGTCTTCCTGCTCAGGTGCCGTGCGAAAAAACGGGTTTTCCTTTTGCCCTGGGTGCGTATCAATGCGTTCGGGTAGTCCAGAACTTTTGCTGCTGTAATTCAGATTATTCTTGGGGTTAAAAGGGTTAGCCTGCCAGGGCTCACGAGCAAAATCAAAGCGGTCCCAGACCTCAATCTGGAGAATGATTTTCCGCTTAGCGCAAGCCTCGAGGAACTGCGCAAATTTCTGCCAGTAAGTTTTTCCTGGCTGATCAAGGTCATAAAGCCCGGTGTCATGGTTTTGCTCAAAGGGCCAGACATCGCCCGGGTCACGGCTGGACATGGTACAGCGGACATAGTTTCCGCCTGCCCCCACCAGCGTGTCCAGGTGAGCCTCGAGCCCCTCAATCTGAAACAGATTATCTTCGATACTGCCTCCCAGGAGCATGACCGGTTTGCCTTCATACTCCCAGTAAAACGGATTCTGGTGGTAGGGCTGAATACGTGACACGTTAGAGTTTTAACAGGTCGTCAACTTGAATCATCGCTTTGGTTTCCAGTGATTTATTGGCAGCAATGCCTAAAAGGATAGAGGCTGCCCCGTCAACGTGTGAGGCGGCGCGGTTAAATTTGTCATGGGGTGGGCTAGGGTGAAAAATCTGCTCGAGCATGACCGGGTCAGCGCCACCGTGACCGCCAGCCGCCATCGGAATTTCTACATCATAAGGGGCTTTAAACATGGGGAAGACTTTGAGCGTTGTTTGTTTAAAAGAACCTTTGCTGGCTGTGACATCTCGCTCTTTATCGGTCTTTAAGTGTTCAACGTTTTCAATGACCTCGAGTTCCACACGACCTTTATCACCCGTAATGGCAACTTTCATGCCTTCCCAGGGACTAAAGGCCACAAGGTTATAAGATAAAAGTGCGCCATTGTTATAGCGGGCAGTCACATTCATAACATCTTCAATGGTGATGGGGTCACCAAAGACATTGCGGTCACGCAGATAGCCTGTTTCTTCTTCGGCGTCCAGATAGAGCCCTTTCATGGCGGCATTTTTATCCAGGAAAAGGGCAAAGGGGTCGTCTTTGGCTGCGTCTACGCCGGTATAACGCTGATAGTCATAATGCTCGCCTCTGGTCTCGGCATTGTCTTTACCATAAAAGAGCAGATCACCCATGGCAAAAACTTCTTTTGGGTAGGAAGCAATCCACCAGTTAATGAGGTCAAAGTGATGGGTTGCCTTATGAACAAAAAGCCCACCCGAGTTTTGCTTTTCGCGGTGCCAGCGCCTGAAGTAGTCGGCACCATGACTGGTGTCGAGTAACCACATAAAATTGACGCTTAGCGGTCGACCAATATCACCGTCCATAATGACTTCACGAAGTTTGGTGTAGGCGGGGGCGTAGCGGTAGTTAAAGGTGACCCGTAAGGATTTTCCAGTGCGTTCAATAGCCTCAAAAATCTCTTTGGCTTTGGTCTCATCGGTGGTCATGGGCTTTTCACTGATGGCGTCGCAACCCAGTTCCATAGCGCGGATAATGTACTTATGGTGAGTAGCGTCCATGGTGGTGACAATGACAGTGTCTGGTTTTGTTGCGGTAATCATTTTGTCAAATTCGTCTGCCGCATAGGTGGGCAGAGCGTCAAAGCCATTATCTATGAGCTGTTTGTTGTACCAGTTCATGCGCGTCTGGCTCAGGTCACAAAAAGCGACCAGCTCGGCATGTTCTTTAAAGGTTTTGGTAATGGCATTGACGAACATGCCAGCGCGACTTCCGGTTCCTACCAGGGCATATTTTTTCATAGTATATATCCTATAGGAAATTTACTGTCCGGTTTAGTAATAAGCTCTACTTAAGCTTTTGGCATAGTTCTTTGATTTGCTGGTCATAGTGCTTGCTACCCTCGGGAAACCAGCGCAGTGCACACTCACTAAGCCAGCGAATGTGCAAAAAAAGCATCAGTTTTATGATTCCCGGGTTGAGCAGGTTTGCTGGATTGAACCCCAAAGAAGTGAGTAAAATGGCACGGTCTAAATCAATTGGACCACGCAGGGGTCGCTGCCAGTCTATGACTTTGAAGTTTTCTCCTGACACAAAAACATTCTTTCCGCTGAGATCACCGTGCAGGTAAGCAGGGCTGTCAAAGGTGCTGAGAATCTCTTGCGACTGACCAAGTTTGTCTAGCTTGCGGATGTCCTCGAGGCTAAGAAACTGAAAAATCTCTCTGCTTCTTAAATACTCGAGTTCTTTAAGTAAGGTAGCAAGCTGTTCATGCCAGCGTTCGGCAGTGCCAATATCCAGATAAACGGGCAAATCCCCCTGAATAGCTGAAATCTCAGAGTGTAGCTCTTGACCGAGGCTAAGAACTTCTTGAACCGTTAGCTGCTTGGCTTCGAGCTGCGGCGCCGCAAAATAGGGGAGCAGCAAGTGGCTGTGTCCAGGCAAAGGGCTCTCTATGCGAGTGCAGCTTAACAAGATGGGTGAACTTGCATTTTCATAAAACTTAGCTTCTACACTTGGCCTAGTCTGTGACTTATAAACCCAGCGCTGCCCAGGTGCTGTTTTTAACAGCTCAACGCTTGATAGTGGCCACTCGTGCAGGCTCGAGCGCTCAACGATCTTGTCGTGTAAAAGAGACTCGAGTTCGGCATTACTATGCAGATAAAGCTGGAAATAAGGGTGCTTGTGCATAATTAATGAGTAGGGTCCAGGTAATCACTATTCCTTAAGATAGTGGCTTAGTGCAACGGGTGGGATAGTTTTGGTGACCAGTTAAAACTGCGCCGGACAAGCATTCTCTAATGTCACCCATAATCATTCGGGATGATATCACCAGCTACCTTAATAATTTAAGCATGTGATTTGAGGCTCGAGTCAAAAACTTAGCCCGACTTTCTTAAGGGTTAAACTAAGCCATGAAGCTTTTAATACTAGGCGGTAGCGGGTTTTTAAGTGGCACCTTGGCAAGGCTTGCCCTGTCCCAGGGACATGACGTTTCGGTGCTAACCAGAGGGCAGCGAGCTTTGCCAGAAGGGGTTAAACCCATTCTGGTTGACCGCAAAGATAGAGCAGCGTTTTCTTCAACGCTTCAAAACGTGGGCGAACACTGGGACATGCTTGCCGATTGTATTTGTTTTACGCCAGAAGATGCCGAGCAAGATATCGAGGTGTTTTCGGGTCTAACCGATCATCTTATTTTTGTCTCTACCGACTCGGTTTATCAGGAGCATCCTCGGCCTTTTCCAGTTTCTGAGGCATTTGAGCAGTTCACCAAATTGCCCTATGGACAAAATAAGCGTAAGGCTGAAGAAGTTTTTTTGACAAAAGGACAAAGTCTTAACTGGACGATTTTGCGACCCGGTCATATTTATGGTCCTGGCTCAGAGCTGGGTTGTTTGCCCGAGCATAGCCGCAACCCAGACTTACTCGAGCACTTGAAAGCTGGGAAACCGTTACGGCTGGTGGGCGGTGGTCACTTTTTGCAGATGCCGGTTTTTTCAGAAGATTTGGCGCGGATGATTCTTGACTGTGCTGGAAAACCCTCGAGTTATGGGCAGATTTTTAATGCGCCAGGGCCAGATATCATACCTTCATGGCGCTACTATGAAATTATTGCTGAGCATTTGGGGGTTGAACTCGAGGTCGAAGAGGTCATGATTTCTGACTTGCTGGCACGCGAACCTGCGCGCTTGCAGTTTTGCTCACACCGAGTTTACTCAACTGAGGCTGCTCAGAAAGCTGGAGTTTACGTGCCAGATACGCCAGTAGAGACAGGGCTCAAAATTCATGTTGATGCCAAACTCGAGGCTTAAGTCTATAGAAAGCTTTCTTTTATTTTATATGGATTCCGATAATATCCCTAATGAAACAAACATTACTTAGTTTGATTCTTCTCGTTCTACTCGCATTTAATTCCTTGTTGAATGCAAGGAATTAAATGAAATCGGTATTAGGTTGCCGAAGAGAAAGTATTTAGCCAAGGTTTGCAAGCTGGTTACTGAGTTAAAGCTAGACTAGTTTGGCGCTTCTTTTATATTTGCTGATAGACTTCAAGCAATGTCATACAAATACACAGTTAAAACCCAAGCACTACAACAAACTGAAATTGCTGCCGTCAAAAGTGTAGTTCTTGAAGAGGGTAGTTTGTTCCTTGACTTTGGTAAAGCTGCCTTTGGCACTTTGCTTATTCCTAAAAAAGAAAAGACTGAGAAGCTGCGAGTTCATCTTGGTGAGCAGTTAAATAGTACCGGGCGAATAGAAAAAAAGCCAGCAGGTACCATTCGTTACATCTGTATAGAGCAAGAGCCTGACGCAACTCAGGATTTTACCCGTATCACTATCCCTCAAGACGAGCGCAATACCGGGCCAATGGGCATCAAAATGCCAGCAGACATTGGTGAAGTCTATCCTTTTCGCTATGCTGAAATTGAAAATGCCGAAGGGATTGATGCCAGTGCCGTCAGGCAGCTAGCTGTTTTTTATCCTTTTGATGATGAAGCTGCCGCTTTTGAGTCTTCAGATAAGGTGCTCAATGCCGTTTGGGAACTCTGTAAATACAGCATTAAAGCCACGACCTTTTGCGGGGTTTACATAGATGGTGACCGTGAGCGCATCCCGTATGAGGGAGACGCCTATATCAATCAGCTTTGTCACTACGGGCTTGATCATGAATATGATTTTGCACGCTATAGCCATGAATACCTGCTGCAAAACCCGACCTGGCCTACGGAGTGGCAACTGCACTCCGTCATGATGGCCTGGGCTGATTATATGTATACAGCTGAAACGGTGTCGCTCGAGGCTTTTTATGATCTCCTCTGCACCAAGACGCTGATTGACCTTGCCAGAGAAGACGGGCTTATAAGTACAGAGTCAGAAAAATGTACCAGGGCCTTTGAAGAAAGCCTTAACCTCTATCATCCCAATTATATTTATGATCACGGTCTTAGAGACCTGGTTGACTGGCCTCCTGGTTCCTTTACCGAAGGCGGGCAAGGTGAGCGTGACAACCATGAAATGCTGCCCATTAACACGGTAGTAAACGCTTTTCACTATCATGCGCTAACCCTGATGGAAAAGATTGCCGACGTTTTAGGAAAAACAAAAGACCGGCAGCGCTTTGCCCAACAGGCTGAGCTGGTCAAAACGAGCTTTAATCGCGTACTTTTTGATGAGGCAATAGGTAGCTATATAGATGGCGAGGGTTCAAATCACGCGTCCTTACACAGCAATATGACGGCCCTTGCCTTTGGGCTTGTGCCCTCTGAACAGCAAGCTTCGGTCATTGACTTTGTCAAATCTCGGGGTATGGCTTGCAGTGTTTATGGCACGCAGTATCTTCTTGAAGCCCTGTATCTGAATGATGAAGCTGACTACGCCCTGGAGCTTATGACCGCGACCCATGACCGGAGCTGGTGGCATATGCTCGAGCTTGGTTCAACCATAACCTTAGAGGCCTGGGACTGGAAATATAAAAATAATCTTGATTGGAATCATGCCTGGGGCGCTGTTCCTGCCAATATAATCCCGCGTTTTGTGCTAGGCGTTAGGCCACTCGAGCCGGGCTTTAACAAGATGCTCATTCAACCCCAGCCAGGGTCACTCGAGCGCATTTCTGGAAAAGTTCCAACCCCGAAGGGGCCAGTTTGGGTAGCGCTCGAGGCAAGCGATGGACAGCATGTCCTTACACTTTCTATTCCTTCTGGTACAACCGCGACGATTGGGCTCGAGGTAGATAAAAGTGAAAAAAGTGTGCTGCTGAATGGTAAGCCTGTAAGCCCAAGAAGAGAGGGCCGATACAGGTATCTTGAGGGGATAGCCCCTGGAAATCAGGTTGTGGCGTATGCCTGAGGCCATAGTGCAGCTTCTCTGAGTCTGTGCAGGTTAGGAGCTAGTGAATAGTGGCTAGTGAATGGTGGCTAGCAGTATTGGGGTGCACATAGGGTTAGCTAAGGATGACCTTTACTAATTCTTCATCGGTCATGTTGGCTAGGCGTTGTCTTATGCGTGTGGGGCTAAGGGGTAGATCACGCATTCTTATGCCAGAGGCGTCAAACAGGGCGTTGGCAATGGCTGCGCCCATAGGTGGGGTAGAAGCTTCGCCTGCGCCGAGAATGGGAGAGTCTGGCTCAGAAATAAGAAAGGTTTCAATTTCAGGAATGTCCTTAAAGCCAATAACCGAATAGCTATCCCAGTCATGCATGCCGCCGCCATCCCAGTCAAGCTTAATTTCCTCAAAGAGCGTGCGGCTGATGCCCTGAAGGGTGCCGCCCTCGAGCTGGTTTTTTAACCCATCAGGATTAATGATTTGTCCGGCGTCACAAACTGTCGTGACGAGTTCTATGCTTATTTCTGCCGTTTCAGCGTTGAGGCTTAGTTCGACAACCTGAGCAACATAAGCCTTGGCATTTTTGTACCGTGCAAAGGCTATACCCTGACCCTTTCCACTTGCCTGCGTGCGGGTTTGCCAGTTAGCCCGTTTGGCAGCCAGGCGAATAACTGCTTTGGCGCGCTCATCCTCCAGATGGTTCAGGCGAAAGGCTACCGGGTCAGTCTGGGTTGCGTAGGCAAGTTCATCGATAAAGGATTCGTTGGCAAAGGTATTGGCAAAGGCGCCAAGGGTGCGCAGGGCTGAAACTCTCAAGGGTCCCTGATAAAACCGGGTACGAACTCGAGCCTCCCCCAGGCGGTAGAGTGTCTCGGCATTGCGGTAGCCACCTTCCGATGGCCCAGACCATTTTGCTTTATAAGGAGCATTAGCAATTTCCCAGCCTGCTCTAAGTCTATCTCCCTGGCCTCCCGGTCGCCCGACATGGCTATCGGTTAAGCCGGTAAATTCCCAGGCATTAATCTTGCCACCCTCGTCCAGCCCTGCTTTGAGATTTAGCAGCATAGCTGGGGTGTAAGGTTCGTTTTGCAGTTCTTGCTCGAGGCTCCATAAGACCCTTACCGCCTTGCCTGGAAGGGTAAGCGCTAAAAGGGCGGCATCGGCTGCGACATCATCGGCACCGTTGTGACCGTAACAACCCGGACCATCCTTGTGAATAAGCGTTAGTTTTTCCTCAGGCCAATTGAGAAGTTTGGCGAGTTCTCGCCTCAAGGGGTAAATGCCCTGACTGTGGGTCCAGACCGTTAACTGCTCATTGTCAAGCAGGGCTATAGCGCAAGACGGGGCGACCGAGGCATGTGCCTGATAGGGCAGGGTATAGCTGGCCTCGAGCCGTGTTTTTGCCATCTTAAAGTGTTGTTCCGGTTTTCCTTCGCGGACGGTTAACTCTTCGGTAGCTAAGGTTTGCAGATGGTTGTGAAGCATGGTGAAATTAGGTAAGGGATTTGTTTCCCAGGTGGCGCGCTGAGCCAGTTTTTCCAGTGCTTTTACCGCCTGAAATTCTTCTTTGGCGATGATGCCAACAAAGTTTCCCTTGCGCTCGAGCTTTATTAATCCAGGAAGCTCGAGTTCTCTGGTATCAAGTGATTTCAGACGTGCTCCGTACTGAGAAGGTCGCATTACCCGACCATGCACCATCGCCGGGAATTGTAAATCATGAAGAAAGCTGGCTTCGCCTTTTACCTTTGCTGGGATATCTGACCTGGGCTTAGCCTGACCAATAAGCGTGTAGCTGTTACAGTCCTTGGGTTTTACCCTTCCTGTGATGGTCTGATTGGGTTCGAGCCAGTCTTTGACCTCTCCGTAGCTGCCAAGCAGCTTACCCTGCTGCCAGAGCTTGCCGTCTTTTAGCTGTATATTGGCGGTGTCTGTTTCATATCTCAGCGCCGCTGCTTCTTTGAGGCTTTCACGCAGCTGGGCGGCCGCCAGTCTCAGGGCAAGTCCGCTTTGCTCGAGTGAGGCGCTGCCTGCGGTGTAACCTTCATCTGGAGAATGTTCCGTGCTGACTTCGGGGATCCGAATGCTGCTAAGGGGTAGCTCGAGCTCTTCGGCGACAATCTGAGCGAGCGCAGTTCGTATGCCCTGACCCAGCTCAACCTTGCCCGGAAACATACTGAGCGTGTTATCAGCATTGATACGCAGCCATGATTTCAGTAAAGGAAAGGTTTGAAGAACAGCAGGTAAGGTTTCAGGCATGACTTTGCCTTTCCAGCTTCGTTTGCAGGGCCATTTCAATGGCTTTTAAGATTCGGCTATGAGTGCCGCAGCGGCAGAGGTTTTCTTTGAGGGCAGCTCTAATGTCTTCTCGCGAAGCTACCGGGTTTTCATTCACTAGCGCTGCTGCTGTCATAATAATGCCAGGGATGCAGTAACCACATTGCGCAGCCTGTTCTACTATAAAAGCATCCTTAATAAAGCTTGGCTCGAGCCCTTCAATCGTTGTGATGCACTTTCCTTGCAAACTTTCTGCTGCTGTAGTGCAGGCGCGTTCTGCCTTGCCCTCTACCAGAATGGTGCAGGCCCCACACTGACCTAAAGAGCAGCCTTGTTTGGTGCCAACCAGCCCCAGTTCATTGCGCAGTATATAAATCACCGGAGTTTCCGGGTCCGACAGGACGCTTCTTGTTTGACCGTTAATGTGAAGCTCGAGGGGTTTAGTCATAACAGGGTATTATCCCTTATTTTTTGCAGAATGCCCAAAAGAACCAGATTGTCTGAGTTTTCACCTTATCTGATGTGAACTCAAAGAGAGTGCAAAAAGCCTGGATTATATCGGGGTGAAGGGGCCCAGAAAGACGCTGATGGTTTGACGCTGGTAGTGATATAGAGCAGACAGAAATAATACGAGAAGCATAGTGGGACATACTATTTTGGAGAAGGGAGGGGTAATCGGGCTATCTGTCAGGGTGGTGGTATCATCCTGACGCTTAACTTCTTTAGGATTGACAGGTAGTTAGCACTGTCGCTGGGAAACGGCTCGAGCTTAAACACACTCCTGCAAAAGGTGGATGCTGATGCGCCGCTTTTTCGCTATCCTTGAAAAATATCGGGAGAATAAAGATGAAAGCTGTTGTCTATGATAAGTATGGACCCCCAGAGGTTCTGCAACTTACCGAATTAGCGAAACCTAGCCCCAAAGATAATGAAATCCTGATCAGAGTTCATGCAACAAGCGTAACTACCGGCGATGTCAATGCTCGAGACTTCGTATTTGCTCCTCCGGGTCTTAAGCCAGTTGGGCGTCTGATGCTTGGTTACAATAAACCTAAAAAAAGGGTTTTGGGCACCGAATTTTCTGGGCAAGTGGAAGCTGTAGGAAATTCTGTTCTGGAGTTTAAAGCAGGCGATGAGGTATACGGTATGCCAGGTACGGTCTTTGGTTCCTATGCTGACTATATTTGTCTGCCTGAAGATGGGGTGGTGACCCAGAAACCAGTAAACATGACCTATGAACAGGCTGCGGCTGTACCTTTTGGTGCGCATACTGCTCTCTACTTTTTGAGGGATAAGGCACGTGTTCAGGCTGGGCAAAGTGTGCTTATCCTTGGTGCTTCTGGGGGTGTTGGTTCCTATGCAGTTCAACTGGCTAAGGCATTTGGTGCGACCGTTACCGGAGTGTGCAGCACTCGCAATCTCGAGCGAGTAAAAGAAATTGGCGCTGATAGAGTTATTGACTATACAAAAGTAGATTTCACCCAGGAGGGAAAACGCTACGATTTCATCATGGACGTGGTAGGTAAGTCATCTTTTGAAAAAGTCAAGAGTTCACTCGAGTCCAAGGGTAAGTACCTTGCTGTCGCCGGAGGATTAAAAGAGTTTGGTCAAATGCTAACCACCTCGCTATTTAGCAGTAAAAAAGTTCTGGCAGGCCAGGCCGTTGAGCGAAAAGAAGACCTGGTCTTTTTAAGAGAATTGATTGAGGCTGGTAAACTTACCGCCCTCATTGACAGGTGCTATTCCCTTGAACAAATTGTCGAGGCACACCGTTACGTTGATACAGGACATAAACAGGGTAATGTCGTTATAAGGGTGGCAGAGAAAGAAGCAGGTAACTTAGATGGCTAAATAAGCGGCCTGTATCTCTGGGTCATTTAAAAGGCTGCTGGCCTCGGCAGACTTAACCACTTCTCCATTTTCCAGAACATAGGCCCTTTGAGCCGCTTTAAGTGACTGAAGCACATTTTGCTCTACCAAAACGATGGTTACGCCCTCCTGATTGATGGTTTTGAGTGCCTGAAAGACTGTTTTCGTAAGGGCCGGAGCCAAACCCAGACTGGGTTCATCAACCAGCAAAAGTTTTGGCTTAGTCATAAGGGCGCGGCCTATAGCGAGCATTTGCCTTTCACCACCCGAAAGCGTTCCGGCAAGTTGTTTTTCGCGTTCTTTGAGGCGAGGAAAGAGGCTGTAAACATAGGCCTTGGTTTTGGCAGCTTCTCGCTTGGCATGAGGCAGGTAGTCAGCACCGCTCTCTAAATTCTCGAGTACCGTCATCAGGTGAAAAAGCTGCCTACCTTCAGGGACATGACCTATGTGCGAGCGCACAATTTTGGCGGCACTCAGCTGCTCTATGGATTTGCCAAAAGCGGTAACGGTGCCTTTTTTATTAGAAATTAAGCCAGAGATGCTCTTCAGCAGGGTGGTTTTACCGGCACCATTTGCCCCGATAATGGTGACAAATTCGCCCTCTTCCACCTCAAAACTAACGTCCCAGAGTACCTGTATTTTGCCATAAAAGGCACTAAGATTTTTGACCTCGAGCGCCTTCATGCTGCGTCCTCATCTGTACCCAGATAAGCCTGAATAACCTGCGGGTTTTGGGTTACCTCATGATAGCTGCCTTCAGCAATGGGGGTACCGTAATCCATGACCAGCACTTGGTCAGCCAGATCGCGTACGACGGGCATTACATGTTCAATAAAGATAATGGTTACACCTGAAGTATTCACAGTTTTAATCAGCTCGACAGCCTCCTGGGCTTCCTTGGGTCTTAAGCCTGCCATAACTTCATCGAGCAGCAAAAGGCTGGGGTGAGTCGCCAGGGCTCTCGCAATCTCGAGTCGCTTCTCCTGAAGCAGAGTGAGGTCATCGGCAGAAGTATCTTTGAGTCTTAAAAGGCCAGTTTGCTCGAGTACCGCATGGGTTTGGTTAAGTGCTAGCTGTTTACTCTGTCTTGCTCCAAAAAGCGCACCCACCATGACATTTTCCTCAACGGTCATTTCCGGGAAGGGTTGTACCACCTGAAAGGCGCGGCCTAAACCCAGGTGGCACCGGGCAGCCGCAGTTAACTGCGTAATGTCCTGACCGTTTAAGGCGATGGTGCCAGAGGTCGGGGTTAAGAGACCCGAGAGCATATTTAAAGTCGTGGTTTTACCTGCTCCGTTGGGCCCAATAATGGCAAAAATCATCCCCTCCTCAACACTGAAACTCAGGTTTTGCACCGCGTTAAGACCGCCAAATTGTTTGCTCAAACGGCTGACCTTTAGTAAGCTCATAAACTTTCCCTTTGAGCTTTTCTTAGGCTGCGAAGTAAGCCCATAATGCCTTTAGGCATAAACAAAATGGACAAAACCAGAACGATACCATAGCCAATCAAATAGCCTTCGCTAAAGGTTCTTCGCAGAAATTCTTCGATGCTGGCTAAGCCCAACGCTCCCAAAATAGGGCCAAGGCTGGTGTAGAGTCCACCAAAAATAGGGGTGACCAGCGCCAGTACGGTGGTGCCAACATTAAACGTTTCATCGGGGCTGACCGAGCCAATACGGTGTGCCTGAATAGCTCCCAGAATACCTACTGGCATACTCGAGAGCACAAAAGCCAGAAGTTTAAAGCGCGCTGCCTTCACGCCCATAACTGCGGCAACTTCTTCGTTGGTGCGAATCGCACTAAAGGCGTAGCTGAGGCTCGAGCTTTCTATCAGCAAACTTAAGACAATCGTTGCCAGAAGCAGGCCAGCATAAAGTAAAAAATAGGATTCATTGCGTAAAAAGGCAATTTCCCAACGCTCCATTTCGCCAGCGATAAACTGGGGTCTGAACAGGGGTTCGACATTGATTCCGGCGGCGCCCCCAGCAAGGCTCGAGGGTAGTTTTTGGATCACAGCTTTAAGCACTTCGGCAAACGACAGCGTGGCAATAGCAAAGTAAATACCTCTGAGCTGCAAGGTTACCGAACCGAGCAGCAGGGCCAAAAGAACTGCGCTTAGCGCAGCTAAGGGCAAACCCAGCCAGAGAGAAACATCGGTTTGTTTAACCAGAATGGCGGTGCTGTAAGCGCCAGCACCAAAAAAGGCCGCATGCGCCAGCGACAGTTGTCCGGTGCGCGCCAGGATATCCCAGGACAAGGCCAGAATAGCAAGGCTTGTAGCATTAATAAGGAGCGACAAATAGCTCACCGAGGCTTTATCAAAAAAGAGTTTAAGAAGGTCAGGCAGGAAAAATAATAAAACGGCAGCCAGTGCGAGAAGAACCAAATTCATGCGAAGCTTCATGCTTGCCTCCGGCTGCGCACGATAAGCACCACAAAGATAATGGCAAAAAAGACGGCATTTCTTAAAGAGTCACCATCAGGTACGAGGGTTGCCACCAGAGATTCCGCCAGCGCAACCAGCAGCGAAGCGCCTAAAATGCCGCGAATATTGCCTAAGCCTGCCAGGACCACAATGGCAAAAGCCTTCAAGGTAAAGGCAAAGCCAACTACAGGAGTAGGCGATTGAATCACGGCAATCATTACGCCGCCTAAACCTGCCAGTGCAGCGGACAGGGCAAAAGCTAGCAGATAGATGCGGTTAACCTCGAGTCCAACAAGACTCGCACCAGTGCGGTTTTGCGCCACTGCGCGCATAGCTCGGCCCAGTGGCGTTTTAAGCAGGACAAAATAAAGCCCAGCAACAATAAAAATGGAAATAAGAAAGCTTGCCAGGGGTACCAGCCCTATACTCACACCACCCACCTGATAGCCAATGGAGCGGTAGGGCACATTGCTGATGCTTCTGGGATCACCGCCCCAGATGACCAGGGCCAGATTTTGCAGGATGATGCCAATGCCAAAGGTGAGTAGCATCTGATTAAGCTCGGGTGCTTTCAGGACAAATTGAATGCTCGAGCGGTAAATAAGGGCACCCAGAATAAAGAGAGCAGGTGCCACAAAAAATAAGGAAAGAACAGGGTCAAAACCAAAACTTATAAACAGCTGATAGGCCAAAAAAGCACCGACCATAAAGAATTCGCCGTGAGCAAAGTTGACAATGCCAATAACCCCAATTGCCAGTGCCAGACCAACCGAGACCAGCGCATATAGCCCGGAAGCCAGTATGCCGGAAAGAATACCCTGGAGTAAAAGCGTTAAATCCATAAAAAGAATGGGGGATGCTTAACATCCCCCAAAGACTTAGTTACAAGAAGCGAGAGGAGCCGTTGCCTTGTCCTCGGGCCAGACGATTTCCCTTACGCCATTTTGGTACTGGAAGACCAGCCACATCTCTGAGCCAAAGCCCTGATGCGGGCTGATTTCAGATTGACCAAAAGACCACTCGCCCATAGGGCTTTTAAAGCTGAGGGACTCGAGCTGCTCAATAACAGCAGCCTGATCGGTACTGCCAGCGGCATTTATCGCATCGGCATAGGACCAGAGCTGAGCATAGGCAAGCGCTGCAGCGTAGTTATCTGGAGCTGCGCCGTGCATGGCTTCATAGGCATCGGCAAAAGCTTTGGCTTCTGGTGTCGGCAGACTGGGCAAGAAACCAATCAGACCAGCCACACACTCAGCTTCAGGGGCTTCGGTGTAATCACTGGGCCAGCCGGGAGGTGTACCAAAAATATAGTTTGGAGTAAAGTTCAGCTCTCTAATTTGGGAAGTCATGGGCACAACATCACTGTCATAGCCAATCCAGTAGAGCAAGTCAGCATTGCTGGCGGCAGCTTTACTGATAGCGGCTCTAAAATCGCCCGTGCCACCCGTAAGCGTTGATTTGAAAGCTTCATTTAAAACAACATCAATGCCCTGCTCTTCAATGACCCGCTCTGAGGTGGCAGCGCCAGGACCACCAAAGGCTGAGTCTTCGTGAAGTAAGGCGACTGAGCCAACCCCGGTCGAGGCAACAAAGGCGTTGGCGGCAGCGGTGTTCTGGTAATCCCAGGGGTGTACATGGAAAAACCAGGGCTCTTCGCCAACAAGTTCTTCAATGCCGTCAAAGCCGTCGATACCTACGCCCGAAACAGCGCCACCAATCCAGCTAACAACCGGTTGAAAGGTTTTAAAAGATTCAATAAGACCTAGCGTGACGCCACTCGAGAAGCCTCCACCAATAAACTCAACCTCATCCTCGGTCATGAGTTTTTCAAAGGCCGCCAGGGCAACGTCAGAGTTGGCCTGAGTATCTTCAATAAGGATTTCTAGGGGTTCGCCGAGTACACCACCGGCGGCATTGATTTCTTCGAGGGCCAGCTCAAAGCCGGCTTTTTGCGCCTGCCCTGTGCCTGCTGCGCCCCCCGTTAAAGGGCTCAGAATGCCAATTTTGACCTGAGCAAGGCTGATACTTAAAATTAAACTTGCCAAAAGAATCGCTGCTTTTTTCATTTTTCCTCCATAGGAACTGGGTTTAAAGTTTGAATACCTGCTTGATTGCCTGATGAATACCTCCTTAAAATACTGTTTTGAACCGCTAAGAGCCGGGTGACTAAGTCAGGTTTCAGGATGAATCTGGGCATTTGCCTGGGGTTCTGCTAAAAAGGCGTCTTTGAGGGCTGTTTTCAAGATTTTGCCCGTGCCACTTTTGGGTAGGAATGTGTGAAAAACGAAATGCTTGGGGACTTTGTAACGCGCCAGATGGTCTGATAAATAGCTTTTAAGGGCCTCACTGCTTGTGCTTGCTTCAGGCTTTAAGACAATGCAGGCAAGACCCACCTCGCCCCAGTGCTCATCGGGAATGCCCAAAACGGAGCACTCAGAAACGGCTTCATGGTCATAGAGGAGGTTTTCAATTTCGATGGGGTAGATGTTTTCTCCACCAGAAATAAACATATCCTTTTTACGTCCGACAATGTAGTAAAAGCCTTCTTCGTCCTGTCTGGCTAAATCTCCGGTTGCTAGCCAGCCGTCTCTTAGAACGGCTCGAGTCGCTTCCTCCCGCTGATAATAGCCAGTAAAAATATGCTCACCTTTTAGGCACAGTTCGCCAATTTCCCCTTGTCTAAGGGTGCTACCCGCTTCATCTTTTAGACAAGCTTCTGTATAAAGCACCGGTTTGCCCACCGAATCAGGCCGCGCTTCTGCTTCTTCGAGTGCAATAGTAAAGCAATTTACACCTGCCTCAGTCAAACCATAGCCCTGCTTAAAAGCCACTTTTTTCTGGGCAAAAGCCTCTCTAACAGGTTCAGGACAGGGCGCGCCGCCGGAAATTGCCCAGCGCACACTCGAGAAATCGGACGTGCTAAAGCCAGGCTCATCCGTCAGCATTTTGTACATGGTGGGCACCAGAAAGAGCAACGTTGCCCGATGTGTTTCGACAAGTCGCAGATAGCTTGAAGGGCTAAAGCTTTCCTGAAGAACGACTCGAGCCCCCAGGTGAAATAGGGGTACCACAAAGGCGTTTACCGAGGCATGAAAGCAAGGCGTTGACTGAATGGTGCAATCGCTTTGCTCCAAACCCCATGACAGAACGGTATTCACAGCATTGTAAAAGCCCTGTCGGTAAGGTTGCATAGCGCCCTTGGGCAAGCCAGTCGTACCCCCTGTGGGTAAAATCATCTGAATATCTTCGGGGCTCAGGCCCGGGTCAGGCACATTTCCTGGGGGCTCGAGCCAGTCCTCATAGTCCTCTAAAGCGATGCGCTCGAGTGACTGAGGTATCGTGGCTGCCGCATGGCTATCAAAAAAACACAAGCTGGGCTCGAGGTAAGCAGCCATGTGCTCCTGTTCTGCTTTGGATAAACGGTAGTTAAATGGCGTATAGATAAAACCAAGCTTTGCGGTTGCCAGTATCAGGTCAAGGTGGGCAACATGGTTAAATGCCAGAATCGAAACACGGTCGCCTTTTTTGATGCCTTTGGCTGCTAAAGAGGCAGCCAGTGCCTCGGCGCGCTCGTTTAATTCGCTGTAGCTGTACCAGCGGTTTCGCCAGAAAAGGGCAGGCTGCCTGGGGCTAAGGTCGGCGCGCTTTTTCGCAATATCAAAGATCATCTTTACCCCACCTTAGACAAAGGGCGTTCCAGACATAGCCGACTCCGGCAGCGACCAGCACGACCAGATCATTTTCTTTTAGACGGCCCTGCTCACTGGCAAGTTTCAGGCTTAAGAGCTGGTCAATTTGACCCAGGTGACCGTAGTCCGCCAAATAAATGGATTGCTCTTCTGAAAGCCCCAGCTTGTCAAGCAGATAATGGTGAGCGCTGGGTTTAACGTGGAGCATTGCCAGATAAGCAATATCTGCCAGGGTAAAGCCAGATTTTTGCACGGCCGCTTTAACGACCTGCAAAAAATTGTCAAGTGAATGCTGCTCGAGCCTTTCTTTCATACCGGCAGGGTCGCGTACCTGCAGACGAAACTGGGATAGATTATCTGGGTTTAGCGGTTCTTTGGTGCCGCCGACGGGCACCAGCACATCCTGTGAGAAGCTACCATCGGTGATAATGTGCGAGGCTAACAGTTCGTGGCTTGCGTCTCGAGTCACAAGGGCTGCCGCGCCGCCACTTCCAAGGTTGTACATAAAGCGCACATTGGGGTCTTTAAAATCAATCAGGTCACCATTGCGGTAGCCACCCGCTACCAAAACGGTAGTAACGCTGTCATCGGCTTTAAGCAGGTCTTTGGCCTGCTTGAGAGCCAGCACTCCAGTGCCACATTTTTGACCTATATCGTAGGCATAGGCATTATTGGCACCCAGGTCATAGGCCAGTTTTATGCCCGCTGTCCAGACTGGGTACTCCTTGTACTCCTCAGTCATTGAGATAACGACATCGATGTCATCTGCTTTTAATTTGGCTTTGTTTAGGGCTTCTTGCGCGGCCCAGACCGCCATCTGCGTTGGGTGGTCATCTGACCCCGGGACGGGTTTTTGCCGAATGCCAAGTTTCTCTGTCACCACCCAAAGAGGCAGGCCACTTTGCTCAGCAATCTGCTCGGCTGACAGGCGTTCACTGGGCAAATAAATGCCAATGTTCTTTATGCCAATCATGACTCGGTCACCAGGCCGTTAAAGATAAAGTCCAGCGTGCTGTCCATAACCTCCTGAGGTGGTGTTTTGTCCTGCCAGATGGCGTAGCGGAGACCTAAAAAGTGGGTAACACCCATGAGTGCCCAGGCTTTGGCTTCGGCGTTGCCAGGGCGAACCTGCTCTTTTTCCTGCGCCTGCTCCAGGCCTCTGGCGTAGGCACTTGCCAGACTTTGATAGTAGTCCTGATAAACCGCTACATCGACAAACTGGGACTCCATGACAATACGGTAGAGATTTTTATGCTTTTTGGCAAAGGCCAAAAATGCTTCAATCCCCGTTTTTTCAATGTCACTGCGCCGCTCCAGACCTTTAACAGCATCGGTTAAGGTGTGCCTTAATTCCCGGCCCATATAGCGCACCAGCTCGCTGAGTACCGTTTCCTTGCTGGGAAAATAAAGATAAAACGTTCCCTGACCTACGCCTGCTCGCGCTGTAATAGAGGAGACGCTCGCCGCCATAAAGCCTTTTTCGCCAAACTCGAGCTCAGCTGCGTCCAGAATTTTACGGCGCGTAGCTTCACCACGTTTGGTTACTGGTTTTGGCAGTTTGGCTTTAGAGGGACTGGCCATTTGCCTCCTTTAAAAAAATATGTCAAACTTGTTGCAAACAAACATGACGACTGATTCAGGTGTCAGAAAAATAACAGATGAAAGTTTGGCTTGTCAAGTTTGTCTGTAAGCTCTGAACGGTGAATTGGTCTTAAGGAGACATGATTATGGCAAGTATTCCAACATTAGAAGGTATACGCTCAAGCTTTGTGCAAACCTCGAGGCTTAGACAGCACGTGCTCCGTTCTGGCAAAGAAGATGCTATTCCGGTACTTTTTATTCATGGCAATGCGTCGTCCAGTACCTTCTGGGAAGAGAGCATGCTTGCTCTGCCTGAAGCGTTTCAGGGTATCGCGCCTGATTTGCGGGGTTACGGTGATACCGAAGATCTGATTGTAGATGCTACCAGAGGGTTTGGCGATTGGGTTGAGGACTTGCTCGAGTTAAAAGCTGCGCTTGGCATTAGCCGCTACCATGTTGCAGGGCACTCTCTGGGTGGGTCTTTGCTGTACAGCCTGATAAATGCTGACAGTGAAAACATTCTTTCAGTTACCCTGCTTGCTCCTGGTTCGCCTTTTGGTTTTGGCGGTACTACCGATGAAAAAGGAACCCCTGCTTACGCTGACTTTGCCGGTTCAGGGGGTGGCGCAGTCAACCCCGAATTTCCCAAACTCATGGCTGCGGGAGACCGCTCGAGTGATAATCAGGCTTCGCCTCGAGTCGTGATGAATGCCTTCTACTGGAAGCCCCCCTTTATTCCTGCGAGGGAAGAAGCCCTGCTGTCATCCGTGATGAGTGAAAAGGTCGGACCGGAACGCTACCCCGGAGATATGGCCCCCTCAGAAAACTGGCCCAATGTTGCCCCTGGAAAGTATGGCCCCGCCAATGCCCTATCGCCCAAATACGTCGGGGATACCGTGGACAAATTCTTAAATCTGGCCGCTAAACCCAGCATCTTGTGGGTACGGGGTGCAGATGATCAGATTGTCAGTGATATGTCCATGTTTGATTTTGGCACGCTTGGCAAGCTCGGTGCCGTCCCTGGTTGGCCCGGTGAAGAAGTCATGCCACCGCAGCCTATGGTAGGGCAGACGCGCTATGTTCTGGAAACGTATCAGGCAAAGGGTGGACAGTATCAGGAGCTGGTTTTTGAAAACTGTGGACACTCTCCGCAAATTGAAAAACCAGAAGCTTTTATGGAAGCGCTTATAAAGCACTTGAAGGAGAATAGCTAGCGTTCCATTACTCAGAAAGGATACTCATACCAATCCAGTAAGCCTAGTGGCGCGGCTTCACTTGCAAAAAGCAAAATCGAGCTGTATTTATCGGCAAAGATGCGTCCGCCGCCTTGGCCCTGAATGACTGCGCCACTGGTGTCCAGATATTTGCCCCCGCCTGCGGTTTCCAGAGGTCGCTGCATGAGCGCAGCAAATTGCCGTGTTGCAATTTCAAGGTAGGATTTTTTCCCTGTGATGCGGTAGGCGTGGGTTAAAGCCTCGAGTGCATGGGGTGTTGGTGCGGAGCGTTGCAGTGAAGGGAGTTCCTTGTAAAAAAAGAGGCCATCGGGTCCAAGGCAGTGCTCGAGCAAATCATCCACCGTTTCTACAATGAGGTTTTTAACGCGTTCATCCTCTTCTATCAGCAAATAGCGTGCAAAGGAATTGGTGGTCAGGGCAATCATAAAGGGGACTCGAGGCATGCTGTGGCTGGTATAGGGCGCAAGCAGCGCGCCGTAGCTGTCATACCAGCCTAAAAACAGCTCGAGCAGCCGTTTGGCTTCGGTTTTCCACTTTTCGTCTGAGGTTCCCAGGTAGAGACCTACCATAGCTCTAAGGGCCCAGCCGCCTTCACGCACCGAGGCTGAGCCAAAACTGCGCATTTCGGGTCTGGCCATGTGCCGCATGATGTTGTCACCAATTTTGCTTACGACCTCGAGTGCTTCTTTGCGTCCGGTCAAGGCGTAGTAGTCAAGAAAGCCCTCGACCCATTCATGCGAAGGGGTCACGCCCCCTGTTCCGTGGTAAGCCGTGTGTATTTTGAGGCCCTCATGAATCAGCGGGTCAGGGCTGTAGTGGCAGACATCAACATCTAGCCAGTGGCGTGCACTTACCAGCGCCGAGTCGAGCATGCGGCGCTGACCACTGAGGCCATAAAGCAAGGTGGCTGCATGTGGGTGGTCGTATTCATTATTAACCCAGACGGTTTCACCGCTGCCGCGACCCTGATTGGTGTAGTGAGAATCAGGAGCGTCACCAAAGTGCAGCATGCCGTGCGCTTTAGGGCGACCATCATGCAGAGCGTGAAAATAAGTTAAGAGGCGTTTGGGCAGCGTTGCAGGAAAGAAGGACTCGAGCCAGGGATTATTGGCGGCCCAGTATTCCCGGCTCAGCGAAGGTCTATCAGGCAGTTGGAACTGAAGGCTGCGCGTGCTGAGCTCAGCAAGAGGCGTGTCAGGAGCATGAAAATGTAGCTGAAGGCGGTGGGTTTTGGCCATGCCCTGAAGCAGACGTGCAGGCTCACAAGCTTCGGGGTAAAGCCAGCAGGTTATACCAGCCTGAGAAAGCTCGAGGCCCTTGGGAAACTGCTGATGTGCCTGATGTATAGACAGGGTGAGTCCGCCAGATTCATTGCGCCAGTCTGCCCAGAAGTCACCATAAAACGAGTCAATAAAATGCTCATTGGCCTGATAGAGCAGCGTTTCAGCCGTAAGGGTTTGGCTTAACAGGGTTTGGTTTGACAGGGTTTGGCTTAACTCAGTATCACTTTCTTTAATTTGCGTGCGGTAGTAGCCTTCGCCCAGAGCCAGGCGAGGGGTGCTTTGAGTTTTGGGAGAAAAGCCTAATGCCATGGACTCGAGCCTTAACTCTGCTGTATCTTCCTTATGGATAAACTGATACTCAAGCTCAAGGTAGGGCTTACCTGCATAGGCGGTAATGCGTCCATGAAAATCCAGATAAGCCTGACTGTTCTGGGTAAGATGTTTGCCGTGTACCAAAATAACAGCACGTAAGGGGCCAGCTTCCTCTAGCTCGAGGCTTACCGAACTATCTGCGGTGCTAAGCTGCCCACCCTCAAATGCAAAGCTAAACCCAGAAAACAGTGCAGAATCCCAGAGCTTTTGACCTGCCAGTGCAGCGTCTTTAATCGGGAGAAAACCCCTATCTGGAATGACGAAAGACAATACGCCTGTATCTACAAAAATGCCGTTACCAGTTTCTTTAAGGCTCAAATTTGTACTGGCTTGAGGTGCCCTCTTATCAAGAACCGCCCTCTTATCAAGAACAAAGCGCAGGGTTTTGTCGCGGTTGCCGGGTAAATCTACCTGAAAATGCACCAGTAGCCATTTGATACTGCCATCTTCCCACTTCGACAAAACACGGTTTTGACTACACAGGGGAGTATCCCCATCCAGAAGGCAAAAGCTTTCGGCTGTCCTTAAACGACCCTTGGCAAAGGGAATACTGACGCTTACCGGCTCGGCAGGGCGATCAAACTGGCTGATTTTCTCAAAATATAAGGTTTGCATAGGTTTCCTAAAACTTAGTTTGTTAGGAAATTAACGGACATAAGGCACGTTGTCATCCCAGAAGATTTCTTTCCTTGAGAGATACCAGGTTTTGCCGTTGTCATTATTTCCCTGAAAAAAGAGGTGGTAGCGCCCGTCAGATGCCTCGAGCACAAAAGGATGACCCGATTCACTGCTATTCCAGTCACCCACCTTGCCATTTGGCACTATTGGCTTGTCCGCAACGCGTTTCCAGCTAAGCCCATCTTCACTGACTGCACAGCCAATCTGCTGCGGCTTATTGTTATAGGCACCGCCATAAAACATGTAGAGCTTGCCATTATGTTTGCAGAGGGCTGAGGCCTCAATGCACTCGCCTTCCCAGGGAAGTTCAGGGTAAAGGAGTGGGCCATCTCCTTGCTGAGTCCAGTCTGACTTCTGAAAGCCAGAAGCCAGCAGAGCCGTGGCAACGCCGGGCATCTGAATGCGCATATCAGGGTCTCGAGTGGAAAAGTAGAGGAACAATTTTTCTTCATGAACAATGACGTCGGCATCGATAGCACGACCAGAGGTCCAGTCGCCTGTTGGTGAAAAAATGGGATTACTGCTGTTTGGCAGAAAGTGAATGCCATCTTCAGAAGTCGCGTGACAAATCGCATCCTTAGGCCCATTGCCGTAAGTCTGGTAAAAAAGGTGGACTTTACCATCAAGCACAACGGCTCCTGGTGCACAGAGGCCGTTCTTATCGCAGGGGCTTAGGGGGGGCAACTCGCCTATTTTCTGCCAGTCATCAAGGTTAGGGCTCGAGGCAATCCCAATGCGCCAGCCATCAGCTTCTCGACCATCCCCGTAAGGTGGCAGGGAATAGTACATAAGGTACTGACCTTCAAACTCAACAACGGCGGGGTCTTTGGAAAAAGGTCGGCCTCGAGACTCATCTGCAAACATCATCATGATTTAAAACTTTCTTAATGAATTAACTAAAGTGTGACCTATACTTAACTTAGGGATGTAAATGTAATGCCAACTAAAGCTGTGATATTTTTTGAGTCCTTTCTTAATGTTTGAGAGCTTGGGTTTGTAGGTATTGTCTAGGAATAATTTCGTCATTAATGTTGGCTAGTTTTGGGTTGGCTTAATGCATTTTTGATCTTTTCCATACGAAAGTCAAAATTACTACCATTTTTTATTCTTGTTGCTGAAAACCCAATTTCTTTCAGTAAAAGTGCTTGGAGAAGATACTCCATGAGATATGAAAGCCAAGTTAATTCAGAGGGGGATACGGATTTTGAGCGAGAACTGTAATGAGTTAACTGATTTCTTGAGTCTTTAATTCTTTTACCGATCTTTTCCTCATCGATATTCAAGGTATTGCTTAACTCCAAATCTGCTAAATCTTTTAGCAGTCCTTGGAGTCGTTCATTTAAACTAAGCTCATTTGCCCAAGCTAATTTTTCTTTCAACCATTTTTGTTGTTCAGTTTTTACCTGACTTATAATCGAATCTCTTAGTTTCTTAAAATCCTCAGTAGGCATAATGCCTCTCGGATATTTTGTTCTGTGATAAACCTCTAAGGCCCTCGCTAAATTTAAAAACCGATCTTCAATATAAATTCGTTTTGAAAAAAGCACCCCGAATAATAAATTTTGAACTACTCTATGTTTTTCATAGAGTTTATACCAGTCAGGCATGACTCGGCTGAAACGATCGACAATGTCTTTTAATGTGAAAAGTTGAAACACGGCTTGGTTGAAGGTTTTATTTCCATATTCAAGAGTCTCTTCATTGATAACGTCAATAGGTATTTCTTGAAATATAGTATTACCCTTCTCAATTTCTATAGATTCAACATTACTATCATTAAAAACTTCCAGTTTAGTTACATAGTTAACCTCTGTTGTCGCTAAGGTTAAAAAGTGCTGCAAAGGTGTAATGAAATTAGATTGCCAATCATCCAAGGACAATGGCACATTAGAGGAAAGTTTAAATGAAATACTTGGTTTAATCGCGAACTCGCGTTTGCGGTCACCAGAGGTTTTTAAACCTTGTTCAAATTCTAAATTTATATCTTTTATTTTTGCTGATGGAAAAACTTGGAATTTGAACTCTGTTTTAAGGCTGTTCAGATATTCGTTGCTGTCAAACTCTCTTTTAATTGTTATAGGATTTGCTCCAACAACTGCAAAATCTGGCAGATGGCTAAATTGGATTTTGACTTTATGAAAATTCAAACTTGTGTCTTTAACAAAATTTGAGTTGGGGAACACAAAAGCATTCAATGTGGAGAAGGTATTTGTAGGTAAAGAATCATATAAACTGCTATTGCCAAACGAAAAGTTGTGGTTAACTTGTAAGCAGTTTTGTAGGATAATAAATCTTCCTGCGACTTCTTGGTGAGGTTTTTCAGAGTCTTTACTACCGTAGGTTACACCATGAATGACTTCAATGCGTTGTAAATCTTCCCCAATATCTCTATCAAAAAACTGCCCTATCAATCTCAGTCGAATTCTGTTGTCCTCAAAAGTTAAGATGCCGGACAGTTTTTGATTTTCATATTCTGGAACCCACCAAATACCTTGAAACATTTAACTCCCCTTTAGCGAATCAACAAGGAATAGGAACACAACTATTATTGAATCCTACTACTTGACGGCAGCATTTATATGCTGGGCTATAACGTCGGCAAAACGAATTTCACTATTGTCTTCAGGCTGATAATCAATGATTTTTCGTGCGTTAACGATGCTCCAGAAGGCTTGACTATTGCCACTGATACCGTAAAAAATTTGAAAAGGAATGCCGTGTTCATCGCGGATGTTTTCCGTTTCTATGCTTTTAATAAAAAGCTGCTGCATGTCGCGCTCGCTTATGTATACGGCCAGGGCGCGCCGCATACAGCGCAGGTCGCCAAGCTTGCAGTTACTGATATCGGTTTCGCGGGGGCCACCTATACGAATTTGGATGTTCTCGAGCTGCTGATTTTGGTCGTGCCCCACGCCAAAACCAAAGGATGTCCTGGCCTGTTTGCCGGTAGCAAAAACAAAACCTAAGTGCTCATAACATTCCTTGGCCCAACCATAGTAATTATCGGAAAGGGCGCGCTCATTGGGGTCGACATAGTCCATCTTGCCATCTAAGATAAGTGGTTCATAATAGTCT
Organism: Trueperaceae bacterium; assembly: GCA_020431825.1. Lineage (GTDB taxonomy): Bacteria > Deinococcota > Deinococci > Deinococcales > Trueperaceae > JAHEBB01. The sequence continues at coordinate 346 of JAGQHN010000046.1, read as the reverse complement.
GCTGCATGGTTGGAACTGGCAACAACGACACGTCTCACACCTTCTTCTAAGGAAGTCTGGTAAATGTTGTAGGCCATCTGAATATTGGCATATTCATTCCAGAAGCGTGTTTCGGGGTTGTGCTGATCGCTGGTATTGGCATTGCCAATAAAGCCAATATGTACAACCGCGTCCACACCTTTAAAATGCTGGCGGTAACTATCACGGTTTTTCTCGAGTAAATCTACAATCTCAATGTCTGCGACTTCTTTGCCTTCACGATTGGTAGTTTTAATGTCAAGGAGTTTTAGCTCGTAGCGTTCGCGAAAGGCAGGTAAAAGCTGCCCTGCGATTTTGCCACTTGCTC
>JAGQHN010000045.1 GCA_020431825.1 Trueperaceae bacterium | reverse complement strand
TTGGCGAGATATTACTGGAAGCAGGGCAGGCGAGTCGCGCACTTAGATATTTGCAACACTCGCAAAAACTCGCCCACCAGATTGGCGCAACTGAGATCGAGCTTTATGCCAATAAATTGCTTGGAAAATGTCATTTAGCATTAAAGGACACTTCAAAAGCATTAAGCCATCTCGAGTCGGCACTAAGTTTGAGTCGCAAAATAAATATGAAACTCGAGCAAAGTCTTTGCCATAAGGAGATTGCCGAAACCTATAAAAGCTTAGGAGAATATCAAAAAGCCCTGGCTCATTTTGAAAAGTTTCACCATCTAGACAAAGAGATTTTTAATGAGCAGTCCGACCGCAATCTTAAGCAACTCCAGCTCCTAATCAGTGATAAATCAAAGTAGCAACGCTTCGTAAGCTAATCGCCAACCCATTATTCATAGAAGTTTAGGATGAACCAAACATTACACCTGCTGCATTAGCTGACCGCTATACTTCTCGTTATGACTCGTGATAGTTCTATTTCGTTTCAAACCTTGCCAAACGGCCTGCATGTGGTGCATGAAGCCATGCCCTGGCTACCTTCGGCAAGTTTCACTTTTCTATTTCCCTTTGGCGCTGCCGCCGATCCCAAGACCTATGAGGGGAGCGCAACGGTGCTTTATGACTGGCTGTACCGCGGTACCCAAAGCCTAGACTCGAGGGCCTTTAGCGATGAGCTTGACAGGCTCGGCCTGAGGCGCGGCGGCGGCTCTGGTAAAGAATATTGCACTTTTTCAGGCTCACTTTTAAAAAGCAGCTTTAAGGACGCTTTAGCCCTTTATAAAGATATGTTTATCAGCCCAAGGTTGAGTGATGAAGAGTTTCTATCTGCCCAAAATCTGGCTCTGCAAGAATTGGCCTCTTTAGCTGATAATCCGACCCAGCAGCTCTTTGAAACCTTGAGTTTGCGCTATTTTGCCTCGAGCCACGGCAATAGCAGCTATGGCACCGAGGAGGGCTTACTCAATCTCAGCGCCGAGCTGTTGCGCCAGAGCTACGCCCAGCGCCTCAGTCCTAAGGGAGCAATTTTCAGCGTGGCTGGCGGCCTAAGCTGGGATGAAGTCAGCGAAACCGTAAACACGCTCTTTGGTGACTGGCAGGGACCAGAGCCAGCGCTGCCCAAGGTCAGTATAAACAAGGGGGAACAAGAGCATATCTTAGAAAACAGCATGCAGACTCAGATAGGAGTGGCCTATGAAAGTGTTGCCCCTAATCAGGAGGGCTGGTATGAAAATGCTGTTGCCTTAAGCGTACTCAGTGGTGGAATGGGCGCAAGGTTATTTTCTGAAGTCAGGGAAAAACGCGGACTTGTCTATTCTGTCGTTGCCGTTAGCCGCAGCCTAAAGGATTTTGGCTATACGCTGGCGTACGCGGGTACAACCCCAGAAAGAGCCAATGAAACGCTGGATGTTCTGCTGGCAGAATTAGGTAAAATTGCTCAGGGCATAAGTCAGGAAGAACTCGAGCGCGCACGAACTGGATTACTTTCACAACTTGTTATGCAGGGTGAATCAAGCGGTGCCAGGGCCGCCTCGCTTGCAAGAGATATATTTTTACTTGGAAAGCCCCGAAATATGGATGATATTAAAGCCGACCTGCTGGCCCTAGAGCTCAGTAAAGTCAATGACTTTCTGGCCCATCAGAAAAAACCTGAATTTTCTATTTTGAGTCTGGGCCCCAAACGCCTGGATGAGGTACTCGTATGAGCATCAGCTTTCAAAAAACAGTTCTGGACAATGGCCTAACCATTATTGGTGAGCACAATCCTCATGCTCAAAGTTTTGCCGCTGGCTACTTTGTCAATACGGGCTCGAGGGATGAAACACCCGAACTTGCAGGGGTGTCTCACTTTTTAGAGCATATGCTTTTTAAAGGCTCTGACAAACGCAGTGCCGAAGATATCAACCGGGAATTTGATGAGCTTGGAGCCAATAACAACGCCTATACCAATGAGGAACGCACGGTTTACCACGCAACCGTAGTCGCTGAACGGGGCGAAGCAATGCTCGAGCTCCTAACGGATATGATGCGGCCCGTCTTGAGGCAAAGCGATTTTGACATGGAGAAAAAAGTTATCCTGGAAGAAATCGCCATGTATGAGGATCGGCCTAATTTCAAAGTTTTTGAGCTTGGCAATGCCCAGTTTTTTGATCATCACCCTCTTGGAAATTCTGTTTTAGGCAGCAACGAGAGCATTTCAGCATTAAGTCGTGAGCAAATGCAGGCCTACTTTGATAAACGTTATGCTCCAAATAACATGGTTCTAAGCCTCTCAGGTAATTATGACTGGCAGGCAATGCTTAATCTGGTCAATGAATTAAGTCAATCATGGAAAGCTCAAGTCACCGAACGACGTTTTCCTGGTTTTAAACCTAGCCTGGGCGAAATGACCAGGCAGGATGAGAAACTCAAGCGCGCTCACGTTGCTTTTTATGCCCCTGGCTTAAGCGCTCAAGATGAAGCGCGTTACGCTGCTTTCTTATTGTCCAACTGCATTGGCGATAGCAGTGGCAGCCGACTTTACTGGGCTTTATTAGATAAGGGGCTGGTAGATAACGCCTACTTTTACCATGATAGCAACGATGGTTTAGGGGTGTATCAGGGGTATTTATCGGCAGAACCCGAGCGACTCGCTGAGGTAACGCGTATTTTCATAGATACTCTACTTGATGTTGAGACAAATGGTTTGCTAGCAGAAGAATGGGAAAGAGCGCAGCGTAAGCTGGCAACGAGCCTTACGCTAAGAGCTGAGACACCTTACGGAAGACTCATGTCGCTTGGCCCTAACTTTTTATATGGCAATGACTATCAGAGTGTCGATGAGCTGGTCGAAAAGATTTTTGCCACCAGGCTCGAGTCTGCCCTTGAGTTGCTGGCAAGAAAGCCGTTTTCAAACTTATTTACATACACCCTAACACCTTAAAGCTCTGATGAATTATCCCACAGGATTTTCATATGAGGGGCACGTAAACTTAGCCAATGAAGTTTGTGCCCCTCGAGCTTTATTATTGCCTTGTACCAGAAAGATCTAAAACCCAACTACAAAGGATATCAGAGTAATGAAGACACATTTTTCGCTTTGCCAGTTCAAAAAATATATGGCAAACCTGGTGCTTATTTTATTGCCATTTAGCCTTGCAGGGGCACAGAGCTTTGCAGCCCTCACTGTTGAAAGTGCGGGTCAGCAAACTTTTGATATCGCTACCAATACAACCTATCTGCCTGATGGCGGAAAAATCATAGATGAAACCGCCAAACTAAGCCTGACCGGAACAAATATTACCTATCAGGAAGGTACTTATATAGAGGCTATGGGTGCTGATGTGCAGGGCGAATTTGGTTCTTTGCAAAGCCCTCATATGCTTATTACTATTCCAGAACAAACCTTAAGGGCAGAAGCGGTAACTTTAAACTATAAGAATCTCGTTGTGACCGCCGACAGTATCATCATTCATCTTGGACCGGATATCGCCAAACTAAGCGGTAATGTTCAAAGTGATGACCCCAATTTTAGCTCGAGTTCTTTGGTTATCAATTTAAAAACAGGCTTTGGACTTATCCTGAGCCCTTTTTCCTATGTGAACGGCCCTCTGGTACTCAAACAGGAAAGCAGTGACAAAAACCTGCAACTCAGTCCCATTGACAATGGCGATGGCACAGTGAACTACCAGGCCTCGAGCGTTATTGATCAGGGACTTTTAGAAAGTTTAGGCCCTTATTTAAACCCTTAAAACGTGCGCATCTTTTTTCTTCTAGCCTATTTAGCACTGAGTACCCCAGTCTTTGCACTTAGCTGTAAAGATACCGAAGGTGCATTTGAACTTTCTTTAGACAGCCTGGGCATTGTTTATTTTCAAGATGTAAATTCTAAAAACGACAACACGCTACTTACCCTCTTTAACGGGGTGTGCCTCATTGCCCAGGACGGCTGGCAAGTCGAATCCTCAGAGATTTCAGTGTTTTTTAAAGACGATGGTTCTTTCCTGATGCAAGCCGATGGAATAGACGCACAGGTTTTTGACTGGGAAGTACAGGCCCTAAAACTCGAGGCCTATAGCGATACCTTAATTCTCTATGACTTAAACCTGAAGGGCCAGGAACTTGCTGGTTCTGCTGCGGAAGCGCGCTTTGAAATATCGACAGGCGACATCAGCTTTAAAGCGGTGGAAGCCAAAACAAAAGCCCTGAGAGTTTTAGGTGAAACAGCTACCCTTAATCAGGACACCCTTATCTTGCAAGATGCCGTTGCCACAACCTGTACCTGTGACACTGACGCCCTCTATGTCATAGAAGCAGATGAAATTGGGTTTAGCTATACTTCTGAAACGCTCAGCGTTAGCAATGGTCACTTAAAAATAGGCACTTTAGATTTTGAGCTTGGCAATCGGACTTTCTCAAGAGACACTTTTGCGCAGTTCCAGTTTCCTATCACTATTGACTACAGCGAAGATGATAGTGCCAATAATATCCGGGGGACTGGCTTGGGTGTGCTCGTACCCAAACTTGCCATAGACAAAAATTTTAGCCTCGAGTTTGGCATTTTTGGCCTTGACAGCGAGTATCCGCTAAGAAATTCTTTCTTAGCCAATTACGCCTCAGAAAATCTAAGCTTTACAATTGGCAACAATATCTTTGGACCGCAAGCTGATTTTTCTTACCGCCAGGAACTTTTACCCTGGCTCAAGGCTGATTTTTCAATGCTTAACAGGCACTGGCTCGAGCAAGACTTTAGCCATGATGCCAGTTTGTCACTCCTTGCCAACTACTCTTTAAAAGATCTGAATTTACCCTCAGCTTCGGTTAGCTCTACCCTGTTTGCGGCTGCCTCGAGTCAAACCCTCAGCACACCCATAACTTCTGCACGTCTCGGTGGCAAATTGAAATTTTCGTATAGTCTGAACAACCGCGATTGGGGTCAGCTTAGTAGCAGTCTCGAGGGTCAGGAAATTTTCTATCCTAGTTTCCCGGTTCAGCAGTACGGCGTAAATCTAAATCTTCAGTGGCGTAAAAACCTCAGTCCCAAGACTTCCGTATTAATCGCTTACAATCGTCAGTGGACCAATAGTGGCTCACCTTTTAGCAGCAAAATAGATAGGTTAAGTCCTTCAAATACCTTAAGTTTTAACTTTAGCTCAGCAGAACGCCTTTCACCAGAGTGGAGCGAGTCGATCAGCTTCCGCAGTAGCTATGATCTCCTGGCTGATCTTCCTGGCTTCACGGCCTTTTCTGACCTGGCACTCACGGCACAGCTTAAATACCAGAGCACAAACTGGTCGCTTTCTCCCTATTTAGATAGTCACCTAGAAGGCCTTCTCAACCCAAACTACAGTGCCCTTACCGACGCCTACCTTGATACCGGACTGCGCCTCGAGTATGAAGAACTCGAGCTTGGTTCAAAGCTACGCTTTGATTTGCGTGACTCGAGCCTAGATTCCTGGGAATTTAGCAGTGGCTTTCCTCTTAGTCTTGGAAATGTTGCTCTGCGACCTTTTATAGCTATGGACATCATGCCCAGTTTAACCAGTGGAGAATTGCCGCGAATTAGCGGACATGGTTTAAACCTTAGCTGGACGACCTGCTGCGGCATTCTGGATGTTGGTTACAAACAGTACAACAATCAATTTGCGACTAGCTTTGGGGTTCGTTTTGAATAGAGTATTAAGGTTTGGGTCTTGGAGCTGTGAGGATCAATCAATACGAAACTGTTCTTCCAGCACTAACTTTTTTGCTTTGAGCAGGTATCAGTATCTATCTTTACCTGTCACGAACACCCTTAAGAGCTTTAGCTTGACTAACTTATACTTTATTTTCCTTGCCCAATTGCGTTTAAAAAAAGAATTGATTAGCGACAAAAGTGTTAAGGTAGGCAGCTGATGAAAAAACTTGATCGCTACTTATTCGGTCAAGCTATTGGTGCTTTGCTTTTTGGGCTTTTACTCTATAGCAGTCTGGCAGTAATCAGCGTTACCTTGCCAAGACTTCAGTGGGTAGTGGGCACGCCACTAGCCAAACTATTTCTCTGGTTACTCCTGCAAATGCCCTTTGCACTTGTGCAAACATTGCCAATCGCACTTGTGCTATCGGTCATTTTGACTTTCGGCCGCATGGCTACCAGCAATGAACTTCAGGCCATACAGGCAGGTGGCATTTCTTTTCGCCGGGCATCGATGATTTTTGTCTATATAGGGGCATTACTCACTGCTGCCGCACTCGTCATGAATGAGCGAGTACTACCCGAGACCAACGCTAAGGTAGGCAGCATGTACTGGCAACTCACCACAGGAGGTGGTAGCGGCCTGTGGCGACTTGCCGCTCAAGATATTTCGCTGAGTGGTTATAAACTCTACTTCGCTTCAGCTGACCGCGCAACAGACGAGCTAAATAACGTACGCATACAATCCTGGGATGGGCAAAAACAAACGGTGATTTTTGCAGAACGGGCAAGATTTGTTGAAAATGGCCTCGAGCTTTTTGATTATCAGCTCGATGTGGTAGATTTTTCCAGTCTCAATAAAGACTTTCCCTCAAATGACGAACGCCTGAAAGCGTTTATTCTTAATCATAATCACCCTGCAAACGCCGACAATAGCCTGGTCATTACCACTTCTGAGTCTTATGACGATCTGATTACCCGCTTTAGCCAGGGCGGATTTGAAGATAGCCGCTCGATTTCTGAAGCCCTTGATGATTCACGCAATGCTAGCTTAAGCGAAACGGAAAGGCGACAGGCACAAGTCCTGTTCCAGCGGAAAATCGCCGAGCCCTTTGCCAACCTGAGCTTGCTTTTAATTGCTGTCCCACTAAGCTTGCTTTACGCGGCGAACCGTGGCGTTGCCTTTGGTTTATCTCTCATTGTAACGCTGGTGTGGTACGTCCTGTTTACAGTTGGGCAATTATTGGCACAGGCAGGAACGGTTCCTGTCTGGCTAGGTGTCTGGTCATCCAACGGTCTTTTAAGCCTTATTGGAATCTATTTACTCATATACCGGACCAGAAAGGCCTAAACGATGCTCTCAGATAAGCTTTCTTTAACCCTGCCGGATGCTAAACTTGAGCCTCAGTCTATGACCGACCTGCCCATCAGCCTAGCCCAAAAAGTCAGTTACCTCGAGCCTGCCGATCTGGCTAAACTGACAGAGGCGTATCATCTTGCTTATGAAGCCCATAAAGGCGTCAAGCGCCGCTCGGGCGAACCTTTTGTAAATCACGTAGTTGCTGTGGCTGAAATACTAGCCGACATGCATCTTGATGCTGATGCCCTGATGGCAGGGCTCTTACATGATACGGTAGAGGACACCGAAGTTAGCTTTGAGGAAATCGAAGAAAAATTTGGGGTCAGAGTTCGGCAAATTGTTGAAGGCGAAACCAAAATAAGCAAGCTTACCGTCAGAGTTTACGAGGATGAGCAATCAGAAAACCTGAGGCAAATGTTACTGGCCATGGTCAATGATGTCAGAATCATCCTGGTCAAACTTGCCGACCGCTTGCACAATATGCGCACCCTCGAGTTCATGCCCGAGGCCAAACAACAAAAAATAGCCAGAGAAACGCTGGAAATCTTTGCACCTCTGGCACACCGTTTAGGCATCAGCCATATTCAAAATGAACTCGAGGATCTGAGCTTTTCTTACCTCGAGCCTGAACGCTACACTGCACTCCAAAGGCAGGTCCGTTTGCGCCATGCAGAGCGGCAGGCGTATGTAAATGGCGCTATTGAACTGCTCGAAAAAAGGCTCAAGCAAGAAGGCTTGAAGTTTGAGGTCTATGGGCGCAGCAAGCATCTTTACAGCATTCACCGCAAGATGGTCAGAGACAATAAAAATATAGATCAGATTTTTGACCTGATGGCCATTCGTACGATTATTGATACACCTGAGCAAAATGGGGAAATCAGTGATGAGCAAGAAAAGGCTGTTTGCTACCGGGCGCTGGGCATCGTTCATAGCTTATGGACACCCATTCCTGGTCGCTTTAAGGACTATGTAGCCGTACCAAAGCCCAATGGCTACCAGTCTTTGCACACAACCGTTATTGGATTGCAAGGGCAACCCATCGAAGTCCAGATTCGCACCCGGCGAATGCACGAAGTCGCTGAGTATGGGGTGGCAGCACACTGGGCTTACAAGCAGGGCCTGGTTGACACCCGCGAAATAGAAAAACGGCTCGAGTGGATGAAACAACTGCTTGACGTCAATGAATCAGTTGATAGTGCGGGTGCTTTTGTCGAAACCGTTAAGTCTGACCTCTTGTCCGAGCGCGTTTTGGTGTTTACCCCAGCTGGAGATGTGCTCAATTTACCTCGAGGCTCAACTCCCATAGATTTCGCCTATCAGGTTCACACACAGGTGGGTCACCGCTGCATTGGGGCACGGGTGAATGGCAATATTGTTCCTCTAAACTACGCCCTGCAAACCGGTGATCGGGTCGAAATTTTGACCAACCGCAGTACCCAGTATGGACCAAGCAATGACTGGCTCAACCTGGCAGTAACAAGAAGTGCCAAACAAAAAATACGCCATTATTTCAGGCAGCAAGAAAGGCAAGAACAGCTTGAAAATGGCAAACGCATGTTAGAACGTGCCCTGAGACGGAAAAATCTGCCCGTTGCAAGCAATATGACCAAGCATAAGCTCGAGTCCGTCAGTCAACAGCTTTTACACGCAGATACTGCCGATGATCTCTTTCTCGCGCTTGACAGCAAACGGCTTATGCCAAGGCAAGTCGTTGAATTTTTAGCGCCAGAAACGGTGGAGCAGCGTCCTCAGCGTAAAACGCCCGCACAACCAAAAAGGGGGCTAAATGGCATTTTTGTTGATGGGATTGATGCGCCAGCTAATCTGGCACAGTGCTGCTCACCCGTAAGGGGCGACGATATCATTGGTTATATAACCAGAGGCAGAGGAATTAGCGTACACCGCATCGACTGTCCCAATGTCAAACACCTTATGCAAACTCAGCATGAGCGCTTTGTCAATGTGAGCTGGGATGTCCCGCACGATGAAGCTTTTCCTGTTGACTTTGAGGTTATTGCCATTGACCGACCTGGCCTATTAAAAGATGTCTTGCACATCCTGGCCGAGATGAACAAGAGTGCTAGCCGCGTCTCAGCCGATGTTCAGGATAGTAGCACCGCACGTATTCATTTCCGCATTGATGTCAGAGATCACACCGAAATCCAGCATATTAAAGACACTATGGCAAAAATTCCAGATGTCACCACGGTCTACCGCAGCAGACCGGGTATAAAAGCTTAAGGCAACGACATTAGCTCAATAAACCAAAGAGTTTACTGTGCATTATTCATGAAAACGTTAAGAGGTTTTGCACCCATGCTGAAAGGGGTTTAACTAAGCTAACTCCTTACTTCGGTAGGGGTACAAGGCAAACAGATGGTCAGGGAAATGGTTCGAGTGAAAGGATAATTTTGACAGATACTTTAAAGTTAACGCCAGACTTGCTAACTGTCAGGATAATTCCACCACAAGTTTCAGGAGGATACCACCACCCTTATTTCCCCTCCAGATCTTCAAAATTGTCAGTAAACGACGTCCTAAACCTGCAAATTACGACCAGAAACTGTCAAATGTGCATTTTCAAGTATACGAAGAAGGCCTAAACTTCGTTAAACTATAGGCTAATGCCTGTTTTGCAAGATCAACGTGAAACCAAGGTCCGTTTTAGTGGCGCTAGCGAAACGGGTGCCGTACGAGCCATTAATCAGGATTCATTCTTTGTTGGCGAACTCGATAGCTATTATTTGGCCGCCGTGGCAGATGGTATGGGCGGTCATAAGACAGGTGAAGTAGCCAGTCAAAAAGCCATTGAGATTTTGCGCAGGGAATTACTCAAGCGCAAAAATCACCCACCCACCGCATTAGCCAAAGCCGTCCAAGCTGCGAATATCGAAATTTTTGATTATGCTCAGGACAACCCAGATCATGAGGGAATGGGGACGACCTTAACAACAGTACTCATAGATGATCAGGTGGGACTTATTGGTCATGTGGGAGACTCGAGGGCCTATCTTATTCGCGATAACAGCATTCGGCAACTTACTTACGATCATAGTTGGGTTGCAGAACGTGTAAGACAAGGCGTATTAAGTGAGCAGGAAGCAAAAAAGCACCGACTGCGCAATGTCATTACCAATGCGCTTGGTTCATCAGCCGAGGTAAAACTGGACATTTTTCACTTTGAGGTTCAGGCGGGCGACAGACTCTTACTTTGCAGTGATGGCATAAGCATGCTGCTCTCCGATGAGCAACTTCTTGATATTGTCATGCAAAATGGTTTTGAAGAGGCTGTACAAACCTTAATCAGCGAAGCCAATGGTCGCGGCAGTCCGGACAATATAACGGCTGTTGTTCTTGAAATTGAGCAGGTGGAAAAGCAGTCAAAACCTTATTCGCTGCCGAGTGAGCATGCGGCAGAACCGCAGTCAGTAACTATTAGTCCTACCATGACAGGCATAAGAATGATCGAAGATGTTTATCCGAGGCAAGATACCGTTTCAAAAATGAAACGCCAGGCATGGTATCCATACCGCCTGTGGATTTTGGGTTCACTTTATCTGGTACTTCTCATTGTCATCTTTACTGCTCTAAGAAAATAAGCGTGGTAAAGCCTTTAGCGTTTTTTCCGAGCTTCTTTTCGGGCAACCTCGAGCTCATTTAAGCGGTCGCCCACTTTTCTATCCCAGCCTTCACTCTGAGCTTCATAATAGCGAGCTTCTGCCATGGTTTCAGGGAAATAGCGCTGCGCAAGACTACCTGAAGGGTCATCAAAATAGTAGGCGTAAGTCTTACCATAGCCAAGGGATTGCATCATACTTGTTGGAGCATTACGCAGATGCAGCGGAACTTCTGCTGAAGAATACCGTTCAGCATCAGCTCGAGCCTTCTTCCAGGCCTGATAAACCGCATTAGATTTTGGGGCAAGTGCCAGATAAACAACCGCCTGAGCCAGAGCTAGCTCTCCTTCTCCCTGACCCAAAAAATCAACGCTTTCCTTAGCGGCAATCGCAAGTCTCAGGGCATTTGGGTCAGCAAGACCTATATCTTCACTGGCCATGCGCACAATGCGCCGCGCTACATAAAGAGGCTCTGCACCACCGCCCAGCAAACGTGCTAACCAGTACAGCGCCGCATCTGGTTGCGACCCTCGTACAGATTTATGCAGCGCGCTCATCAGGTTATAAAAATGTTCTCCCCCTTTGTCAAAGGCAAGACTTTTAACTGATAAAGCCTTTTCAAGGACAGGCAAACTAATCTGGCGATCTCCCTGACTGGCAACAAGCTCGAGCGCGGACAGGGCTCGCCTAGCATCTCCATCAGCCCAGTTAGCCAGCGCGCGAAGTGCCTCTGGTTCTACGACCACCTCATTATTTAAGCCCCTGGGATCTTTGATGGCACGTTCAAGAATCTCCTCCAAAGCTTCGACCGACAGCGACTTTAATACGTAAAGTTGCATCCTCGAGCGCAAAGCCGAGTTAACTTCAAAAGATGGGTTTTCTGTGGTAGCGCCAATAAGATACAGGGTTCCGTCCTCAACATAGGGCAAAAGCAGATCTTGCTGAGCCTTATTAAAGCGGTGAATCTCATCTAAAAACAAGATGGTGTTCTGACCTGAAATCTGCAACCTATTCTTTGCCTCTTCGGCAATTTCCCGTACATCTTTAACCCCTGCTTTAACCGCAGAAAGCATGACAAAGTGAGCATCTAAGTCTCTGGCAATAAGTCTGGCCAGCGTTGTCTTCCCTACCCCAGGCGGTCCCCAGAACAAGAGTGACTGTAGCTTCCCTTGTTTTAGGGTGTTGGCAAGCGCTTTTCCCTGCCCAAGCATCGCTTCCTGCCCGGCAATGTCGGCAAGGTTTTGTGGGCGCATACGTTCGGCAAGTGGAATTTGAGCCATAGCGCAAGTCTATGATTTCAGTCGCGAAGAAACAAAAACCCAGACGACGACAAAACTGAGAAGCTAATACCCAAGGAGAAAATTGCCTCGAGTTTTTTCTCTTTGGGTTTGAAAAAGCAAATCTCAAAAGGCCTTTTCTGGCACAAGGCTATCGGGTCTTTTAGGTTCTGCTCATTCTCAGCAAATTTTAGAGTGGCACGATAGATACTAGCGCTGAAGGGTCAATCGTGTTTTCACACAGCACACTTTAGGATTGATTGTTCTGGCTCTTATTTTGTTACTATAACGGTGAATAGTAGGCTTAAAGGGATGCTGCTGGCTTTACTGCTCTATGAGGAATTATGATTAAGCGATGCTTGAAACAACTATTACTGGGTCTTATTTGTCTGACCTGTGTCCTTAGTTTTGCCCAAACACCTTTATCCCCCGAAGCCCAAGAAGTTTTACAAAAAGGTGGACAGGCAGCAGCACTGGCTCTGGCAACGTATGATGAACACTTTATTGATAAACCCCTTTGGCGTGAAGCGGTCAATTACGGCCTCGAGCTGCAGCGTCTTGCCCCAGATAATCCACAAACCTACCGCTTTTTAGGGCAGGTATATAGCAGTATTAGCTTTTATAGTCGTGCCTGGGAAGCATGGGAAAAATACAAGAGTCTGGGCGGCGTCATGAACGCTCAAACCGCGCCTTATCTGGCAAGTGTTAGTAGCTGGCTGGGTAGCAAAAGTTTTGTCGAGGAAAAATATCAGGATGCCTTGACTTATTATGGGGCGCTGCTCGAGCTCGAGCCTGACAGCGAAGAGGCCAATCAACATCTGGCCCTAAGTCATATTGCGCTGGGCGAGCCTGCCAAAGCTACCCCCTACCTGAGTACCCTAACGGAGGCCTACCCCAATAAAGTTGATTATGTCAATTTGCTTTCTCGTACCGAAGAGCAGGCAAGCTACGGCATAGAAGCCACCCAAGCCTTTTATAATGGCATAGATTTGTACTCTCAAGGAAATAAGCAAAAGGCACTCGAGTCATTTGAACAAGCGGCAAGCTTAAGTACCTCCTATAGAAAAGCCTTTGTTTGGGCTGGCCGGGTTAATCAGGAACTGGCCCAACCTGGCAGAGCTATACCTTACTGGCAACGTGCCATCACCCTTAATGAGAATGACGAAGAAGCGCTTAAAGCACTCGAGCAGGCCGAAGGTCAAGACCGTTTTGGATCCGAAGCCTATAACAGTTTTCAACAAGGCCTCAGCTATTATCAAAAAGGTTCACGGGGCGAAGCCTTCTGGAGTTTTCAAAGAGCCACGCAGTTAAATCCTAATTATGCTGAGGCCTACGCCTGGCTTGGTCAGATTTCAGTTGAAAATCGAGATTTAAATGCGGCGTTAGGCTTTTATAGTCGTGCTCAGCAACTCGAGCCCAATAACCGACTCATTCAGTCTGCCTATAGTGAAACGGCGCGCCTGGTAAGCCAGATCGCAGTCAATCAAGCACAGGCCACGGCTACACAAGCTCAAACCCCACCTGCAAACACAACACCAGCAACAACAACCACGACGACATCACCACAAACGGCGACCGAAACAGCAACCCCTACCGAAACAGCCTCTGCAGCTACCACGACTAATCCACCAAAACCAGAGCCTGTTGCTGAACAACCCAATCAAACACAACCAGCACAAAGCGCAGTAGAACCAACTCCGCAAGTTGTTGTCGAAGACCCCCCGGTCAAGGTAGACATTCAACCAACTGCCACGGTAGAGCCTCCTGCACCCATAGAACCTGTACCCGTGGCCTCTTTACCTACCCCTGCCCCCATTGAACCTGTAAGCCCTGGCCTTTCAGCAAGTACAGCGGACGCTCCCAAGCTTGATCCCACCCCCGCACCATCTCCTGAAATAGTTGCTTCAACAGCACCTGAACCACCTAAGCCAGAGCCTCAGCCTCAGGCAGCCGGAGGTCCAGCGGTAACTGTGCTTGATGTCAACTATGAACATACGAATTCTGATAATGGTGGAACAGGAGGCTTTAGCTTTTTTGATGGCCCCTCGAGCCTTCTCAGCAATTTAAAGTCACCAGTAGATTATGCCGATGGCAAGCTCTATCAGAGAATTAACGTCAGTTCGAAACCAAGTGGCGAACCTGTCAGATATCAGATTTGTCTGGTTCATAACGACAGTTTGTCAATCGGTCCTGCCTGTAGTACCACCAATACGCTGCAATTTGAAGAACCTGGCGTTTATGAGGTCTCACAGCCACTAAGCACCTTTACTCACTTCAATGAAATTGATTGGACCAAAGGTATACAGCAAGTCATGCTGATTTTGCAGGATAAAGATGGCAACACGCTGGACAACCGAGTTGCCTACGCTGGTGCAGAGGGCGCTTCGGTTAACCTTGAGGCTTTTTACCCCATGAAAGTCAAATACAGTGCCATTCTGGTTCCTCTGGGCGGTACCTTTCCTGGCTGGCCATAAACTATAAAATGAGTAACTTGCTCTAGGTCATCAAACCCCAAAACATTTCGTGAAGTTTTGCTCGTCACTTCTAGATGCTGCCTTTCTTATCCTTTCCAACAAGTCTCGCTGGTGCAAGAGCTATTGTGAGCTAATCCAAGAATGCTATTGCGAGTTGAAACCAAAAATCTCAGCAAGCGGTACCAGCTTTTTAGAAGGGCAATCCATTTAGCCCTGTACGACATATCTAAGTGAAAACTCCGCCTATTTACTTTCCCGCTACCAGTGAAAAAGTTAAAAGGAAAACCCTTGCTGGGCAAGGGTTTATCAACAATTTTTAGACTAAAAAACTACTGATAGGGGGTAAAGGCTACGACAATAAATCCATCAGCATTGTAGGCAAACAGATAGCTTCCCGTACTACTTGTGTAAGCGCGCACAACGGTACCAGCATTATTAAACCAGTCACTCGTAGGGGTTAGACCTGGGAGTTCTTGACTAATATGGGCATTCACTGATTCCTGAAAAAGCTGAACCGAGCTGGCAAACCAGCCGCAGGCAAAATTGACATAATCATCCTCGAGACTACACTCGGCTGGTTCTATATTCAGGCTTAGGAATAGTCCCTGTGCCACATAAAATTGCTCACTACCCGTCTCCATCTCTTTGGAAAACCCCAGATTTAATGCAGTAATAAGAAGAATAACTGAAAGAAGTTTCAATAAACGCATAGGGCTATTGTATGAGATATCCCTCGTTTATGCATTAACGAATACACCAGAAACGGTCATGGCGAGTGATAGCTATAGATTTTCCTGGCTAGTTTGGCAATCAGCATCATGCCTTCTTGCTCGAAACTATAGGACTTATCGTTGGAACCGTCCGTCATGATAACCAGTGCATATAGAGGATGTTCCCCTTCATAAACGATAGCTGCATCGTGCCATAAGCCCCGCAGACAACCACTCTTACTGGCAATCGTTACAGATCTCTCATAGAGCTCCTGGTCGGTAGGCAAGTAGCGTGCCAATGCTTCGGTGAATTGTTGCCTTTTTAAAATACCAATCGCCAGCGCGGTTAGTTCAGGAGGCAACAAGTCGCCCTGCTCGAGCCTGATAAGTAAACCCAAAATGTCTGCTGCACATGTAGCGTTTGTCAGACCTGATTTTTGCGCTTCATTTTGCCTCTCAGGCGGCAGTTGTAATTTACCAATGAGTCTCGTCTGGCTTAAACTGAGGCTTTGCATAAAGGCATTGACACTGGCGATGCCATGAAGATCAATGACCATATTGGTAGCCGTATTGTCACTGACTATGATCATCAAGGTTAAGAGGTCTTGAAGGCTGGGCTCGAGCCCCTCACCTAACGTATGCAAAATGCCAGCTCCGCCAACCTGATCTTGAGCTGTCATCTTGTAGCGATTTGCCAAGCTAAGCTCTCCCCTGGCAACCCTGTCCAGGGTTTGAATGAGCAAGGGAAGCTTAATCAGACTTGCAGAGCGCATGGTTTCAGTCGCCCCATGAAGGAAGCTCGAGCCCGAAGCAAAATGATAATAAGCAAGCGACAAGCTACCCGAAAAAGCGTCTCCAAAGGGCTTAATCAGCTCAGAGAAATCTGTCATAAGAGCTCGAGCCTGATTAAATCGGAAAGACTTTCGCGCTGCCGAGCAAGCCTGTACTGCCCCCCTTGAATAACAACTTCAGCAGGTCTGTAAGAAGATGCATAATTTGAGCTCATGGCAAACCCGTAAGCACCGGCCTGTTCTACCACCAGAATTTCACCACCCTTTAACTCAGGCAAGTTGACATTTCTCGCCAGACGATCAGCATTTTCACAAAGTGGGCCGTCGACATCGGCAAGCAATTTGGCCGGCGCATGATGAAGCACCCGAATGGGATGCTTGGCGCCATAAAGAGCTGGGCGCAAAAGATCCGCCATGCCAGCATCCGCAATAATATGGTGCAGTGCTCCTGCCTTATGATGAAGCACGCTGGTTAACAAAACGCCTGCCTCTGCCACCAGAAATCGACCCGGCTCGAGGATTACCTGCAATTCAAATTTCTGCGCAAAAGCCAGAACACGCTGTCTGAAGGCCTCGAGTTCAAAGCCAGGAACACCGTAGCCCCCACCAATGTCAAGGTAGCGGCAGTTGGGATTTTCATTATAGAGCGGTTCAAGAACTTCAAAAATTTCATCATAAACTTCTGTAGCGGTAATCTGCGAACCAGCGTGCACATGAAAACCGGCCAACTGAGCATGTGCCTGCACTTCTGAAGCGAGCACTCGAGTCTCAGCAAAGGTAAGTCCAAACTTTGACTCGGCTGCTCCGGTCGCCAGGTGCTCATGGGTTCTGGGGTCAAGAGCCGGATTAACCCTTAGGACAAAATACAAGTCAGCACGAAGAAACGGCTTCCAGGATTCCCACTGCGAAACACTATCAATACTAAAAAGGCGAACACCCAAATCGAGGGCCCTCCCTATAAGCTGCGTATCTTGCCTGGGGCCACCAAGCACAATATTCTCGGGCTTAATTCCTGCATGTACTGCACGCTCGAGTTCCCCCATGCTTATAACTTCAGCACCCACGTCTTTAGTTGCAAGGTTTTTTAAAATTGCGCCGCAAGGATTTGCCTTAACTGCATAAAAAAGGCGCGCACCCGTCAGGGCTTCCCTCAAAACGTCTACCTGATGACTTATCTGGTCAAGATCATAAACATAGCAAGGGGTACCAAATTCGTGAGCAATGCGCTCGAGAAGCAAATCATTCATGGGCACTAGTTTATGCTCTTTTTCAACTTATGAGGATAGTTTGGCAGCGCAGCAATAAGAAAAAATCTCGAAATAAGAAGTTTGCAAACCACTTCAGGGATGAGTACAGCTAGCAAAAAATTGAGGTAATGTTATCGCGTAAATAGATAAAACAGCGAAGGGGTTGGAATATAGCGAATCCAAATGGACTCGCAAATGATACGTTCATCGGACCATACAGCAGAATGATACCACCACCAATATAAGGATGATACCTGCACCAAAAATGACTGTTAGCAGGCAACGCAAAGCCTTTAAATCCTTGGTAAGCTAGTCAGTATGAATAGAGAAATGCGCCGTGCTCAAGAAAAAGCAGATAAAAAGCAGGAGCAGGCTAAAGAAAGATTAAAGGCAGAACGAATCCTTAAGCGTCAGCGCGTTATGCAAAGGCGCCAGCAACCTAGAAAGCCTCGCGAGGTGAGTCCAGGAGAGCGTAAGAAACTCCCCGGACGCTTCTCGAGCCTGTTTACCGCGATGGTCGCCATATTTATCGTCATGCAGTCCATCATTCCTCCGGCAAGCGATCAAAATCAGACCCTTGCCTTTGTCATCAATGTGCTTTATTACTTTATGTTTGGCTACTTTATGTATCTGTGGTTGGCCCGTATCCAGTTCAAACAAGCTCTCAATGTCACCATCGGAGCTGGTATAGGTCTCACTCTGGCACTGCTTGGCGCTCAGTTTGCCATCCCTGGGCTTAGTCCTGAGTTTCGCCTCATTTTCTTTGCCATCCCAGCGGTCATTTTAGGTACGTTTATTGCTCAGTTTATCTTTAACAAAGCTCCTTAATGTTTCGTTGAGCGCAGCTTTTGAAGAACATGAGCGCAACCCTAGACCGTGGCAAAGCAGGTCAAACCATATAGCAGAAATGATTTGACTTTCTTAGCTATTGTTTCTTTTACCGAGTCACTTGTCAGTACACTAAAAACATTTCGTGGTGGTGAAGAAAAGTGTACGTAGACTGAGTACCTATGCAAAGGCATCAAGCATTAGCAAATCATAAGATGAGCTATTCCCTAATTCTCGAGTACGAAAACTCAGGAATCTTTCATGAGCCCAACACTACACCTTATTTACGGCATGGCAGGTGCAGGCAAAACCACGCTGGCTAAAAAATTAGAACGCGCCTTACCCGCAGTACGCCTTTCACCTGACGAGTGGATTAGCCCCTTACTTGAAACGCCAAATGACCGACCTGAGATGGACCGTATCAGACCTGTTATTGAACGGTTGCAGTGGACTCTAGGGCAGCGCCTTTTATCACTTGGCACTTCTGTAATACTCGAGCAAGGGTTCTGGGCTCGAGACGAGCGACTAGCTTATCTTGAGACAGCCAGATTGCTCGGAGCAACAGTTATTTTGCACTACCTTGATGTTCCAAAAGAAGAACTAGCAAGACGGATTGAAGAGCGCAACAAAAGGCTGCCGCCAGGTTCGTTTCTTGTCTACCCGGGTGAAATTGCTACCTGGATGACGTGGCTTACCCCACCCGATCAGGCAGAGCTGGCCCACTATGACGACTATAAAATTTACCGGTATGAGCCTTAGGTAAGGCTTGCTTCTCTAGCCACTTCAGAACTCCTTGAGTTTAGCCCTGCCAATTAAAAATGCGCCTAATTTCAAGGCGCATTTTTAGCAATTTGTCAGTCTGATTAATTTGATGCCTGAACAAATGCCAGGGGTCGTAACTGCACAGGAAGGATAAACTTTCTGGCCACATTTGGGCCATATTTTCCTATGGTATAGGACTCATCAATTTCCAGGTCAATTCTGCTAGTTAGAGGGTTGACAATCGTGCCATCACGCAGAGTGACGACATAAATCTCACCATTATAGGGATGAACTGCAACGGAACCGATTAGCCACATCATCCCCCAGGGCGTGTCTGTATGTTCAAACGTTACGAGTTTGGGTTTTGCCGTTAATCCAGTGCGCTGCTGCACATCCAGGGCGGTTAGCATGGTTTTTCCACTACACAGTTGCCCAGCCGACCAGTTGGATAATCTGGCGGCCATAAACCGCACTTCTACCGCACAGCCATTTTGCACATGATAAACAGGCACCTCGTAGTAACCACTGTAGCGAGCCGCAACATCATTGGCGATTAGGTCGGCGGTTTGATTGAGTGGTCTTGCTGCCAAAATCGCTGGCCACTCTGCTTTAGGAACTGCATGTAAATAGGTCGCCAGTTTTATCTCTTCAACTTTGAAGGCTTGGGCATAAAGTTGACCATAGGCGTAGGGGTTTAACTTCACCAAATCTTCGACATAGGTGGGAGCGCCTGCGTAAAAATTTAGATTATCGGTTTCTGAGTAGCCAATATTGTAAGAAACCTCGAGCCCTAAATCTAAGGCCTTGGCTAAGACTTCATCATTTGTTAAAAGAGGAACCGGAGATTGGGCCAGGCTTAAGGTAAAACTAAAACATAGTAAGCATAACGATAGTACCTTCATAGAACCATTGTGCAAAATTAAAATCAGAAAAAAGGCACGTTTGTCACAATTATCTGGCAAAAACCCTGCCCATAAAGACAAAACGTTAAGCAGCCGACAGGAGTGAAAACGTAGCCGTAATAACCAAAAGGTGCAAGGAGAGTATGTCAAGTACACCTTACAATTCAAGCAAAACCAGCAATCAGCAATTAAAGGCAAGGCTCGAGGCTGTCCGGGAACAGCTCGATGATTTAGAAAATGCCAACGAGCTCTCTTCTATTTTTCGCGCAGTCCTTGACGCCACCGATAATACCATCACCATAACTGACCCCAGACTCCCTGATAATCCCCTTATCTATGTCAATCAAGAGTTTCAGCGCCTGACGGGTTACAAGACCAGTGAAGTAGAAGGTCAGAATTGTCGTTTTCTACAGGGCGATGACCGCAACCAAAAAGATTTACCCCGGCTACGCGAAGCTATAAAAGGGGGTCATAATTGCCGAGTAGAGTTAAGAAACTACCGTAAGAATGGCGAAATGTTTTGGAATGAACTCTATCTGACCGCGGTCTACAATAAGCAATCTGAGTTGATTGCTTTTTATGGGGTACAAAACGACATAACCCGCTTTAAAGAACTGGCTGAACTCGAGCGCAGACGCAGCATGGAATTGACCCTGGCAGAATACCGTGAACGCAGCCGCATCGCGCAGCGCTTACATGACGGCCTGCAGCAAGACCTGTACGCCCTGCAATTTTCTCTGACCAATTTCCAGCGGCAGCTTGGTGACACCGAAACGAGTGCTGAACTGGGTGACATCCTCGAGCAGATCCAGGACGCCATACAAACCACACGACATGTAACAAGTAGCTTAGACAGCCCGGCCCTTGAAGAAAAGGATTTAAAAGAGGCTCTTTCCTGGATGATAAAACGTATGCGTGATCGCCACGGGCTAAACGCTCGCTTTCACGCGCCAAACAGCATTAATTATCTAAATGATACCCTGCGCGTCCTTGTCATTTCTCTGATTCGAGAATTGCTTTTTAACGTCGTTAAACATGCCAATAAACTGGAAGCCGAAGTCACAGTTATTCATAATGAAGATGGCGTTGGCATAGTTGTAAGTGATCAGGGAACAGGTTTCAAGCTCGACGAACTCAGTGAAGCTAATGGAACCGGCCTTGGACTGACCGGCATCAGAGACCGCCTTAAAATATTTGGTGGTGAACTCGAGGTAGAAACTGCCCTGGATCAAGGAACTCGAGTCTCCATACAGATTCCCGTTTAGTTTACAAACATGGTCTTAAGCTTAGGGCTAGGCTGTAAAGACGATGTGAGAGGTACTGTGTCAAGCCAGCAAACGCTATTTATTATTGATGATCACGAACGGTTACGTCTGCAACTAAGTCGGTTTTTAGCGGCAGAACCAGAGTTATTGGTCATAGGAACCGCTGCCTCTGCCGAAGAAACGCTCTCAAGCTTACCCGAAACCTGGCCAGATCTTTTTTTGGTTGATGTATCTTTGCCAGGCATGAATGGCCTCGAGCTTATTCATAAACTCCTGGAACTCAACTCTGAAAGCAAATGTTTGGTCTTAACAGGTAACAGCGAAACAATTTACAAGGGGCTTGCTAAAGCCAAGGGCGCTGTGGGCCTCATAGAGAAAAGTGATATTGATCATTTGAGAGAAGCCATTCAGACGATTCTTGATGGCAATGAATATTGGTAAACCGTTGCAAATTAACAAACTTTTACCAAGATGCTTTAATGATGTCTTAGCCGGAGTCGTCAAAGGCTACGCTTTCACGAGCGGTTTTTATGTCATCAAAGACATTAAAACGTCACTTTGGAATTACAAGTCTTAATGATGCCTACTGTAAAGTGTGAGTTTTTCCACACATCGGTTTAGATGTCAAAGCTTTTGCAGACCTTCTGAATGCCTGATTTTAAAAACCGGGTCTATTAATTCAGATAAGCACCTTTTTAGGCGCTTTTTTAGACGAACTCGAGGGCTTTAACAGGGCTGCTTGGTGAGCAGGCTAACGGATACAGCAGCACAAAACTCGTCATACTTGAGTTAAGACCAGCCGTACGAATTGGGGTATTAGCGTGCAAATGTTATCTTTCGCAAGTAATTCTTTAGCTCGAGTTTGGTATAAGGTATAACTATGTCTCTTGTTCCTTATGTAATTGAACAAACCAGCCGCGGCGAACGCATGTATGACATCTACAGTCGTTTGCTCCGTGAGCGTATTATTTTTCTGGGTACCCCCATCGACTCGAATGTCGCCAATACCATGGTAGCCCAGCTTTTACTCCTGGATTCGCAGTCTCACGACCAGCCAATAAATATCTTTATCAATTGTCCTGGCGGTGAAGTCTATTCTGGCCTCGCCATTTATGACACCATGCAATTTGTTAAGGCACCTATTTACACCAATTGTGTCGGCATTGCTATGTCCATGGGCTCAGTCATCCTGATGGCAGGTGAACCCGGTCACCGTTCTGCTCTGCCCAATAGCCGCATCATGATTCACGCTGGCTCAGCAGGGTTTAGAGGCAATACCCCAGACCTGGAAGTGCAGGCACGGGAGATTTTAAGCTTACGTGACATCATGGAAGGGCTTTATATGCGCCACACGGGCCATGATCAGGAAAAACTACGCCGCGATATGGAACGTGACTATTTTATGTCTCCCACAGAAGCCGTAGAATACGGACTGATAGACGAAGTTGTAGAACCTCGAAAAGGTACTGGGAATAAATAATGCCTCAACCGCGCTGTAATTTCTGTGGTCGTACCCATGCCGAAGTCAGTCGGCTGGTTGCGAGTGAAAATGGTCTTACGCATATCTGCAATTATTGTGTCGACCGCATTGCCGATGTTCTTGAAGCAGCCCAACCCAGAACCTTTAGCGCCGCCAGAGTGCCTACCCCCAGAGAAATCAAGCACCACCTTGACCAGTATGTTATTGAGCAGGATCTTGCTAAAAAGACCCTGGCTGTAGCTGTTTTTAATCATTACCGGCGTTTGCAGCACCCTGACTCTGAAATTCAAAAATCAAATATTCTGATGATTGGCTCGAGTGGTACAGGTAAAACCTTACTCGCGCAAACGCTTGCCAAAATGCTGCAAGTACCCTTTGCCATTGCTGACGCCACGACCCTCACTGAAGCAGGCTATGTTGGTGATGACGTTGAAAATATCATCCTGAGGCTTTTACAAACTGCCAATTATGATGTTGACGCTGCCGAGCGGGGCATTATTTATCTGGATGAAATTGACAAGATCGCCCGCAAGTCTGAGGGAACCAGTATCACCAGAGACGTTTCAGGAGAAGGCGTACAGCAAGCCCTTCTCAAAATGATCGAAGGAACGATTACCCATGTTCCCCCACAAGGAGGCCGCAAGCACCCGCATCAGGAGCTTATTCCGGTGGATACCAGCAATATTCTGTTTATTTGTGGTGGCGCTTTTGAAGGCATCAATGACATTATTGCCAGCCGGGTTAATGTCAATAAGGTAGGTTTCCAGTACGAAGCCGAAAGTGATGACGTTATCGTGGAAGCTTCAGAGGTTGTGCCAGAAGATCTCATGAAGTTTGGACTTATCCCTGAACTCATAGGTCGTTTACCTGTGACTGTAAGACTGCAAGATTTGAGCCTCGAGGCTCTCATAAGCGTTTTGACCAAGCCGAAAAATGCGCTGATAAAGCAGTATCAAGAACTCTTTATGCTTGAAGGGGTGGAGCTTAGCTTTTCTCAGGACGCACTCGAGGCCATAGCCAAACGGGCACAGGAGCGTAAAACAGGCGCAAGAGGTCTTAAGTCAGTGTTAGAAAAGATTTTGCTCGAGCTTATGTTTGAGGTTCCTGGTTCAAATATTACCGAACTAACCATAAGATCTGAAAACCTCGATGATTATCAGGCAATCTTAAACCAGGGTATCAGACAAAAAACGGCATAATTCAAGTGAATTTGCTCCTGACGGTAGGGGCTTTTCTATTCCCAGCTTGTTTTTAGACAACTGGGAATTTGCCTTTTAAAGGTAGCCTTCACCTCATTAAGAACCTTATGAAAGGCTTGCAAGTCATTCAAAACATTTGACTAAAATTTTTTTGGATACGATAAGCCCATGTGTAAAAAGTTTGCCCATCTGCACCAGCACACCGCCTATAGCCTGTTAGACGGCGCAGCTCGCATCAAAGATTTGATGAGCTGGGTTAAGGAGGTCACACCAGAAAACCCCACGCTGGCGATGACCGATCACGGCAATATGCATGGTGCTGTAGAGTTTTATAAAGCAGCAATGGCCGCCGAGGTCAAACCTATTATTGGCTTTGAGGCATATGTCGCCAGTGGCTCGAGGTTTGAAAAAAAGCGCAGCAACAACAAGCTTGATGGTGGCTACTTTCACCTGACCCTGCTGGCAAAAAACTTTACCGGGTATCAGAATTTGTGCAAACTGAATTCACGGGGCTGGCTCGAGGGGTTTTATGGTAAGCCAAGGGTCGATCATGAACTCCTTCAGGAACATTCTGAAGGTGTAATTGCGCTTTCTGGCTGCCTGGGCGCGCAAATCCCAAGGATGCTGCTTGACATCGGTGAAGATGCTGCCGACGATATGCTTAACAAATATCTGAAAATTTACGGCGACAACTTTTTTATCGAGCTGCAAAATCATATTCCTGAAGATACCAGCACCATGGATGAAAAACTCCGCGATCTGGTTGAGCAGCAAACGCGGCTTAACCCTATGCTGCGGCGTCTGGCTGATAAGTACGGGCTGGGCATGGTTGCTACCAATGATGGGCACTATGTCAAACGTGATGATGCCAAAGCGCACGAGGCTCTGCTTGCCATTCAAACCAAAACTACGCTGGCTGACCCAAACCGCTTCCGCTTTCCCTGCGAAGAGTTTTACGTTAAAACACCCGATGAAATGGCCAAGGCCATCCCGGATAAAGATTTTCCTGGCGCGCTGGAAAACAGCATGCTCATTGCTGATATGTGTGACGTGGTTTTACCCATTGGTTCGAAGCGCGTTTACCAGATGCCTGAATTACCAATTCCAGAAGGCCGCACTCTGGCAGAGCAATTACGGGTTCAAACTTATGAAGGTCTTCTGCCACGCTATGAAGAAATCACAGAAGACTTTTTCAGAGCTTATTTAAAAGAGGCTACGGGTGAAACGCCAGAAAAGCTCGAGGACGTCCTGCTCCAACTGGCTCGAGCCGGGGAAAAAGGCCGCAAAGCCAAAGAGGAAGGGCAAAACTTCGACACCTACAGCTACCCTCATCTGGAAAGCTTCAAGACAAAATGGCAAGACGAAAAAGCCCTGGAGATCCTGGCAAGAGCTGAGTTTGAGCTGGGCGTTATCATTGCCATGGGTTTTCCTGATTACTTTCTGATCGTGGCCGATTTTATTAACTGGGCCAAAGACCATCAGATTGCCGTTGGGCCAGGCCGGGGCTCTGGGGCAGGTTCGATTGTCGCTTACGCAATACGGGTTACCAACATTGACCCGCTCGAGTATGACCTGCTGTTTGAGCGTTTCTTAAACCCTGACCGCGTCAGCATGCCTGATTTTGATATTGACTTTTCTGATGTGCGGCGCAGTGAAGTGATTGACTATGTGCGCGAAAAATATGGCGATGACAAGGTGGCGCACATTGCCACCTTTGGAACCATGGCCTCAAAAGCTGCCATTAAAGATGCTGCCAGAGTGCTCGAGGCTCCCTATGCCGACGCTGATGCCATTTCAAAACTTATTCCCGTAGTCTTTGGTCGCTCAACCCCTATTGCCAAAGCCATGGAAGAAGTGCCTGAAATCAAGCAGGCCTATGACAATAATGCCAAAGAGTTTGTTGATGTAGCCATGGCCTTGGAGGGTCTTACCCGGCATGCCTCTGTTCACGCCGCCGGTGTCATTATCGCCAGAAAACCTGTGCAGGAACTTGCCCCGGTCTTTCGTAGTGGTGATGGACCTATTGTTTGCCAGTATGACATGGGGTCTATTGAGGAACTGGGCTTTATCAAGATGGACTTTTTGGGCCTGAGAACCCTGTCCTTTATTGAGGCGGCTGTGCGGATTATTAAAGAGACCAGGGGACTCGAGCTTAACCCGGATGACTTCCCACTCAATGACGAAAAAACTATGGAACTGCTAAGTCGTGGTGAAGCGGCAGGCGTTTTCCAGTTTGAAAGTCCAGGGATGGTCGATACCCTGAGAAAACTTAAGCCCCGCCGAATTCAGGACCTGATTGCCGTTTCGGCGCTTTACCGACCCGGGCCTATGGAAAATATTCCTACGTATATCCGCAGGCACCATGGGCAGGAAGAAGTCGCTTATCAGGAATTTCCTGAGGCAGCCCGGTATCTGGAACCCATTCTGGCAGAAACCTACGGCATCCCGGTCTATCAGGAGCAAATCATGCAGATTGCTCAGGCTGTCGCTGGTTATTCTCTTGGTGAAGCTGACTTACTGCGCCGCGCCATGGGTAAGAAAAAAGTTTCAGAAATGGAAAAGCACCGCAAGATTTTTGAGACAGGTGCCGCGCAAAAAGACATTCCTAAAGCCGAAGCAAATGGCATTTTTGACCTGCTGGAAAAGTTTGCCAACTACGGTTTTAACAAGAGCCATAGTGCAGCTTACGGTGCCCTTTCTTACCAGACTGCTTATCTGAAAGCACATTACCCTGTAGAGTTTGCAGCTGCCCTGTTAACAGTGGAACGTGCCAATTCAGATAAGGTTGCCCAGTATGCTGCTGACGCCAAGCATTTAGGCATTGACGTTTTACCCCCGGATATTAATGAATCACGCAGCGACTTCACTCCGGTTTCAGGCGTGGTGCGTTTTGGCCTTTACGGCATTAAAAATGTTGGCGATGCTGCCGTTGAGCACATACTTGAGGAACGCGAGCGAGGCGGTAAGTTTGCCGACCTCTGGGATTTCTGCAAGCGCGTTGACAGCTCACTGGTAAATAAGCGTGCCCTCGAGCATCTCATAAAGTCGGGAGCCTTTGACGCCCTAGGCAAACGACATGTGCTTCTTGCCAACCTGGAAGCCGCGATGAAGTGGGGCGCAGCCCAAAGAAGTCAGGCGGAAATGGGGCAATTTAGCCTCTTTGGCGCCGAAGACGTGAAACCCCCGGAACTAAGCAATGCTGCAACTTTAACAGACCTCGAGCTACTTCGCATGGAAAAAGAAGCCCTGGGTCTTTATATCAGCTCACACCCGATGCAGAGCTACCCTGGCCTAACTGCCGCAGCTAGCTGCTCGATAGATGGTATAGAGGACTGGTTCAAAGAGCAGCGTGCCACCTCTGCAACCGTCTTTGGTGGACGGATAAAGGTAGCTTTGTCAGGCATTATGCAGGCGGTTGTAAAAAAGCCAACCAAAAAAGGAACCATGATGGCCCGTTTTGAACTGGCAGATGAAACAGGCAGCCGTGAAATCGTTGCTTTTAGTCGGGTCTATGATCAGATTGCTGGCCTCCTGGTAAATGACGCGCCTGCTGTACTTATAGCTGAACTTTCTGAAGATGGCGATTCACTGCGTATCGTTGCTGACCGGCTTATACGCTGGGATCAAAAGGAAAACCTGCCAGAAATTGCCGTTTTTGAATTTGAGCTAGGTGATATAAGTGACTATCATCTGGCAGAGTTTCGCTCTCTTCTTGACGAGCATGCTGGTATTACGCCTGTACAATTCAAATTTCAAAGTCCCAGGGGCTTGGTTACCTATGAGACTGAAGGCATCCGGGTAAATAAGGCGCAGCTCGAGTTACTCGAGGCAAGCTGCCCCTGGCTCAGTGCCAGCGTAACCATTGATACTTCAAAACTCCTGCGTCCTCAGGAAACGCCTTCCTACTATCAATCGGGCGGTTCCCAAGGCTCGAGCAACCCTGAAGTTCCCTTTTAAGCAGCTCCAAGGTTGCTTTGCAATCCTGCAAAGCAACCCGAGTGGAACGAGTACAGAAAAATGAACTAAGCATTCCCCATATTCCCCATGGAATCATTTAACCACCTCAATAAAACATCCCCAGTCCTATTCCAGAACTGGGGATGTTTTGCTCACAAACGTTACTTTATAGCCAGAACAATCAGAACAATGCTGAGAATGCTGCCACCTGCTATGGTAAGCAGTCCTTTTAATCTTATTTTCTTAAGCACCAGCAAGAGAGCTAAACCTGTAACCGCCACCAGGGTTAAAAAGAGAGCAGATAAATCAACGACCCATGTCCAAACAGATCCACCGTCTCTGCCACGGTGCAAATCATTAAGGACGGCAACCCAACCCTGGGCATCGGTACTTAGGCTATAGCTTCCCGTATCCATATCAAAAAAGGCGTTGGCAGAGTAGCCAGGAGCACTAAAACTAATCTGACCTTCTGCTGCATCATTACGGTAATCTGATACTTTGCCGTGAACGCCCTGCTCATTGCGCAAAAACTCAGATATTTTTAGCCAGTCAACCTGCTCACCCGCAACCGAGCCTTCTGGCAGAGTTCCTTCGACATAGTTGGTCACGGGTTGTGACCCAAACATAAGGTCAGGATGGTTAAGCGTAATACCCGTTAGTGAAAAGAACAAAACCAAGAGGAGCGTAGCCATAGAAATATAAACATGTAGCCAGCGCGCCAGCATATAAAACTGGGTAGGAAAGGGACGACCTTTAGCTCTTACAGGTGCTTTAGGTTTATGCGCGGCTGCGGTACTCAAGGTTGACATCTCCTAATTCAGATCCACCAGCCAGGGTAGCAGAAAAGGCATCATTGCCCAAGCTAACAAGTTCACGAATCAGATAGTAAGGTCCGTGCTCTCTTGCCATTTCTACACAGACATAGTAGTCACCAAGGGGAACAGCTTCGCCCTTATCATTAAGACCGTCCCACACCAGCGAGTATGACCCGGGAAGCCTGGTAGGGCTCGAGACCGTGCTGGCCAGGTCTCCCCCATCTACGCTCTTACGCTTTTGCTCATCCCGATACCAGCGCACCAGATCAGGCAGCCAGCGCTGACCTTTGCCCTGTTGAAACCAGAGTGCAAGCGTTTTAACCGCCTGCCCCTCAGCGTCTTCAACCCAGACTGCCACATAAGGATTACGGTAACGACTGTTTCCAGGCGCAATCACTGAAAAATCAAGGGCCATTTCCATATTTTCTGGCAAGGTTGATGACTGAGCAAGGAGGGATTTGCCTCCAAAGGAAAGCGCTAAAAGGGCAGCTGATGTCTTTTTAATGAAACTTCTGCGACTGATATAACGAGACTTTGAATTTATTTCCATAATGAAACTCCTTTAGGCAATATGACGATCAAAATAAGCATTGCTAAGCTTTTCTCCATCTGCTGACATGATTAAACAACCCACCGTTTCTAAACTGTCGGCTAGCTCGAGGCTTTCTTTAGGTGACATAACCGAAAATGCCGTAGCCAGTACATCTGCGGTAGCACAATCTGGCGCAATCACCGAAACCGCAACTTCGGTTTTAACAGGCCAGCCTGTTCTGGGATCAATCACATGCGAAAAATGCCTGCCCCCAATCTTGAAGCCACGAACTGCTCCCCCACTGCTGGCTACTGCCTGATTACTGATGTTTAAAGTTAAGAAAGACTGACTGTTATCGGCAACCTTACCGGGTTTTACGATGTCAACTTTCAAAGTCTTGCTGCCAATATGCCTCAAATCTCCGCCTACATTTAGCACGATCTCCTCCGCAATGTCTGCACCTAGTTCTGCGGCAAGATCAACGATGCGCCCTTTGGCAATGGCATTAAAGCTTAAGCCTTCAGGAAATAGCTTCGTGGCTCGTTCACCTTTTAGATGGACAAAACTTTCTTTTAGGGGCTCGAGCAAAGCTAAGATTTCTTGACTACCGGGTTCAGCCCCTGAAGTTTCAGCCCTTTGCCAGAGCCTTGTTAAGCCATCAACCCCCGGATGAAAGGCTCCCCCTGTCCGTTGCCGCCACAGTTCAGATGTTTCCAGAAGCCAGCCCAAATCAGGGGAAACCCTAGCAGCTCCGGAGGTGAGCCATTTGTTTAACTCACTATCTGGCTTGAAGCGACTAAAGACCGCCTCGAGTCGGTCTGTCTCTGCCAGAATCTTTTCTACTACGGCATCTGGCTTAGTTCCAGTTGTATAAAAACCAAGCTCGAGCCGCGTACCTAAAACATTTTCATAAACAAAAGACTGCCTGACTTTTGGCAGAGTCCTGAATGGACCAATCCCTTGAATAATTCGGCTGATATGAGAAAAAGATTTATACAACATTGACTTCATAACCTCTAACACCAGCAGTGTAACAGGCAATTGTTTAGATTTCGTTGAATTTCTTTGGTGCTTTTATTAAGAAGTATTTAGACTCTTATCTATTGTCAGGTTGAAGTTTGAACTTAGCACCGTACTCGAGCGTTTTGAACTTCTCTCTTTCAGCAACTTCACATTAGTCAACCTTCCCTGGCCAGAAATAACAAAACCCCGATGGTAAAGGCATATCAGGGTTTGCAAAGCCAGAGAAAACTCTTATGAACATATAACAATTTGGGGTGCACGCAGGGGGCCTTATCCAGAATATATTGCTATTACAAAACGCTCTCTCCAAATCGCAGTCCTGACAAAGTTTGCAGGTTTTATGAAATGTAGAAAATCACGAAATCAGCTTCCGTAGCCAGCTCAGTAAAAGCCCTAACAAAAGATAGATGCGAGATACGTGTGGCATCTCTAAAATAGATGGATAATTCTTATGAGTTCACCCCTGAAACCCGCATTCTCTATATACTCATTTTTCTTTGATAGTACTTGCTGGTCTCTCTCTGGCTACTACGCTTATCAGCAAAGAAAAATTTTAGTAAATGGTTGTACTCAAATCCATAAATTAGCTGATGGATACAGGCTCAGTACAAAGATTCAGCAGGGATATAGCGGTGAGACGATTCTTCTCAGGGAAAGTATGGTTAGTTTTGAAAACCCTGACCAAAGCCTAACGTGGCAAGAGCATACCAATCGACTTGGCGATTTCACCGGTCACGCCAGTACTATAGACGCCACACTTTTACTAAGTCTGCAAAATAAAGATGATGAATTTCGGAGTTTTGAGGTCTTTCTCAAGCTTTTTGAAAGTGAATATGAGCTTAGGGGCGTGCTTTACCATAAAGGGTCTCGCGTACTTAGCTGGCGACTCGAGCTAATTAGGGCTCTCTGCTAGGCCCTGTTTATGTGCGTAAAGTGCCGCCTGCGTACGATCAGCAAGTCTTAGTTTATCAAGAACAATGCTTACATACCCTTTTACCGTACCCTCACTTAGCTCGAGCTTCTGTGCTATTTTCTTATTGCTAAGGCCCGAACCAATAAGTTTTAGAACATCCAGTTCTCTTGGGGTCAGACTTGAATGCAAATCTGGTGCTTTCATAGTTGTTTTCAATAACTGCTCTTGCGCCTCAGGGTGCAGCGTTACTTTGCCCTGAGCACCTCGTTTAATCGCGTGTATCAGGTCAGCCTTTAAAATATCCTTGAGCAAATACCCTATGGCACCGGCTCTTAGCGCCTCCTCAACACGCAGATCATCGCCAAAACTTCCGGTCAGAATAATCACCTGAATTTCTGGACGCTTTTGCCGCACCTCAGTTGTAAGCATAATCCCGTCTTTATCTGGCAAGACCAGATCTACCAGCAAAACATCTGGCGCTAAGACATCAACTTGTCTTAGGGCTTCAGCTGCGCTTGCAGCCAGGCCAACGAGTTCAATTTCAGCTATTTCCCCAAGGAGTAGCCGCATGCCCTCTCTTACAACTTCATGATCATCGACCACCAAAACGCGAATCTGCTTTTCCATGTTACGGCAGACCTCCCTTTAATTTTTCAGGGGAAAACGCACCATCACCTCAGAGCCGTGTCCTTTACGAGAGTCAATCTTTAAGGTACCACCCAGTGCTTCAGTCCGTTCACGCATATGGGTTAGCCCAAGATGAGTGCCTTCCTGGGGCAAACGATCAAACCCCTGACCATCATCTTTGATACTAAGGTAGCATGCCTCTTCATCGCTGTGTAGCCTGATGATGATGCTTTTCGCCTCCGCATGTTTAACCACATTGTTAACTGCTTCCTGGCTTATGCGTAATAGCGCCTGTTCATGCTCACTTTGCTGTGGCTGATAGCCTGAGGTCTGCAGGGACAAACCAAGATTGTCAGGCAGTCTCCGCAAATGATGCTCGAGCGTTGCAACCAGTCCTTGTTTTCTCAGCATCACAGAATCAGGCATGGTGGCAAAAGAACTGTGCATTGGTCGCAATTCTCCCAGTAATGCCCGCATTTCTGCTCGACTCTGCTGGGCAAGCTCGAGTAACCTTGAAACTCGAGCTTCACCTTCTGCTACGGAGCGCTCCATGGCTGGTCCAATGGACTGGGCAATTAAGACCATTGAGAACAGGAGCTGACTAACCGAATCATGAAGGTCTCTGGCCAATCTTTGCCGCTCATTCAGGGCAACCAGGGCTTGCTCTTGCTGCCGAACCTGCTCTGCCTGCTGGCGACTAAAAATCGCAGCGGCAAGTTGAGCCGCCGTCAACTGATAGGGTCGCAGCTCAACTTCTGGCCAGTCATGAGGTTTAGGGTGGTTTAACGTAACCAGTCCAATGCGTTTTTCAGCCACCATTAGCGGGATAATGGCTAGAGCTGGACGGTCTTTCTGAGCCTTTTTTAAAGTGGGAGAAGCCCTTGAATCCGTTAACACGTTTGTCATTAGAACTGCCTGACCCCTGTCCAGAATTTCGTCAAAATCATCTTTAAAGTAAGGATAAATTTCGTGCTCCTGGATAAATCCGCGTTCAAGTTGCCAGCGACCCAGCACATTTAAGCGCTTTCTTTCGCCTTGGGCATCATATTCATAGATAACAATGGTGCAGTTGTATTTCCCCTGAGACGCAACGAGTTCAAGATAGGCAAGCGCGATCTCCCTGAGGGTTACGGCACTACTGATCTGGCGACTCGCCTGATAGAGCAAATGGGTCTCATCCAGCCGTTTAGAAATTTCTGAAAACAGAGCCGAATGACCTATAGCGACAGCCAGCTGGTCAGCAATAATCTGAATTGCCCCCTTATCTTCCTCGGCAAGGGTTTTAGAAGATGCCAGATCTAAGACCCCCAGAAGCTTTTCCTCGAGCAGGATGGGTATGCAAAGCTCAGATACGATGTCTGATGTATCAGGGATAGAAATAAAATCAGGATGTCTTTGTACATCATGAACCAGCAGGGCTTTTCTCTCTCTGGCAACCCGACCGAGTATGCCTTCCTTAATTGACTGACGGTATACTCCTGTCATTTCATTTGACCCGTGACCTGTTCTTGCTTGTAAAACGAGATAGGCCTCATCTGACGGATCAAGGAGAAATAAGGCAACCTGATCGTAATCTAGCTGCTGCTGTAATTCCTCGAGCGTTTTGGTTACCAATTCCTCATGACTTAGTCGTGACGCTATATGCTGCCCAACTTTGGCAATAAGCTCGAGCTTTTCACTCCGCCTTTTCTCAAATTCAAAACGTCTGGCATTTGCAATCGCCATGGAGGCATGACTGGCAAGAAGCTTAATATCCTCAATATCTTCTTCTGGGGGTCGGCCTGACAGCCCAAACACCAGTACACCCAAATACTCCCGCTCACCATAAAGCGGTACGACCAGCGCTGATGGCAAGGCAGGTAAGTCTGGACCAGCCTCAAAAACAGGCTGCGATTTTACATCTTCAATAAAGACAGCTTCCGTAGCGCCCTCTTTACCAAATGAGATTGGGGAACCTTGCCTAAAAGCAATCCCGGAGGACTTTCCTCGGCTTGCAACTAGCTTTAACTGGTCATCCCCCTCCCGTAAAAATAGCGAAGTGTTTTCAAAGTCTAGCTCACGAAGTCCCTCAAGAACGGTGTTGGCAATAGCCTCGAGCCCCTGCCCCTGCTGCCAGCTGATTTGCTGACATAAATGCAATAGTCGAGTGGAGCGCTCAAGCCGCTTTTCCAGACAAGAAAGCTCTTCCAGCATAGCTATTTGACAGGCGCTAAGATCGTTTCGATAGCTGCTAACTCTTCAGAAGAAAACTCAAGCTGGTTTAACGATTCAACATTTTCTTTAATCTGCGCACTGCTACTCGCTCCAATCAGCACAGAGGTCACAGCAGTCTGCCTTAAAACCCAGGCAAGCGCCATTTGCGCCAGACTCTGACCCCGCTCCTGACCAAGGTGATTAAGCGCCCTGATCTGCGCCAAACGCTCTTCTGTCAGAGCGGTTTCTTTAAGGAATCTGGATGTTTTCATCCTCGAGCCTTCAGGAATTGCGTTTAAATATTTGTCAGATAAGAGTCCCTGAGCCAAAGGAGAAAAGGGGATGCAACCCACACCTTCTTGCCCCAGTACCTCAAGCAACTCTGCCTCTACCCAGCGGTCCAGCATAGAGTAGCGTGACTGATGAATGAGCAGGGGTACGCCAAGCTCCCGCAGCATTTGGGCAGCTTCCCGGGTTCTCTCAGCAGGATAATTGGAAATGCCCACATACAGAGCTTTTCCCTGCCTCACAGCACTCGCCAGAGCCCCCATCGTTTCTTCGAGAGGGGTTTCAGGGTCGGGTCGATGCGAGTAAAAAATATCGACATAATCAAGCCCCATACGCTGCAAACTTTGATCAAGGCTGGCAAGCAGGTATTTTCTCGAGCCCCAGTCTCCGTAAGGGCCGGGCCACATGTCATAGCCTGCCTTGGTCGAGATAATAAGCTCATCTCTACAAGGTTTAAAGTCAAGTCTAAAAAGCTTGCCGAAATTTTCTTCAGCAGAGCCGTACGGAGGTCCATAGTTATTGGCCAGATCAAAATGAGTAATACCTAAATCAAAAGCCGTCCGCAGCATGCCTCTGGCATTTTCAAGAGAACTCACATGACCAAAATTATGCCAGAGACCCAGCGAAACCGCAGGTAGGTTTAAGCCACTTTCGCCACTTCGGCGGTACTGCATACTCTGATAACGCGCTTCATCTGCCCTATACATTCTGCCTCCTAGAAGGTTTTAAGCTAGCTGGCTTAAGTATAGCTGTAGATGAAGATTTTACTCATTAACAAAGGGGTCTCGGAATGGCATTTATAGATAATTCGCCAAAAAGCAGTAATGGTTCAAGTTGGAAAAAGAAAGATGACTTGTTTTTTTAAGACCGTAATAAAGGGCTATTCTCTACAAAATGCCACACGGAAGCATTTGCAGTGATACCACTTTTAAAAATTTCTATTCTACAGGCAGCAAAATATGTAAAGGTTTGGTCAGTCCTGTTTAGCCTATTCAGATTTCTTGCCAGAGAAGCTCGAGCCACGCCCTGATCTCTTCATTTAAGTCTAGTTTTTCTGCTTCAGGCTTTGAAAACCAGCCCAGACTTGGGTCTGACTCGAGTAAATAGCCCATGTAACCTTCAACAGGCTTGGCAAAGTAAATTAAATCAATATGCTCATGCCCCTCGCTGATGTGCTCGAGTTGAATGCCTCTGGGTCTGACTAATTGCCTGGGATAATTTACGTTAAGCGCCTTTTCTCCTAGCAGTACAATGTCTACACCTGATTCCTCGAGTACCTCACGGACCGCTGCTTCATCCGGGAGTTCATCTTTTTCAATATGACCACCACAAGGCAGCCACATCTCCAGTTTTTTATGCTTATGAAGTAAGGTCTGGCCTTGCCAGACAACAAAAACAGCAACCGTAAAATCGCGGCTTGTCACTTAAACCATCATTAGAGGAATGCTGCTTGTCTCAAACCCTTTGACTGTTCCGTACAGGGTGTGCTGAGTCACCGAGTCAATCGTAACGTCATAAAGGCCCATACGCGTCACCTGATCTTTAGGAACCAGAACCGTATGGTTTTGGTCAGAGTGACCCATCACATAATCACCTTTTTGCGCCACCTCTTTTATAAGCACTCTAAGCTCTCTGCCTACATAGCGACTGTTTGCCCGGTAGGAAAACTCTTTTTGCCGCTCAATCAATCTGCCAAGACGCTCGGTTTTAACCTCTCTTGGCATATCATCAAAGTGTTTGTAGCTTGGCGTGCCAGGTCTGGCGCTATAAATAAACATATAGGCATGCTCATAAGCCACTTCTTCGTAAAGGCTCATGGTCATAGCAAAATCTTCTTCGGTTTCTCCCGGAAAGCCCACAATGATATCGGTAGAAATAACGACATCTGCAACTTTTTCACGAATCTCGC
>JAGQHN010000044.1 GCA_020431825.1 Trueperaceae bacterium | reverse complement strand
CATAAGTGCCTAAAAACTATTTCATTCTTCTGCAATCTGGGTTTACCAGGTCGTGTCATGATACTGCTTATTCAGGATAATCTTGCCTTCAGCACCAAACGTCAATACGTGGCTCGAGCCATTTAGATCATTACTGGCTATCCCAAAAGACTCGATACTACTTAAGGGAACCGTATCGGCATCAAAGGTATAGGTCCAGTGGCGTCTGGGACTTTGTAAATCAAAATTGTCGGTCAGGTAGCGTTTGTCGTGCGTTTTGATGGCTAAGAAAGGTTGGGGGCCAAAACTGTCGTGATTGGCTGTTACACTCAAACGGTTATGCTCGAGCCTGACCTCTAACTCAAACGGCTCCCCTTCTTTCCTGGCTAACACAGCTCTGGCAGCTTCCTTGGCCCCTGAGTTCTGCCAAATGACCTCAGGATAACGGCTTGCCACCCTTTGAATAAGGGCATGGGTCTCGGCAACATCATGGCGCATATCTCTAAAATCATGATTAGTAAAAGCCAGAATCGTAGGCTTGCCGCTGGCTGCTCTGGCAAAGGCACGCTCAACTTCGCTCTCATCTAAAAGCTTAAACCTGGTACCAACATTCAGGCAGCGAAAAATGGTGCGTCGGCAACTGCCCTCAGTCTGATAGTCATCATGTGCAGGATGATAAGGTGACCAGTCATTGGGGGCACGCCGCCAGTCACCCAGACGACCCCCCATAACATCTTGCTGAGCAGCGACATCTGTTTCAGTTGCCTGATTGGCAAAATCAAAGGGCAGCCACTGCTCTAAAAACCAGTGGGCATCTGGCCTTTCAGCATGAAAGCCCGGGCGAAAACAGCTGGGAAACCAGCCCCGATCAATAATGCGCCTTGCCAGGGTTTCAAGTAAATGCGGCGAGCGCAAATACGATGTCGCACAGATATGCGCTTCTTTATAGGTGGACATGGGGTGAAAGTGCCAGTTGATTTCATCGGCTGAGTTAGTTTCTTTGAGTAAGCTTTTATAGTGGTCAAAGATATTGTGATAGCCCATATCACGGCGTCTGGGGTTCATGTCGTAACCAACATGGTCAACAATAAACCAGGTGTAAACCCAGCCGCGCCCCGTCGGGTCAGCGTAGCGCTGACGGTACTCAGGGCTTAGCATCTCATAGAGCATGGCATCTACCTTGTCCCAGCTGTCATTGTAGTTAAGCAGCTGAGGCGATACCACGAGAGCGGCAGCGTCTTCTTTGCCCCCAAGGTCAAGCTCTTTGTTACGGATTTGCTCTAAGGTTTTGCGGGAGGGCTCGAGCCTCATCCCTATAATTTTTTCTAAGCGCTCAAAGGTGGCGTCCAGAGATTCATACAGGGGACCCTCGGTATCAATGGCATGAACCACATAAAGTTTCACGGTTTAACCTCAAAGGGTTTGTACCAGATTTCGTTAAAATCAAGCTTAGCCTGCTGGAAATCTGACACCTGACCAATGTCAATCCAATACCCTTCTATCGGATAATGCCCGACCTTAAGACCTTCAGCCAAAAGACTTTGAAAAAGTGCCGTCATATCATAGAACTGATCCTGAGGTATTCGGTCAAAACATTCGGGGTTTAGGACATAGATTCCGGCATTGACAAAATAGCGCTGTACTGGCTTTTCACTGATCGTTTTAATCGCCGTTCCTTCGGTACTTATAACCCCAAAAGGAATTTGCACATCATATTCTCGCACAGCCATAGTTGCCATACTGCCACTCTCTGAGTGAAAATCTAGCAGGTTTTTAAAGTTGAGCCGTGTTAAGAGGTCACCATTCATAACAATAACAGGTTTATCGGGGCGTCTTTTTAATAAGCTCAGGGCACCACAGGTACCCATTCTTTTGTTTTCTCGTAAATAGTTAATCTGGGCACCCCACTGCCGCCCCTTGCCAAAATGGTGTTCAATGAGTTCAGCCTTATAATTTACCGCAATATGAAACTGGTGGAAGCCCTGCTCCAAAAAACTATCCAGAATGATTTCAAGGATGGGCTTATTGGCAATGTGTAAAAGCGGTTTGGGCACATCTTTGGTTAAATCGCCCAGGCGACTTCCCAAACCCCCTGCCATCAGGATGACTTCATTGTCAAAACGCTCTCTGGGTAAGATTTTGCCCCGTACAGCCAGACTAATAATAACCCCATCTTTGTCCAGCACAGGAATGTGGTGAATGTCTTTTTGCTGCATCAGTTGCTCGATAGCCTGTGGACGCATTTCAGGTGAAACACTCACCGGGTCAC
This sequence comes from Trueperaceae bacterium, assembly GCA_020431825.1. Classification (GTDB taxonomy): domain Bacteria; phylum Deinococcota; class Deinococci; order Deinococcales; family Trueperaceae; genus JAHEBB01. The sequence goes on along the minus strand of JAGQHN010000044.1, from coordinate 34,566 downwards.
GCGTCATAATGTCACTGGCATGGGCCTCGAGCGTCATTCCTTTTAGCAGCGCTCGCCTGACATCACCATCGGTGATTAGGCCTAGCAAGCGCATCTTTTCATCCACCACCAGCGCAATTTGCAGCTCTGCTCGGTCAATGGTCATCAGGACATCGCGCAGGCTACTTTGCGGGCTGACAAAGGTTTGGGTCCAATTTAGCATCAAGATCTTTCCATTACTTTGCTTTTGCGGGAACCCCCATGACCGTCGTTTCTCTCTCAACCGAGTCTACTACGACACTCCCTGCCGCTATGAGACATGCTTCACCCAGACAGAGATTTTGCAGGACACTGGCCCCCATGCCCACATGGCTTCCCTGCCCGACTTTGACTGAACCAGCCAGCCGCGCCCCAGGCGCAATATGCACGTGCGCGCCTAAAGTACAATCATGTTCAAGGATGGCGCCGGTATTAATGACGCAATTTTCGCCAATCGTAACTCCGGCATTCATCAGCGCGCCCGCCATCACCTGCACCCCCTCGCCACAATTCACCTGTCTTGAAATCACTGCTTTAGGGTGAATTACACTGGCAAAGCGGTAGCCGTGCGCTTTCCAGCGCTCATAAAGCTTGCGGCGCGGTGCTGTGTCCCTAATGCTGCCTAAGCCATTGACCAGAAGAACATCATCAGGCTTGTGGCTAAAGATGTACTCGTCGCCTGCAATAATCGGCACACCTAAAACGGTTTTGCCCCAGAGCTCTTGCCTGGGCTCGAGCACCCCACGAATTGGGGTACCTAAAAGCTGCAAAATGTCAATCAGTACTTTGGCATGCCCTCCTGCCCCCAAGACCAGCACTTCTGGGACACTAACGCTCAAACCAGATCCGTCCAGGCAAGTTCATGATCTTCAGGCAGGTCATGTTTTAGGGTACGGCCCACCACATAGGGATAATCGGTTGGGGCAATACCTGTACCCGGACGCTTAAAGTCAAGATCGGCCAGTGTCAGCGTGTGCCCAGCTCTCAGGTCGGTTTTTAAGACAATGCAGCGGCGAAATTTCTTACGTTTTTCCAGCTCAGCAGGGCTCACGGTACGAACCCCACTACCCAGTGCCTCAAAAACATTTCTGGACTCGCGGCAGATAACTTCTAGCTCCTCTGGGTCAGCCGAAATCCAGTGATCCCAGCCTTCCATATCTTTATCCAGGGTAAAATGCTTTTCAATCATGCAGGCACCCAGCGCCACCGCAGCCGTCGGAACCGAAGTGCCTATGCTGTGATCACTAAAGCCCACAGGTACATTAAATGCCGTTTCTAAGGTCTTCATATTGTTCAGATGAATGTCTTTATAGTCTGGAGGATAAATCGAAATGCAGTGCAGTAAAACCAGCTCTTTACAGCCACTCTCCTGAAGCGTCGCAACCGCAGTTGCAACTTCAGCCATATCGGCCAAACCCGTTGACAGAATTATCGGTTTGCCTGACTTAGCGGCAGCCTCGAGTAACACCGGATGGGTTACGTCCATTGAGGCTAATTTGATAGCCGGAACATCCAGACTGCTTAAGAGCTCAACTTCCTCAGGGGAAAAAGCGCTTGACATAAAGTGAATGCCAACTTGCTTGCAGTAGTCATTTATTTCTACATGCTGCTCAGGAGTGAACTGATAGGCGTCGACCATTTCTTTCAGGCTGCCAAAGTGGCGTTTTTTGTCGGCATAGGTGGTGTTGCGTTCGTATTCAGCCTTAGAAATTAGGGTTTTATCGCTCCATGACTGAAATTTGACGGCGTCAGCACCACAGCGCCTGGCCTCATCAATCATGCGCTTTGCCAGAGGGATGTCACCGTTATGGTTTGAACCAATCTCAGCGATAATATAAGGAGGATGACCAGGGCCAACCAGACGACCGTTTAAGGATACAGGCTTTACTGCCATAAAGACTCCAAATCTGGGTGGGCAACCATTTCCCACCAGCTATAGGTAGCTTTAAGATAATTGATTTTTTCGGTATAGGCGCGCAACTTTGCCTCATCTTGCATAAACTCAAAAAAACGCTTGACCCCCCTTTGACGCTTTATAAGTTCTTCTTGAAATAACTCATTTTGAGGCGCTCGAGTTTTAAATAGGTCAAGCAGATAGTCATAATGCCCTAAAACCAGCAGGCAGGCTCTGGTTATTTGCTCTGCAGTAAAAGGACTGATGACTCGAGCCGTATTGGCTCCGTACTGCCGGTAAAGCATCTGCGGCTCAGCGTCAAAATACAAGCTGTGATTTTGTGCCAGCACCTGACTGGCAACCAGCCAATCAACCATGACCGTTTCTCTAGCAATGGGAAAACAGGCCGCTAAAACATCAGCACGGTAAGCGGCATTGGAAAAGCCAAAAACGTTGACGCGACTTAAGTAACTCTCCCAGCTTGACACTCTATTTGCCTGAAACGTGAGATTGAGCGGTGTAGCTGTTTCATCTATAAGCTCGAGTGCACAAGCGTAAGCATCATAAGTTTTTAGCGCCTCCCTGCCACGCTTTACTCTGTTGGGTAACAAGATATCATCACTATCAACCAGAATCACAGCGTCATAGCTTTTACAAATCTCCAGCAGGGCCCGTTCTCGCATGCTGGCAATGGTGTCACCCTTGGCAGGGATACAGTGCGCTTCACGATTTAAGAAAGGCTCGAGCAACTTTTCGTCAAACCCGTCTAAGCTCAAGCAGAGATCAAAATCCTGATCGCTTTGCCTGTCAATGCTGTTAAAGAACGGCTCGAGGTAGGGGGTAATCGCCGGATAAAGCGTGGAGTAAAGCGCTGTTTTCACCCGTCTCGCTCCCGCAAAATCTGTAGCGCCTCTGCCATCTTCCAGTCGTCTTCATCATCTATATCTAAGGCATGATCCCAAGCAAGTTCAAAACCGCCGTAGTTTGGGGCGTAAAAAGTCTTGTGCTCTTTTAAGGCAGGGGGCCTGGCCCACCAGATAGCACCTGTTGGGCAGTAAAGCGTTGCCAGATCTTGACTGCGCGTTTTTAAGGCTTCAGGGAAAAGAGGCTCGAGCCTGGTCTCTAACTTCATTGCCCACCACGGATTTAACCAGCCATAGCGGGTAACCGAAAGTTGTGTCTCTGATTCCGAATGCTTAAAGTGCTCAAAACTGGCTATTATATCACTGGCGGTGCGAAAGGGACAATTGGGCATAAGCTGAGCGACGGCGTCAAAGGGTTCACCTAGTCGCTCTAACGCATCTAGCGTTACCAAGGAAACTGGACTGTGATCGTCTGCCAAAGTGTCACGCATAAAGGGAATGTCAGCGCCAAAACTTTGGGCAATCTCGGCAATCTCAGCATCATCGGTACTGACGATGACCCGAGTAAAAAGCTCTGCGTCAAGTGCTGCTCGAATGGTATAGGCAATCAGCGGTACACCACCCAAAGGGCGGATATTCTTGCGCGGTAAACGTTTGGAACCGCCTCTGGCAGGAATAACCGCTAAGAGTTTCACCCTTTCACCTGGGCCAGGGCCCTGAACCGTTCGCTCGAGCTGACCAGACTTTCATAAGTCCCTTGAGAAACAATCCTGCCCGCTTCAATCACAAAAATAGCATCACAATGTTTCACCGTACTAATGCGGTGGGCAATCATGATGATAGTTTTTTGCCCCATCAGTTTGTTAATGGCTGAAAATACCGCTTCTTCGGTAACATTATCGAGGGCACTGGTCGCTTCATCCAGAATCAAAATATTCGGGTCATGATAAAGCGCTCTGGCAATGCCAATGCGCTGCCGCTGTCCACCGCTTAAACGCACGCCACGTTCCCCTACAAAAGTCTCATAGCCTTTTTCCAGCGTCAGGACAAAGTCATGCAAATTGGCGATTCTGGCAGCTTTTTCTAAGGCTTTCTGATCAATTTCAGAAGGCGTGTAGCCCAGCGCAATATTCTCGGCAATGCTGGCATCGGTCAGGTAAATGCTCTGCGGTACATAGCCCAGGTTTTTCTGCCAGGCACGCAGATTTTTGAATTCCAGCGGTCTACCATCAATATGAATACTGCCTTGACTTGGGTTAAGCAAACCCAGAATCAGATCCACCAGCGTGCTTTTACCTGACCCCGTTGAGCCAACAAAGGCAACCGACTGATTTTTTCGAATGCTTAAATGGATGTCATTTAGCGCTGCCCCCTGAGTGTCAGGGTAATGGAAGCTTAAGTGCTCGAGCCTGATCTCATTTTGAAAAGCCAGGGCCCTCTCAGCCTCAGAACCCTGAAAGGGCTGTCCTTCTAAATCCTGTGCAATATCCTTGATCACCGCAGCATTAAACCTCATGCTGCTTAATGAGCGGTAAACCTGTTGCAAGGCAGGCACCAGGCGGTAACCTGCAAAAGCATAAAGGCCAATAACTGGCAGGGCGTCAGTTAGGTTTTTACCCGCCATAAGGAAATAAAGCAAAATACCTACCAGGCCACCAAAAGCCAGCGTATCCAGAAGATATTTGGGCAAAAAGGCCATCACTTCACTCTGAGCCATATAGTGCGCGTAGCGTCTGGCAGTCTGAGCATAACGGTCTAAGAAAAAACCTTCTTTTGCCAGAAGTTTAATTTCCTTAACCCCACCCAAAGCCTCATTTACCGTTTGAAAACGCTCCTTGCTTTCCTGCATGCGGGCTTTGCCTATACGCCCTAAGTAACGCCGCAAACTCCCATATATCCCCAAATAAGCGAGCGCCAAAAAGACCCCCAGTCCGAGCGCCATGAGCGGATTCATGAGAATAAGCAGCAACATGATGGCAAGGGCTACTACCCCATTGGCAACGACCTGCATACCCGGAATAAGCACCCCACGAATGCCTTGCTGCACCTCCAAAAGCATATTTTTTCCCATATCGGCAGTATTGCGCCCTAAAAAAAAGAGGTAAGGACGGTGCAAATAAGCTGCTAACAAACGGTGAGAAAGCGTATAGTCACGCAACCAGGAAAAACGCAGCAAAAGCCAGGTGACCAGCATGGAGAAGCCGTTACTCACCACAATCAGTACCAGACTAACAGTGCCCATAAAAATAAAAAAAGCGCCAGGACTGGAAAACCGTAATGAATCATAAAGCCGAGACAAAAAGCCGCTTTGCGAAAGGCTGTCAGGGTTAGTCACCAGCGATAAAAAGGGAGACAAAAACATAATGGCCGCCACTTCTAAAAGGGCTCTTATGACGATTGCCGGAAGCAGATAGTAAACTTCCTTTTGTTCTTTTTTGTTCAGTAAGCGAAAGGCGTCCCAGAATGGTTTCAACTTAGCACCTTTCAGAAAAGTCTGGCTTGAGACGGTATGAAAGGCTCAGTCCAATGATGATGCTTGGGGCTCGAGCCTGGAACTTTCATGGGCGATAACCAATCAACGTCACACCAGCAATACTAAGGGCAATTCCTAGCATATTTAAGGGGCTTACTTTTTCACCTAACAGAACTATGCCCAGACCCAGTAACGCCAAATTAATAATGACACCTGTGATTAAATTGGCAGTGCTCAGGTTCCAGCCGTAACGGTACATCAGCAAAAACCCCAGTTCAATGAGAAACACAGACAGGGCTAGCGCCCCTTGAATCCAGCTTAGTTGCCTGATGTGTTTAGCGAATCCTCCCTCAATCGGAATAAAAAGCAAAAAGCCAAAACACAGCGCTAAAACAAGCAGATAAGTCGCAATAATCGAAACCAGAGGATTAAGGGTTACAGGCACAAGCTTGACGAAATACTGATAACCTATTGCTCCCAAAATCGCAATTAGGGCAGATAGATAAAACATATCTGGGCTACTTTCTGTCAGGTGCAAAGCGATCCTCCCAAATGCCAGCAAGGGGCGTTAACTGGGATTCAAAACGGCATTGACAGCCGTCAAGCTTAGCACATCATGAATTTCCTTTTGATAGGTTTCAGCTGCGCCTTTAAAAATACTGTGATCCACCAGACTGATAAAGTGCTTGGCTTCTCTGAATGCCCGCTCTATGCTGACCAGCTCGAGCCTCTCATAACTCACCAGTTCAGGAGGTAAGGCATTCAAGTGCGGTTCTACCAACCAGACCTTGCTCTTGGTCTTTTTAGCAATTTCCTCGGCTATGTGCATAGCGGGCGACTCACGCATATCATCCACATTGATCTTGTAGCTTAAGCCAAGCAGGGCCACCTGACCTTCATGATGGTCAATAAAGTCCAGAATGCGAGCGGCAAACTCAGCGGGTCTGCCATCATTGATTTCTCTGGCCTGCCGCATGAGTTTTGCTTTTTGCGGATCAGCATCAATAATGAACCAGGGGTCAATCGGTATGCAGTGGCCACCCACGCCAATGCCTGGGGCATGAATATTAACCCGTGGATGGTGGTTGGCAAGTTTTATGGCCTCTTTGATATTGACATTAAGCCCTTCAGCAATGCTGGCTAGTTCATTGGCCAGCGCAATATTGACATCGCGGTAGGTGTTTTCCATGAGCTTGCAGAGTTCAGCGGTAGTTGCGTCCGTTAAGAGCAGTTGCCCCTCGACAAAGTGGCGGTACAGATCAGCCGTACGGCGCGTCGCTTCAGGGGTTGTACCCCCAATAATGCGGTCATTTTTAATCATTTCCGTCAGAATATTTCCTGGAATGACACGCTCTGGGCAATGTGCCAGGTAGTAATCACTTTCATGACTAAGGCCAAGCTCGAGTTCAATAATCGGTGCAACAACGTTGGCACAGGTGCCTGGCGGTACGGTTGATTCTAGGATAATCAGATCGCCTTTGCGTAAGACCTTGCAGAGTTCTTTAGTCGCTGAAACCACATAGCTGAGATCAGGTTTTTTGTCTTCGGTTATGGGAGTTGGCACCGCTATGATATGGGCATCGGCGTAGTGGGGCGTAGTCGAAGCTCGTAAACTCTGACGCTGCACCGCCGCCCGAACCAGAATGTCCAGACCTTTTTCTGAAATATGAATGTCGCCTTTATTGATGGTATCAACGGTGCGCTCATTAACATCAATACCAATGACCTCGAGCCCTGAATTTGCCATTGTGGCAGCGGTAGGTAGCCCGATATAACCAAGACCAATTACTGAAACTTTGAGGGGTTTTTGAAACATAACGCTATTCCTTAAGAACGATGACCGAACTGAGTTGTTTTAGGGTTGACGGTGAAACTTTGACTGGTTTTAGTCGGGCTAGGTTTGCTATTGGCAATAACATAACCCGTGACATTGGCTTTCAAGCGCTTCAGAGAATGCTCGGCACTCTGCAAATCTTGCTGATCGCTGAGTTCTTCATCTACGACCAGAACCGTATCACTACAAAAAGGCGCCATTGCCAGACTATCTGCCACATTTAGAACGGGTGGGGCGTCTATAACAATAACCTCATATTCACTTTGCCATTTGGCAAGGGCCTGTTCAAACGTATTGAGTAATTCTGAGCTGAGCCCGGCTTCCTTAAAGCTCGGTATGACATGTAAGGCTTTGTCACCAACGCCAACTTTAACCACGTCCTGGCTTTCTTCGGGCGCACGAAGCCAGTTACTTAACGATGCGTGATTAAGGTGAGCCGCAGGCATACCATAAAGCTCAGCAATGCCGGGATTTCTTAAGTCTGCATCGACCAGTAAAGTGTGGCTCTGATTACGCGCAAAATCTTCAGCCAGGCTAAGGGCAACATTGGTCTTTCCCCTGACCTCGTGCGGACTGGTGATTAAGATGGTTTTGGGATGCGCCTTGCTATTTGAAAAGAGCAAATTGGTGCGCAGAAACTGAATATGATCGTTGGAAATCTTAAGTTCATCTGCCTTAAGGGGCGGAAATTTGGCCAAAATGGACAGGGCACTTTGTCCAGACACCAGCATAGGTTTTTCCTGTTTGCTCATAAGGCTATTACGCAAGTGTAAAAGGGCATAGGTCAGTAGAGCGCTGACAAAAGCAGCAATGAGAGCGTTAAGCAGAGGGCGTGGTGACACCGGAGAAATAGGTACCAGAGCAGGTTCAATAATGCTCAGCAAACCATTCGCGGAGGTACTCAGTGCCCTGGCATAGGCCAGCTGATCTTGTTGCTGCGCCCGTAAACTGATGCGTCCATCAATCTGATCTTGACTGGCACCCTGTGTCTGTAAATTTGCTATCTGACTATCTAAAACTGCAACTTGCTGCTCGAGTGACTGCACAATCCGCTGCAGATTTTCACTGGCTCTGGCTCTGTCCCAGTTGACCAGCGCATGAGCTAAGGCGTTGGCCTTGGCCTGGGCAAGCTCTGCCGAGGTTTCAGTGGTAATGATGTCAATCAGGCTCGAGTCATTGGCTGCCTCGGTATGAATGGTAATACTAGTTTTAAAGGCATCAATACTGGCCGTGTTTTGTTCGGCAATACCAAGACTATTCATAGCGGCTACAAGCACCGGGCTACTTAACACCGCTTTACGGTAGGCACTTACATCCAGGGCAGGAACCGAAGGCGTTACAACACCAAATGACCGGGCATCAGACGAGCTATTGGCTGCCAAAACGGTAGCTCTTGCTTCATACTTGGGCGTTAATGTTTTGCTTAAGATATAGGTAGCTGCCCCCACCACCATTGCTGCAGTTAATGCCAGTAGCGCCCCATTTATAATAAGCTTGACAATGTCATTAAACGACAGCGAAAAATTTGTCTGATCCATAGCGACTCCGAGGGGTGTTTACTGCACCCCTACCAATGTAGGGCATTCCGCTGCTAATGGGTGTGATGATTTCGGGTTTGAGTCGATTTATGAATAAATTGGCATTCAATTTTGAGCAAGGAGCAAGGTGTAACCTTAAACCAAAAAACACTTTTAAGCCTTAGTCCTCTCTAATAGTGCCACCACATCTTTTTAAGCAAAGTTCCCTCTGGGATTACACTTTTATTACAAGCTAAGTGTATGAATAAAGAATATTCAGTTTTTTGTCATACCCCAATACCTAAACTGAATTAGCGATGTTGTGGTTGAGATATGCAAGTTTTGTCAGTACTGGTATCTATCTTTTTAGTTTTGCCTTACTTTTTAGATACCTCAACATTAATGCTGCCTTTGTGGCACTGATCCCGATTGCGCTGGCAGCCTGGACCTGGCAGCGGCGTGGGGGCTTAATCAGCGCTGCTCTTTTGTCATTTATTAGCTTGAGTTATTTCTTTTATCTCTTAGGCGAATCAGGCGGAGCTGTCTTTCATAACCTGCCTCGCCGTGGGCTCGAGATTGGCAGTTATATTGTGGTTGCCCTGCTGGTTGGCTATATGTCTTACTTGCATAAGCAGCTTAGAGCCTACAAGCACGTTTCAGATAAGGCAAAATATGATCCTCTAACCGGGCTTCTAAATCGTCTTAGTTTTGAAAAGCAGCTCGAGCTCACCATCAAAGAGAGCGAGCGTAAAGACAGCTTATTAGGCGTACTTTTTGTTGACCTGGACCGGTTTAAACAGGTGAACGATAACTACGGGCATGATGTTGGTGATGCCCTCTTGAAACATGTCGCCAAGGTCTTAAAATCCGTCGTACGGCAGGGAGATACCGTAGCCCGCTTGGGTGGCGATGAATTTATGCTTTTACTTGGCGACTTAAGCAGCACCGATGCTGCCGCCAAAGTTGCCGCCAAAATCGTTCAGACCATTTCAAAACCTACCACGATTATGGGCAAAGAAGTGGATATTGGTGCCAGTGTCGGTATCAGTATGTACCCTGAGGACGGGCAGCACGCCCATGAACTTATCAAAAGTGCTGACACAGCCATGTACGCCGTTAAAGCCTCCGGACGCAACCGTTTTGAAATAAAAAATGCTGAAATGCGTGAGTCAGAAACTCGGAAGAAACAACTCGAGAAAGCACTGCAATACGGTTTTGACAACCATGAATTTAAGCTTGCCTTTCAACCCCAGCTAGATATCGCTTCGGGTAAACTCCTGGGCTTTGAAGTCTTACTGCGCTGGGAAAACAGTGATTTTGGTCTGGTGAAACCTGGCGAGTTCTTGCCCCTGGCTGAAAGCATTGGTCTGCTGATACCGCTTGACCGCTGGGCCATAAGAGAAGCCTGCCACCAGCTTGCAAGCTGGCACGGGGCTAAAAATGTCAAGATTTCTGTCAATGTCTCAGCGGCTCAGTTTAAACAAGCTGACTTTATTGAGTTTGTGGCACGTACCCTGGTCGAGTTCCGCCTAAAACCCCAACAGCTCGAGCTCGAGTTAGCTGAAAGCATTATCTATCAAGATTTTGAGCAGATTTTGAGCTGTACTCAGGCACTTGCCGATTTAGGTATTGGGCTGGTGCTAGATGAATTTGGCGCTGGCAAAGCCTCCTTATCCCAGTTGCTCAGTTTGCCCTTCTCAACTTTCAAATTGAGTAAAGAGCATGTTAAAGACCTGGTTCGCTCACAGAAGGCTCGAGCCTATGCTGAAATAACCGCTTATCTGGCCAAAACCCTTAATAAGGGCTTACTTGCAGAAGGAGTCGACACCCCTGAACAACATGCCATCTTGGGCCGCATGGGCTACCAGGGTGCTCAGGGACTTTATTATGACAAACCTGTTCCTCAGGAAGCAGCTGAGAAATATCTGCAAGGCCTCACCAAATCACTTGTGGGAACCCAGTAAGTCCTCTAATCTTTAAGATTTCTGAAACCTCATGCAAAGCATCAGCTTGTGGCCAGTACTGGCTGGTACCCTATGCTTAAAGAATCAGGCTGATACACTTTCTACGGCATCTGCCACAGTTTTAGCAATACGGTTAATTTGCTCCTGACTGGAGCCCTCAACCATCACCCGAATCAAGGGTTCGGTGCCACTAGGACGCAAATTAATACGTCCTTCCTCACCTAATTGCCCCTGCGCATCTTTAACGGCTGCTGCAACTATGGGGTGAGCCTCGAGCGTTGCCTTGAGTGCGGCAGGCACCTTAACATTCACCAGTGTCTGCGGATAAAGCGGAATATCATCCATCCAGGCTTCCAGACTTTGCTCACTCTTTTCTACTGCCAAAAGCGTTTGTAAGGCTGTCAAAAGACCATCCCCGGTAGGAGCCTTATCCAGGAACAGCATATGTCCAGACTGCTCGCCACCAAGGTTGAGATCATTTTCCAGGAGGGCTTCATGCACGTAGCGGTCACCCACTTTGGTGCGAATCATATAAACACCGCGGTTTTTAAGATAGTTTTCTACACCCAGATTACTCATAAGCGTAGCTGCCACTGCGCGCTCCTTACGAACCAGTGCACAAATGGTCAGGATATGATCACCTGTAACCAGACGGCCTTTTCGGTCAACCAGTAGCGCTCTGTCTGCATCACCATCAAAGGCAATACCAAAGTCCAAGTCTTCTTTAAGCACCTTATCAATAAGTGTTTCAGGATGCGTCGAACCACAATCAACATTGATATTAAGTCCGTCAGGTTCTGCTCCTATAACCTCAACCTTGGCACCCAGGGCTTTAAAAAGACGCGGCGCAAGGGCATAGCTGGCACCATGAGCACAGTCAATAGCAATATGCATACCCTTGAGCCTCGGGCCATTATCAAGCAAAAAGCTGTAATAGTCATCCTGCTCAAGACGGTAGCGCTGTGAATTGCCTATGGCCTCGCCAGTTATCGGAACAAGGTCACCACTTCCCTGCTCGAGCCAGCGCTCGATCTCGAGTTCAACCTCATCATTTAGCTTTTCACCCTGCGCATTAAAGAACTTGATTCCGTTGTCGTAAAAAGGATTATGTGAAGCGCTTATTACAATCCCGGCATCGGCACCAAGGGTACGCGTCAGGTAAGAAACGCCTGGTGTTGGCATAACATCCAGCAGAATAATGCTGGCACCTCTTGACATAAGCGCGCTACTCATAGCGTGCGCCAGCATACGGGCAGAACGCCGCGTATCCATACCCAGCGTAAATTTCGGATGTTTAATCCCTTGATGTTTAAGGGCTTCGGTAGCGGCAATGCCCAATTTAAAGGCAAATTCTGCGGTCATAGGGTGCTGACCCGCAAGCCCGCGAACCCCATCAGTTCCAAAATACTTCCTCGACATGGGCGTATTCTACCTACAAAGTCTGAGAGAACTTGAGGTATTTATCGCAGACTTATCAGAGATGGCTTCTGTGAAATAGTAAGAATAGTCAAGTCTCCCCTGCCTATTCTTAGGTTAAGATGCAACTGCAAATGGCTTATATAAGCTGTTCTTAGAGGTAAGTATGAAACAACGTATTGCAATTGATATGGATGAAGTTATTGCCGATACCTTAAAGGCAAGGCTCGAGCGCTATGAGATTGATTACGGTATTCGCTTGGATTTAGAAGCCCTAAACGGCAAGCATATTTATGATGTCATACCTGGAGAGCACCGGCAACAAGTACGTGACGTTATGGATGAACCTGACTTTTTCAGACATCTCGAGGTTTTTCCTTACGCCCAGGAAGTCATCTCTGAACTGGCTGAGCGCTATGACATTTTTATTGCCACAGCTGCTATGGAAGTGCCTTTTTCCTTTACTGCCAAGTATGAATGGCTCCTCGAGCATTTTCCTTTTTTAGATGCCATGCATTTTGTCTTTTGTGGCAATAAGGGCATTATTGCCGCGGACTATCTGGTGGACGACAACCCCAGTCAATTGCGAAATTTTCGGGGTAAAGGTCTTTTATTTAGCTCTCCCGCCAATAAAGAAGTCACAGAGTTTACCAGGGTAAACAGCTGGCTCGAGGTTAAAGAATTTTTTCAGCAGCAACCCGGTTAAGACTTCTTTTAGTGCCAGAAATGTAATCACACCTTTTTGATAAGCTAATTCTGACCTTGGCTCTTATTTTTAAGGGCTTGAAGTTCTAGTTTGACTTCCTCTAATTCGGAAACAATGGCATTCACTGTATAAAAATGATAGTGAAGCAAAAATGTAACAGGGTATGCCAATAAAAGTGCTGGTAAAAAACCAAGTTTAAAGTGGATGTTGCTGCTCGAGCTAAAGACGATATAACTTATCATCAGCAACACCCAAAAAGCTATCAGTATAGCTATAGTACGTTTCTGGGACATCCCAAGTTTTTCAACGATCTGCCGATAATTTGCCTTATAATCTAGCGTTTTCATCCTGACTCCTCTTGGAGTCTTCGGGAAAATTTAGAAAAAGAGCGCTAACGACAACTTACACCCAAGACCTCCAAAAACTTGATCGAGCAACACAGCGTAAATGATAAGTCATTTTAGCAACCCCTGTTAAATCTGGGGCTATACATTTTAGTCTTTTGTAGCATAAGTAAAAGACTGTAATGCTTCCTATTTTTTGAAAACTAGGGTATTATTACCAAACTTGCATATTTATACAAAATGCAAGTTCTTAAGTTGACAAAATGCAAAAGAGACTAAATAAACGACTTTTTGATCGCCTATTTGATGCTTCATTGCCAATAATTGCGGCACTTTTTGCTTTAGCCGTTGGGGCAGTTATGTTGCTGCTACTTGGAGCAAACCCACTCGAGGGCTATGCAGCGTTACTCGAGGGTGCTTTTGGTAACAAAAATGCCTGGGCAGACACTATTGTTAAAGCTACCCCTTTACTTCTGGTGGGTTTAGGTATTTGCATTGCCTTCCGGGCTGGCGTTATCAATATAGGTGGCGAGGGGCAAATGATTATGGGTGCCCTGGCAGCAACTCTGGTAGGCATTCGCTTACCCTCATGGCCAGCCTGGTTTGTGGTGCCTCTAGCTCTGATCGTTGGTTTCCTGGGCGGGGCCATCTGGGGAGGAATTGCTGGCTTTCTCAAAGCCCGTTTCAATGTCAACGAAATTCTTAGCACCATTATGATGAATGTTATAGCTGTGCAACTTATGAACTTTTTATTGCGCGGTCCTATGATTGATAAAGAGCAAATTGGTGCTGCCGCGATTCCCCAAACGGCAAGATTAGCAAGGGCTTTTGATCTGCCTCGTCTTGTACCCACCCGGCTTCATTTAGGGGCAGCTATCGCAGTACTACTGGCAGTGGTGGTTTATGTTCTGCTCTGGCGCACCTCACTTGGTTACCGGATTAGAGCGGTTGGGCTCAATGCCTTTGCTTCCAAATATGCAGGCATATCTATCAATCGCACCATTATTTTATCGCTTATGTTAAGTGGGGCTTTTTGCGGGCTGGCTGGGGCCATTCAAGTCTATGGTCTAAGTCACCGAATGGTAACCGATGGCACAGCAGCAGGTTTTACTGGCTCGGCCGGATTTAATGGCATTGTTGCTGCTTTATTCGGGCAGCTCCACCCTATCGGAACAATTCCGGCTTCTTTTTTCTTTGGCGCTCTTTTAGTTGGGGCTACCAAAATGCAAAGAGCCGTTCAGGTTCCTGCCGCTCTGGTCATAACGCTTAACGGACTTATTGTTATTTTTGTAGTGAGCAGTGAACTCTGGCGCAGACGAAGAGCCAAGCGTCGTGCCTTGCAAAAGATGGTAGACGCCTGATGCAAGACTTTCTTGATTGGACCGTCGTTATTGGCATTTTATCTTCAGGCATTCGTCTAGCGACCCCCTATCTTTATGCTGCTATCGGTGAGACCTTTGGCCAGCGCAGCGGCGTCCTCAATCTGGGTGTAGATGGCATTATGCTGCTAGCAGCTTTTAGCAGCTATTTTACCGTCTTGACCCTGGGTAGTCCCTGGTTAGGCTTGCTGGTCGCCATACTTGTAGGCGGACTTATGGGGATAGCCATGGGCTTTATTAGTATTACCTTGCAAGCTGAACAGGGCATTAGTGGCATTGGGGTTTATCTTTTTGGACTTGGACTTAGTGACTTACTGTTTCAGAAATTTGTTGGTACAGCTAAAGCTATTAGTGGTTTTAAGGAGTTTCCCATCCCCCTTTTAAGCAAGATTCCGTTTTTTGGCGATATCTTTTTTAGCCAGAGCGTTCTGGTTTACGGTGCCTATTTGCTCATACCCCTTGCCTGGTTCATCTTAAATAAGACAACCTTTGGGCTAAACATTCGGGCAGTTGGTGAAAACCCTGAAGCAGCTGATTCTTTGGGCGTAAGCGTGCAAAAAACTCGCTACCTGACCCTAACCCTGGGGGGTATTTTAGCTGGCATTGCGGGAGCGTCCTTATCTATCGCTCTGCTCAATGTTTTTCAACAAAATTTAACCAATGGTATGGGCTTTATTGCGGTTGCTCTGGTGTATTTTGGTGGCTGGCGACCTTTTTATGTGCTTTTGGGTTCGCTTATTTTTAGTTTTGTCAATGCCTTACAGGTCTGGATGCAAGTTTTAGGTGTCCCTATACCTTCAGACATTGCTGTCATGATGCCTTATGTTTTGACCATTGTGGTACTGATTTTTTCCGCAGGCAGGGTGAGACCGCCTGCTGCCTTAACCAAGACTTATGAACGTGGTTCTTAAGGAGGAACGTATTGGCTCGAGCCCCCTACAAGTATCCTGTTTAAATCATTTCTGGAGGAAAATATGAAGCGTTTGGTTGTTAGTTTATGTCTACTGTTAGGTTTAGCCTGGGCGCAAGACGCCTTTAAAGTTGCCGTCGTTATGCCTAGTGCCACCAATGATCTTGCCTTTAGCGAGAGCATGTATGATTCGCTCTTAGCTATTCAAGAAGAAATGGGCGCAGACAATTTTGAGTTTGATTATGCCGATGGCACCTTCGTCGTCGATGATGCTGCTGCTGCCATTCGTGACTGGGCCAGCCAGGGCTATGACCTGATCATTGCTCACGGGTCACAGTACGGTGCACCCCTGCAAGAAATTGCTCCTGACTTCCCAGATGTTAGCTTTGCCTGGGGTACCGCAGGTGACACTTTTGGCATGGACAATGTCTATGCCTATGAAGCGGCCTCAGATCAGGGTGGTTATGTCAATGGTGTCATAGCCGCGACCCTGTCTAAATCTGGCATTATCGGAGTAGTTGGCCCCATAGAAGTAGGAGACGCCAAGCTCTATGTTGATGGCTTTAAGATTGGAGCTACTGCTACCAATCCTGAAGTTCAGGTCAATGTGAATTACATTGGCTCTTTTGGTGACGTGGCGCTGGCGACCGAAGCCGCCAATACTCATGCCGAAGCTGGTGCCGATGTCCTTACAGGTTCAGCGCAGATGGTAGTTGGTGCCATCGGAGTAGCCAAAGAGCGTGGTCTCTTATGGCTCGGTACCCAGGCAAGTCAAACAGAGCTTGCACCTGAGATTGTGGTCGCCAACCAGGTCTACGACTGGACAGTTATTCTCAAGCCCATTATTGAGCAGGTCAAGGCTGGCAAACTTGGTGGTGAAGCCTATGTGATTACCCTCGAAAATGGTGGCCTGGATATGGAAATCAATGACAATGCTGGCGCAGACGCCAAAGCTGCGGCTGAAGCGGCAATCTCAGGCATTATTGATGGCAGCATTGCTCCTTTAGGCGAATAAGCCTGGTCAACTCCTAGAGGCAACTATTCGTCTCTAGGAGCTTATTTATTTTGTACCCTTATTTTCGTAAGCTTTATTTATTTCTCAAAGGATAGTCATGGCAATAGCAAAACTCTTACCTTCAGGTCACCCTCGTATTGACCATATGGAAATGCGGCATATTAGCAAACGCTTTCCCGGCGTTATTGCCAATGACAGGGTCAATTTTGATGTGCGCGCTGGAGAAATCCATGCCCTGCTAGGTGAAAATGGTGCAGGTAAGAGTACGCTTATGCGGCAACTGTATGGTCTTTATCAGCCAGATGAAGGCGAGATTATCTTTGATGGTCAGGGGAAAACGATTCTTTCACCAAATGACGCTATCAAACTGGGTATAGGCATGATTCACCAGCACTTTATGCTGGTCAACTCACTCACAGTAGCGGAAAATGTCGCCCTTGGCCTGAAATCGTCAAAGGGATTCCTAACCGATCTAGATGTAGTGGTAAAACGTATTGAGGAACTAACCAAGCTCTATGGTCTTAAGGTCGACCCTCATGCTTATATCTGGCAACTTTCCGTTGGAGAGCAGCAAAGAGTAGAAATCATTAAAGCACTCTACCGGGGTGCAGCCCTGCTGATTCTGGATGAACCGACTGCGGTTCTGACACCGCAAGAAGTGAACGAGTTCTTTGCCATTCTTGGGCAAATGGCCAGTGAGGGACACGCGCTTATTTTTATCTCGCATAAATTAGGTGAGGTCATGGATTTTACCCACCGCGTCACCGTTTTGCGTGACGGAAAAAATGCAGGGGAAACCTTAACCAAAGACACCAGCAAAACTGAACTGGCAGAAATGATGGTCGGGCGCCAGTTAAAACTGGTTCCAGACAAAGCTCCCGTCAAGGTAGGTCAGGCAAGGTTGATGCTTAAAAATGTCAGTGCCCTAAGTGATCGGGGTTTACCAGCGCTGAAACAGGTATCCCTCGAGCTACGCGCAGGGGAAATTTTGGGTCTGGCGGGCGTCAGTGGCAATGGTCAACTCGAGCTTGCCGAAGTTATCGCTGGTTTAAGACCTCTAAGCGCTGGTCAGGTCTTAATAGATGGTCAGGATATAAGCAGAAAAAGCCCTGCACAGATTATAGAACGAGGGCTCTCCTACATCCCTGAAGAGCGCAACCGCGACGGCATGATTAAGGACTTTAACATCGCTGAAAACCTGATTTTGCGAGAAAACAATAAGGCACCTTATGCTAAAAATGGTCTGTTAAATTTCTCTGTTATTACCAAAACAGCGCAGACCTTGGTGCAACAGTTCACGGTCAAAACACCCTCTGTTGAAACACCCATAAAAAATCTCTCTGGCGGCAATGCCCAGAAGGTGATTCTGGCCAGGGAACTTTCCCGTAACCCCAGTGTGCTTATTGCAGCCCAGCCAACTCGAGGCGTTGACATAGGTGCCAGCGAGTATTTGCGCGATCAAATAGTCAGGCAACGCGAAAAGGGTACCGCTACCCTATTAATCTCAGAAGACCTGGATGAAATTTTGGCTTTGTCAGACCGTATTGCCATTATCTTTCACGGAGAAATCATGGGGATATTAGCCCGCGAAGAGGCTAGCCTCGAGCGCATTGGGCTGATGATCGCTGGCGAAGCTTAACGATTCATCCCAGAGTGCCGTTTTAATGTCAAAAAAGACATTAAAACCGCTCGTGAGAGCCTACCCTTAGACGACTCCGACTATAAATCATTTAAGCATTTTGTATCAGCTCTGCTGAAGCAGGAACAAAATATAACCTCTTACGCTGCTTAATCGTCCATGACTTAGGGCTGAGTCTGAAGGCTTGATTACGCAGCATTGTCAGCAACGGGTTTTTCAGGTTGGCAAGCTGACCTATCTGCCAGGACAACTGCACCACTTGCTTAGCCTTTGGCCTTCTTTGGGTTTCAAATTCGGTAAAAGCTTGCTCAAGCGAAGCTGCATTTTTGAGCTTATGACTTAACACCCAGGCATCTTCAATACCCTGCGCTGCCCCTTGCCCCAGATTGGGAGTGGTGGCATGCGCTGCGTCACCAATAAGCACTGTGGTCTGGTTATGCCACCTGCTAAGTGGAGTTAAATCATGCAGGTCATGTCGCATAATGGCAGCATCTGGCGTAGCCTCGAGCACCCTCTTTATCATAGGGTGGTAGTCCTGGTAAAGCTCGAGTAAATTCGCCTTTGCCCGTTGAGACGAAGCATCTTTCTGACCTGCCGGGCAAAGCGCAGGAGCGTACCAGTAGAGCTGCCCCTTGTCTATAGGCACAATGCCAAAGCGGTCGCCATTTCCCCAGAACTCGAGCGCCACATGTTCCGGCAAATCCGCAGCTTCTAGCTGACACAGTCCGCGCCAGCAGCTTTGTCCGGAATAGCGGAGTTGACCTCTTTCCTCTAAGCTTTGTCTTACTTGAGAATGAATGCCATCAGCACCCACCACACAGTCAGGCTGGATGGTAATACCATTGGCAAATTCAAGGCTTAACGGAGAAGGCTCGAGCCTGGCAAGCTTGTACCCCAAATAGAGTTTTCTGGCTTGCAACTTAGATAGCAAAATCTCCTGCAAAACAGCTCTATGAATACCAACTGCACAGTAGCTCTTGCCATGAAGCTGTGTTTCATTGGTAATTCTTTGCAGGCTTTTTCTCTGGCTCGAGACAATCTGAAACTCACTCAAGACGGCACCTGAAGACTCTATCTCCTCTTTAATCCCTAACTGGTCAAAGATATATAAGACGTTAGGGGACAACACAATGCCAGCACCCAAAGCTTTGAGATCTTCAGCAGCCTCAAAAAGTTCATAATCCAGTCCTTGCTTTTCAAGACATAAAGCCAGACTTAACCCAGCAATACCTGCACCAATAATCGTTGCTTTCATTGTTACTCCAGTATTTTACTTAGGCCCAAGATGAACATGTTCAGTGAACACGTTCATTAATTTAGGAGTTTGCTATGCTTTTGTCAAGAGAGTTCTGGGATAAGTAATACTGATTCCGTTTAATCAGGAGCTTAAATCGCTTGATTAAATGCGAGCGGAAAACAGTTTTGAACCAGCGCTATCATCGGTGATAACTCATCACTCAGCAATCATGGTCGCTATCTGTGGTTCAAGACTGAGTTGCGAGAAGAATCAGAGGACTTAGAATGTTTAAAGTTTTTTCGAAATCCGTATAAGGTCTGCTGTGAGTAAACGTCAGAAAAAAAAGCAAACCACCCGCCAAGAGATACGTCAGGTTGCCAAACAGCTTTTTAAAACACAGGGTTTTGAAGCTACCACAGTTCGCCAGATTGCCGGAGCCGCTGAGGTAGCTCCCGGCACCATCTTTGTACACTTTCCTGACAAGTCTGCCATCCTTAACGACATACTTTTTGAAGACCTCGAGCTGACCGTCGCCCAGGCTTTTGGTAGTTTGCCAGGTAAAGACCTGTCAGCCCAGCTCCTCCATCTGGCATATACCCTTTATAGCTATTATTTGAAACACAAGAGCTTAAGCCAAAATTTAATCAAGAATGGTCTTTTTACTCAAAGCGCTTTTTCTGAGCAAATTCGCTCCTTTATAGGTGCTGTTGCCAAGCTAATTCAAAAAGCTCAAGCAAGGGGTGAGGTAGCTAGCCACAAGGACCCTCATAGCCTGGCAGAACTCTATATGGCGGCCTACTTTTTTGTGTTATTAGGTCTTTTAAGGAATGATTTTGAGGACCTTGAAGAAGCAAGCGCCAAACTTAAGGCTATGCTCGAGCTTAGTTTTTAGGACTCGAGCGCCAGGCGGTCAAGTTCTTTAAGCTCCTTGAAACGAAAGGCAAAACTAAGGGCAGCCACTGCCATCACTGCGGCCAGTACAAAGGTCGTACGAAAACCAAGCAGATCAACCAGGCCCCCAGCAAAAATCGGGGCAAAACTGGGTAACGACAAAAGGCTATTGGCAGTACCCACATAAAGAGGGCGCTGCTCCTCTTGTGATACGGCGTAAAGCAAATTCCAGGCAGCGATACCAATTCCGGCCTGTCCGGCTGCCGAGAGCATAAACACCAGACCAAAAAGTTGCCAGGGTTGAACGAGCAGAGCTGTCATAGAGGCAGACAGTAAGAGCCCTATACTGATTTGCAGCACAGTCACATTTCGCCCCTGGTTGGCAGGTTTTCGAAAAAGGAAATTAGCAAGCATGGAGGACATCGTTGCCAAAATGATAAAAAGACCTAAAGAGGTAGGTGGCGCATTCAAGTGACGAAGGGCATAAATGGCATAAAAGGGATCAGCCAACAGAGCAAGCAGTGCCAAAAAGCGTACGCGAATATAGCGTCTGAAATTGGCATCACTGGAAATCAGGCCGGGCACACGCTTAATCATTTGGAGAAAGGGCTGTTTGGTTGTAACCTGTCCCTCGGGTTCCCGAATAAAACAAAAGGCCAGATAGGCCAGGCCAGACAAAATCGCCCCTATTGAAAATAGGGTGGCAAAGTTTTGGGGAAACGGCATACTGCTGGCTAAAACCCTGCGCAAGGTAAAACCTGAGAGCAGTGCCAAACATCCTCCAATAATATTGCGCAGTGCCCAAAAAGTGCCCAGCCGATAATGAGGAACCACTTTAGCTGTAACATCCGCAAAGGGAATACCAGAAATCCCACCTGAAACTGCCACAACTGCTATAACTGCCAGAACAACAACCATGATGACATGGGGCTGACCCTGAAAGGCATAGATACTTAAAACCATAATCAGATAGGCAGATATCCGCACCAGAGAGGTCCGCCGATACCAGGGAAGCTTAAACGGCTGATGAGCTAAGCGACTGGCAGCAAACAGTTGGGGCAAAAACCAGCCCCCTACCCTGAGTGCTGGAATAAAGCCAATCACAAAAGCTGGCGCTCCAAGACTTGCCAAAAATGGGGCCAGAACCAGACTGCTATGAAAAAAAGCCTCTGCCCCATTTATCAAAATGCCATTGTAGACACCCAACCAAAAATTGCGATTGGGTTGACCCAGACCTTTGGCAAACATAGAAGCTATCGTATACCTGCTAGCAAGTTGTAAAAGACAGGTCACTTACATGCCAGTAAAACAAAAAGTGGCACCTTTACAGGTGCCACTTTGAAGTTCAACTTTTTAGGTATTAATTTGAAGGCGTAGTTTCTTCTTGGGGGGTTTCGTCAGCAGGTGTTTCGTCGGTAGGGGTTTCCTCGGTTGAACTATCTTCCGTTGTGCTCGAGTCCTCAGTACTTGTAGTGTCTGTTCCGTCTTCGGCAGGCGTCTCATCTACCGCTGGGGCATCTGTACTGCTATCACCTTCAAGCGGAGTGGTTTCAAAGCTGGCAGGATCAGGGTTAGCACTGGCTAAAAGATTTTCAACCGGGATGGTTTCTTTTAAGCCGTCAAGCCAGGCTGTCTGCAAATCTGCACGCTTAGCAGCAAGCACACTGCTTTCAACCTGAGAGCGAACTTCCTCAAAAGAACGAATGGTTTCAGGCGTTCTTTCAGCAATCAGGACAACATAGCGCTGGACGACTTCTTCCGTTACGATGTTGGCACCGTCACCAGTAGCAGTGTCTTCAGTGCTAGCAGCGTCCTCGGTTGTACCAGTGTCCTCTGCACTACTGGTGTCTTCACTCGAGTCCGTAGTTGCCTCATCTTCACTACTCGCGTCTTCAGCCTCAGCCGTTGTATCTTCAGCGCTTGTTTCTTCATTAGCATCGGTAGTTTCAGTAGATTCAGAAGGGTCTGTAGTGGCTTCATCCGTGGTTTCTTCAACCGGTACTTCGACCGTTTCTGTCAGTGCCAGAACATCTGAAATTTCATTGCTGCTTTCCGGGATGGCCTCAAAAGCATCAGTTTCAAACAGCACGCGGTCCAGTTCAGGAGCCAGCGAGCCTGGATTCACCGTACCCAGGTCAACAACGTCCCCTCCATTGGCATTGGCAATATCAGAGAAATCACCCCCCTCGAGCATGGCTTCACGGAAGGCAGTCGCAGCCTCTTCCGTGTCGAAATTAACTCTGGAAACCACAGCCTTGGCAGGAATGGTAAAACGAGCAATATTGGTATCGTAGTACTCCTGATATTCCTCTTCAGTGGCGCTGGCATCTTTGGCAACATACTGTAAAGCATCACTGGCAATCTGACCTTTGGTACCAATAAAGGTAGTATCCAGCTCACTGGCGCCCTGATAGGCCAGTTCACTGTCAATTAAACGCTCGAGGTAGCTGGGTTTAAAAAGCTGAGTAATAAGATCAGCCGTGTCGGGTCGTAGCGCCTGCGACACTTGCGGGTCATTGTAAAGCACTCTGGCTAGGTCACTGCGCAAGATTTCATCACTACCGACTGTGGCAACAACCGGGTCATCAAAACTGTAAGTACTGCCCTCAGCACCGCTTACGGTGGCATTAGCTCTTAAAGCTTGAAAAGCCTGCTCCAACGCCTCATTTTGCTTGGCTGCTAAAGCATCTTCTTGAACCTGATCTTTGACCTCATCAAAGGGCTTGGGACCCGAAGGAATAAACTCTTCAACTTTAATGATGTAATAACGCTCGTTAAAATTCACCACATCGGTTAAACCTTCGCCTTGCAAGGCAAAAGCGACATTGGCGACCTGGGTTGGTAAAGCAGCTCGACCTACGGCTTGCGGCTCAGTGCTACCACTTGGTGCGCCTAAGGCCCCTTCTTGTTCAGCACGCTCAACTGAGTTTTCTTTTGCCAGGGTAGCGAAATCGGCGCCACCTTTCAGATCCTCGAGCAAAGTATTGGCAAGGTCAGCATCTTCAACCACAATTTCTCTAGCCTTAATACGCTCTTCATTCTGATAGTTGTCAGTATTCAGGTCATAAAAAGCCTGAACTTCCTCATCTGAAACACTTACGCCTTCCGTAAGTTGCTCGCGGTACTTATCAATTTTTAGCTGGTTTCTAAAGGCGTCTCTAAAGGTCTGATCGGTATAGCCTGCCTGACCAATATAGCTTAGGTACTGCTGGTCATTAGCGCGCCCAGCCACACCGTTTTGTTCGCGCCAGTTATTCACGGCCTCCCGAACTTCATTGTTGGAAACCTTGATATTGGCGGCAGCTTCTTCCAGAAGCTGGGTTTGAACAAGATTATCCAGGGCAAGGATTTCAAGGTCATCGGCGACTTCACCTTCAAAACCCATTTGATTGGTGTTTTGCATGGCTCTGGCAACCTCAAGCTCAGAAATAGGCTTACCATTGACCATAAGAGCAGCAGGGCTGGTATTTGCCGCCGTGTTGCTACTGTTAAAGAGCCCACCCAGGGTTGGGGTAAAGGCAATGAGCATACTGACTAATAAGCCAATTGAGATAACCCATAAAATAATGGTGTTTGTGCGTTTACTTAACTTCATAGACTTGACTTCCTCCTGTATACTGAAGGTATCATCTCAAAGTTCACTGAGGTGATGTAAGTGCCTAGGCACTTGCTCCACGTGCACCCGTAGCTCAGCTGGATAGAGCGTTGGCCTCCGGAGCTAAAGGTCACAGGTTCGAATCCTGTCGGGTGCACCATCTTTTTTCCTCCAGTACTTACTTAGTACCTATCTTTGTAAAAGCCCTTTAAGCTTTTAAAACAGCAAACGCAAGTTTAGCATGGTTTAAAGCCAGGTGTGTTGAACTATTTCGAAAGTTTCTTTAAAAAGAACTCATTAGTCTCTTATAGAGTGGCTCGAGACCTCAGACTGAGACAAATGAGCCAAGCTGGCAAACATTTTTTATACAATTATGCATGGATTCTTACTATGATCTGGGAAATTATAGCTGGAAAGTCTCAACTGCTTCCCCAGAAGCACAAATCTGGTTTGACCGTGGCCTCATCTGGTGTTACGCCTATAACCACGAGGAATCGGTGCGTTGCTTTCAAAAGGCAGCTGAGCTTGACCCAAACTTTGCCATGGCCTACTGGGGCATTGCCTACGCTGCGGGTTGTAATTACAACCGCACCTGGCAGGACTTTACCCAGGGAGAACTGACGACGGTTTTGTCGCTTTGCCGAGATGCCTGTGAAAAGGCCAATGCAAGGCTCGAGCACACGACGCCCATTGAACGATCCCTCATAGAAGCACTGGAGAGCCGCTATCAATCAGCCCAGATCGTTAGCGATGAAGAATTTTGTGTCTGGAATGATGACTACGCCCGTGCCATGCGCCAGGTATACCAGCAATTTCCAAACCACTCTGATGTCGTTACGCTCTTTGCTGAGGCCCTGATTAACCGTACTCCCTGGCAACTCTGGAATTTGGTAAGCGGTAAACCAGCTGAAGGTGCTGATACCTTAGAGGCTGTCGAGGTTTTAGAAAGAGCTCTTGGGGAAAGAGAGGGGAAAGAAACCCATCCAGGTCTGGCCCATATGTATATCCATGTTATGGAAATGTCACCCCATCCAGAAAAAGCCTTAAGAGCTTCTGATAGTCTGCGTGAACTTGTACCCGATGCGGGTCATCTGCTACATATGCCCTCTCACATTGACGTTTTGTGTGGTGACTACTACAACGCTGTCTGGGCCAATGAGCGAGCCATTATTGCTGATAACAAATATCTGGCCAATGAAGGTCCTCTGAACTTTTATACGTCTTACCGCTGCCATGATTTTCACTTTAAAATCTATGCCGCGATGTTTTTGGGCAACTATCAGGCGGCTCATTCTGCGGTGCAGGAAATGATAAACGGCATTAGCGATAAGCTTTTGCGCACTGACAATATGGCAGATTTTCTCGAGGGCATTATTTCTATGCATCTGCATGTCTATATCCGCTTTGGTAAGTGGCAGGAAATATTAGCTGAGACCTTTCCTGAAGACCGTGAGTTTTACTCGGTCACGACCACGATGCTCCACTATGCCCGGGCTGTTGCTTACGCTGCCAGTGGACGCGTGGCTGAGGCAGAAAAAGAGCAGACGCTCTTTTATGAAACTTACCCCAAAATTCCTGAGTCAAGACGCATTTTTAACAATACCTGTCTGGATATTATGGCAGTTGCCCAGGAAATGATGAACGGCGAAATCGAATACCGCAAAGCCAATTATGACGCAGCCTTTGACCACTTAAGGCAATCTGTTCAGCTAGATGACAACCTGCTTTATGCTGAACCCTGGGGCTGGATGCAACCAACCCGGCATGCCCTTGGCGCTCTGCTTTTAGAGCAAGGCCATATCGAGGAGGCAGCCAGCGTTTACCGCGCCGATCTGGGGCTAGACTCGAGCCTGTCACGCCCCTCACAGCACCCCGATAACGTCTGGAGCTTACATGGCTATGTCGAGTGCCTGCGCAAGCTTGGCAAAACTGCTGAAGCTGATGCGCTGCAAGCTCGTTTAGATAGAGCCGTTGCCAGAGCCGATGTGCCCATTCACGCCTCATGTTTTTGTCGGCTCGAGCATCAGCAGGACTGCTGCCATTAATCTCTAGCTTCTACCCCTAAAGTATCCAGCACAAAGGCATACTCAAAGGCTTTTTCTCGCAAATACTCATAGCGATCAGAAGCACCACTATGACCCGCACCCATATTGGTTTTAAGCAGTAAATGGTTTTGATCCGTTTTATAATCCCGGAGTTTAGCGGTCCATTTTGCAGGTTCCCAGTAGGCTACCCTGGGGTCATTGAGCCCCGCTGTTACCAGGAGATTAGGGTAGGCTTTAGCCTCAATATTGTCATAAGGAGAGTAACTCAGCATATAGTCGTAGTAATCCTTATCATGTGGATTGCCCCATTCCTCATATTCGCAGAGCGTCAGCGGAATACTGCTGTCTTGCATGGTGGTAATAACATCCATAAAGGGCACCCCGGCAATCGCTGTTTTAAACAGCTCAGGCGCCATATTCACCACCGCACCCATAAGGAGACCACCGGCACTGCGGCCTTCAATAGCTAAGCGTTCTGGTCGGGTGTAGCCCTGAGCAATAAGGTGTCTGGCAGCAGCTATAAAATCTGTAAAGGTGTTTTTCTTATTTAAGAATTTACCGTCTTCATACCAGCTTCTACCTAGCGCACCTCCCCCACGAATATGCGCCATCGCAAAGATGACACCGCGCTCGAGTAAGGTCAGGCGGTGCGCTAAAAAGCCCGGTTCAACATTGGCGCCATAAGAACCATAACCATAGAGAAAACAGGCATGGCTACCATCAAGCGCCAAACCTTTTTTATAAACCAGTGACATAGGAATGCGAGTACCATCTTCAGCCGTAGCAAAAAGGCGTTTAAGCTCGTACTGCGACTCGTCATAAGCAGCTACTACGGTTTGCTTTTTTAGCTCGAGCCTCCGCTCTGTCATATGATAGTCATAGATACGGCTCGGCGTTTTGAGCGAACTGTAATTAAGTCTAAGGATGGACGTTTCATAAACGGGATTAGGCTCGAGGTTAAAACTATAAAGCTCATGAGGAAAGTCAAGTCTGTGGCTCTCAGCTGTTTGCAAGTCAATAATCCGCAGTTGTTTTAAACCAAATTCTCGCTCAACAATCACCAGATGGTTTATAAACATCTGCATGCTTTCCAGCATGACTCTCTCATCATGAGGGATAAACTCGGTCCAGTTGGTAATACCAGGCTCCTCAACGGGTGCAGTCATGATGTTGTGGTGAATATCGCCGTCCCTATTACTAAGAAGATACAGCTTGCCCTCATGGTGCTCGAGCTTGTAACGTAAGCCCTGTTCACGTGGCTGTACTGAGTGAAAAGGCTTGTCAGGGCTGCTCGCTTCTAATATTTGCAGCTCAGAAGATTCCAGGCTCCCTGACTCCAGATAGAGAAACTGGCCGTCTTTGGTTTTACGGACACTTACTTCAAACAGCGTATCCTCTTCGTGAAAACAGAGGCTATCTTCACTGGGGTGGGTGCCTAACTTATGTCTGAAAATCTTATAGGGTCGGGTGACTTCATTAATGACGTTGTAAAAAAACGTCTGGCTGTCGCTGGCCCACTCGAGGGCATAATAGGTCTCATGAATTTCTTCAGGTAATAAGTGCCCGGTCTCCAGGTCCTTTATATAGATGGTGTAACTTTCATAGCCCGTCGTATCTAGCGAATAAGCAAGCTTGCGGTGATCGGGACTAATGCGGTATACCCCTAGTTCCAAAAAATCTTTATCCTTAGCCTCTTCATTTAAGTCAAGTAAAACTTCTTCAGGAGCCGCCAAACTCTGCAATTTACGACAATAAATCGCGTAGGGCTTGCCTTTTTCCATTCGGTGATAGTAATAGTAATTTCCCTGCTTAACCGGAACGCTCGAGTCATCCTCCTGCAAATAGCCGCACATTTCCGCAAAAAGCGTTTCTTGTAAGCCCTGTGTATGCGCCATCATGCGGTCGCAGTAAGCATTTTCAGCCTCGAGGTAGCTTATAACATCGGGGTCATCTTTTTCTCTTAGCCAGTAGTAATGATCAATGCGCGTATGACCATGAAGGCTCAGGGCTGTAGCAAGTTTTTTAGCTTTAGGCGCTTGTAGCAGAGACATGAGCTATCCTATCTGAGAAGCACAAGAAACGAAATAATGAAGATTACCTAAGCTAAGAGCTCAAAAGGACTAGCATTTTTCAGCGAATTAGGTCATTATTACTTTTTAATAATGTTTCTTAAACTTTCATCTAAGAAGCATGCCTGGAGCAGTGACCCTAATTCAGATGGCGGCGCTAAACCTTCAAACCAAGACCTAGCTATCTGCTCCTGATCATTTGGAGGTTGTAATGAAACGCTGTTTGATTATCGGCTTGATGCTATGCGGCATGGCACTGGCACAAGGTACGGTTCGTATAGGTTGGGCAGGAAGCCCTGATACCCTGAATCCTGGAACCGCTGTTTTATCAGAAGCCTTTACCCTCTTTGATCTGGTTTATGACTCCCTTTTCAACCTCGAGCTTGACGGTAGCATCCAACCCGAACTGGTCGATACTTACGAAGTTTCTGAGGATGGTACTGTCTGGACCTTTAAGCTTCATGAGGGTGCTATGTTCCATGATGGTGAGCCCTTAACCGCCGCCGATGTCGCTTTTAGCCTTGACTACTACAAAGCCAACGAAGATTTTCCCTTTGCTAACGGTTACACCAGCTATTTTGACAGCATTGAGGCGGCAGATGATTCAACGGTGCTTGTCACGCTGAGTGAGGCTATTCCCAATATGCTAAGCCAGCTACTCTATCTCTATATTTTGCCCGAACATATCTGGTCAAGCTATCCAGCCGGAAGCGCCGCAACTGAATTTGAAAACTTAGAGATGATCGGCTCTGGCCCCTTCAAAATGACTGAGTACAAACAGGGCGAATACGTTCGCTTAAGTGCCAACAAAGACCACTATGCCAAGGCGCCTAACATTGATGAAATTGTGTTTCAGACCTTTGGTTCTCAAGATGTTCTGGTTCAGGCACTTAGAACCGGTCAGGTTGACATGATTACCGAAATGCCAAATACCGCCGTTGTAAGTCTGCGCAATGACCCTAATATCGAACTGGTTATAGGGGCTCCTTTATCCCCTTCTGTCCGTGACATTATCTTTAATGTCACCAATAGTGATACCTGTCCTGCCGATGATGGCATTTGCAGTGGTCACCCTGCCCTGCTTGATCTCAATGTCCGCCAAGCCTTGGCCCATGCCACCGATAAACTACAAATTATTGATGTGGCTCTTTTAGGCTTAGGTACCCCTGGTACAGGACTGATTATGGACGGTATGGGTGAGTGGTTCAACAGCTCACTCGAGGACTATGTCTACGACCCCGAAGCCGCTAATAAACTACTGGATGATGCTGGCTACCTGGATAGCAATGGTGACGGCGTGCGTGAAATGCCTGATGGCAGCCGTGACCTGTCTTTCCGCTTCTACTGGCCCAATGATGTCATTGAAGCGCCAAGGGTAGCCGAACTGCTCTCGCAAATGTGGGGCGATATTGGGGTGAAGCTCGAGCTTCAAGCCCTTGATCCTGACGCCCTCACTTCGGTCTGCTGCCCCAGCTTTGACTTTGACATCATCATGTGGGGCTGGAGTTCTGACCCTGACCCTGGCTTTATGCTGAGCGTTTTAACCAGCGATGAAATTCCAACCGGAACCAGTGAAACAGGTTACTCCAACCCTGAGTATGACGAGCTTTATGCTGCTCAGGCTACCGAGCTTGACCCGGCAAAACGACAGGAAATTGTCTGGCAAATGCAAGCTATTATGCTGCGCGACCTGCCCTACATCATTCCTTATTACCAGCAGCAAGTTCAGGCGTTCCGCACTGACCGCTTTAGCGGCTGGATAACAGACGCAACCAAGGTAGCACTCGAGGACCCCAGCTCCCTTACCCAAATCGAAGCCATTCAGTAAGAAAACCATGACCTTTGAAATGACTCCTCCTAGCCAGGCAAAAAACTACGAGGAGTCATTTCGTTTGTTATGACCAAACTTATTTTGCGAAAGTTAGGCTGGGCACTACTAACCATTGCCTTTGTTCTTTTACTTAATTTCTTTTTATTTCGGGTTATGGGTGACCCCACCCGACTACTCAAAGACCCTCGTCTTTCGCAGGCAACCATTGAAGCCATTCGGGTACGCTTTGGTTTAGACAAACCTGTCATCAACTGTTTTGAAACGCTAAACCCGATTAAGGCCAGTCTCAATGCCTGTGGTGTTAACCCTTTCAACACCCAGTTTGCTGCCTATCTCAGCAACCTTTTAAAAGGGGATTTGGGGGTTAGTTTTCACTCACAACGTCCTGTTGCTGAACTCTTAACCGAGCGTCTCTGGAACACGCTTTTACTTATTGGCGCCGGGCAAATCTTAGCGATTATCATTGGTATCATTCTGGGCCTGGTAGCAGCCTGGAAAGCCCGTACTGTCCTTGACTACAGCGCACTGGTGGGCAGCCTCACCGTCTGGAGCCTACCCACCTTCTGGCTCGGCATTTTGCTCCTGTTCTGGGGCTCTAATTACCTCGGTTTACCCCTTGGCGGCAAGGAAACGATTGGCTCAGGTCTGACTGGTCTAAAGCGTCTTGGAGATATTGGCACGCATCTACTCTTACCGACCCTAACCTTTACCCTGGTCTTTATTGGTGAATACATGCTCATTATGCGCTCGACCGTGCTGGATGTTTTGTCTGAGGACTATATTCTTACGGCAAAAGCTAAAGGGCTAAGCACCTTTCAAATCTTAAAAGATCATGCCCTGAGAAACGCCATGTTGCCGATTGTAACCATTGTTGCGTTAAACCTTGGCTTTACTGTGGCAGGTGCCATTCAAATTGAAACGGTTTTTTCCTGGCCAGGTTTGGGGCTAACCATTTTTGAAGCTGTTGGTCGCCGTGACTATCCAGTCTTGCAAGGTGCCTTTTTGCTTCTGGCAGTGAGTGTAGTCCTGGCCAATGTCATTGCTGATTTGCTCTACACCTTCCTTGACCCCAGAGTAAGGCTCGCCTGATGCGTGATTTTTGGCAAGCTTTGCGGCGAAACCGCATGGGCGTTATCGGCCTTATTATGATTGTGCTTACGCTTCTTATGGCCATCTTTGCCCCTCTGCTTGCACCCTATAATCCAAAAGAACGCATTCGCGTAACACTGGACAGTATTTATGCTAAACCCAGCCTCGAGCATCCTTTTGGCACCGATGATGCTGGAAAAGATGTCTTATCCAACTTTATTTACGGCGCAAGGGTTTCTTTAACGGTTGGCTTTTTTGCCTCGTTTATTTCTGTTGTCATTGGTGGCACCATCGGGCTTATTTCTGGCTTTTTTGGTGGGAAAATCGATAATCTGCTCATGCGCTTTACGGACATTGTCCTTGTCATTCCGGACCTGCCTTTAGCAGTTGTTTTGGTTGCGCTGACCAAGCCCAGTCTGATGAATATCATCATTGTGATTGGCATTTTGGGCTGGACTGGCACCGCACGATTGGTGCGAAGCCAAACGATTAGTGTTAAGGAAAGAAAATTTGTACTGCGCGCTAAAGCAATTGGCGCTCATCCTCTTTATATTTTACGAAACCATATTTTCCCACTAGTTTTACCGCTTATGATTGCCAATACCGTGCTCGTTATCTCCCTGGCTATTTTGAACGAAAGCGCTCTGGCCTTTTTAGGCTTAGGCGACCCCAGCACTCTAAGTTGGGGACAAATGCTCAACTTTGCCTTTACTCGAGGCGCCATGAGCAGCGGTGCCTGGTGGGCTCTGTTAGCACCGGGTTTAGGCATTGTTTGGCTTGTTTTAGGCTGCACCCTCTTGGGGCAAGGGTTCCAGCAAATTTTAAACCCAAGGTTAGAGAGTCATCACCTGCAAAAATCAGAAATGATTGCCTTAGAAGGAAGCCATGTCCAACAAGCAACAGGCTAATCTTCTAGAGGTCAGAGGACTTACCGTTGACTATCTGACCGAAAAGGCAAAGGCTCGAGCCCTCGAAAATGTCAGTTTCAAGGTAGCCCAAGGCAGCATCCTGGGCATCGTTGGTGAATCGGGCTGCGGCAAAACCACGCTCATGCTGGCGTTACTTCGGCTACTACCTCAGGCAGGTCGGATTGTTGCGGGTGAAGTGCTGTTTAACGGTAGAGACCTGCTTAGACTTAGTGAAAATGACATGCGCAGTTTACGCTGGCAAGACCTTGCGATCATCTTCCAGGGTGCGATGAACGCACTTAATCCGGTTAAAACTGTCGAAGATCAAATTACGGAAGTCTTGTTAAGGCAAAATCCCAATAAAACCAGCGCAGCAAAACGGGTTGATGAGCTTTTAGAGATGGTCGGCATAGGACGCAACCGTAAAGGTCAATATCCCCATCAGTTTTCAGGGGGTATGCGGCAGCGCGCCATGATTGCTATGGCGCTCGCCTGTAACCCCAAACTGGTTATTGCCGACGAGCCTACAACTGCGCTGGACGTCATGGTTCAGGCACAAATACTCGAGTTGCTTTTACAACTACGAGCCGAGCTGGACTTAACCATCTTGCTGGTTACTCATGATCTTGGTGTGGTAGCTGAAGTTTGTGATACTGCACTGGTTATGTATGGCGGAGTGATTGCCGAACATGCCCCCATCGATGCCATTTTTAATGCCCCCAGCCACCCTTATACCCAGGCCTTACTGGGCGCTTTTCCCGATCATACAAAGCCAAAAACGCAGCTTCTTAGTATCCCTGGTTATCCTCCAAAACTAGATGCCTTACCTCCTGGTTGTCGCTTTGCACCACGCTGCTCACAGGTTATTGACATTTGCCAACTTAAAACTCCTTCCCTGATTAAAGTTTCTGATGGTTTTGCCAGCTGTCATCTTCTGGAAACGCTGTGAGTCTAATACGGGTTCAAAATCTGCATAAACATTTTTCGCTAAGCAGTGGTCTCGGCAAAAATCTGGTCGTTAAAGCTGTTGATGGGGTTAGTTTTGAGCTTGAGAAAGGTGAGGTACTGGCTCTGGTTGGTGAATCAGGATGTGGCAAATCAACACTAGCCCTAACCCTTATGCACCTCGAAGAAGCAAGCGCTGGGCAAGTTTTATTCAACGATAACGACATTACTACCTTGAAAGGTAAGGCTTTAAAAAATTTGAGGCGAGACATTCAAATGGTTTTTCAAGACCCTTATGAATCCTTAAATCCACTCATGACGGTAGGGGCAATTGTAGAAGAACCTTTAAAAGTACATGGTCTTGGCAAGTCCAAAAGTGCCAGACAGGAAATGGTCAAAAAAGCGCTCGAGGATGCTGGCCTCAACCCTGCTGAGAGCTATCTGAACCGCCGCCCTCATGAGCTATCGGGGGGGCAGAGACAAAGAGTCGTCATTGCTGCCGCCCTTGTTTTAGAACCTAGCCTAGTCATTGCCGATGAGCCTGTTTCCATGTTGGATGTATCCATAAGAGCCGAGGTGCTAGGCGTACTCGAGCGCTTAAAACTCGAACACTCTGTAGCTATGCTTTTTATTACGCATGATTTAGGAACCGCCGCTCATTTCGCCGATCGCATCGCCGTAATGTATTTAGGAAGAATCGTAGAACTTGGCGAAACCCAAGATGTTCTTGAAAACCCTCAGCACCCCTATACAAAAGCTTTACTCTCTGTTATACCCGTACCCAATCCCAAATTAAGGCGTAAACATATTATTTTACAGGGCGACCCACCTAATCCTATAAATATTCCAGGTGGTTGTCGTTTTCATCCGCGCTGCCCAGTAGCTATCCCTACCTGTTCGAAACAGGAGGTAGCATTAAAGCACATCAATATAAATCATAAGGCTGCCTGTCTACTGCTAGATCATTCTGCCTGAAATCGCATCAATTAAAGATCTTTTTGACTCGCCCCACTTCGCCAGTTTGTAAACGAACCTTGATTCCGTGAGGATGACTTGGAGACTTGGTCAAGATAGTCCCTACTACTCCCTCGGTTAACTTACCTGTAGATTGATCTTGCTTTAGAACGATTGCAACGCTCGAGCCGGGCTTAATAGCATTTCTTTTTGTTCCGTCCATGAATACACAACTTTCTTCTCGCAATGAAAAAACCCTGCTCAAGGCAGGGTTAATACTTTTGATTTTGGAGCGGGAGACGAGACTCGAACTCGCGACAACCACCTTGGCAAGGTGGAGCTCTACCAACTGAGCTACTCCCGCAATACTTATAGGTATCATCTATAATATAGATGATACCTATAGTTTTTAAAATAAATCCCCGCACCGTCCTACTTTTCCAGGGAGCTGCCCCCCAAGTATCATCGGCGCTAGTGTGCTTAACTTCCGAGTTCGGGATGGGATCGGGTGGGTCCACACTGCTATTAGCACGGAGAAAAAAATAATGAAGTCTTTAACATAAAGTTAATATCTTCATGAAAATATATGACAGAAAATAGAAGTTTCAAAAACACCCTGTCTAATGGACATGCTCAGCAGGTATCATCCGTCAATTGACGGATGATACCTCGAAGCGTGTATAAGTCCAAAAAAGGTTAAGTCCTCGACCTATTAGTACTGGTTAGCTCAACGTGTTGCCACGCTTACACACCCAGCCTATCAACCACCTAGTCTTGATGGTTCCTTTAGGGGAGTCTAGCTCCCGGGAGATCTCATCTTGAGGCGCGCTTCCCGCTTAGATGCTTTCAGCGGTTATCCGATCCCGACGTAGCTACCCAGCCGTGCCTCTGGCGAGACAACTGGAGCACCAGTGGTCGGTCCATCCCGGTCCTCTCGTACTAGGGACAGCTCCTCTCAAAACTCCTGCGCCCACGGCGGATAGGGACCGAACTGTCTCACGACGTTCTAAACCCAGCTCGCGTACCGCTT
>JAGQHN010000043.1:25238-38099 GCA_020431825.1 Trueperaceae bacterium | reverse complement strand
GCTTAGTTAGTGATTTTGCTTATGTCCTGGACCAAAATGGCTGCGGGGAACACCCGAACATAGCTGTCATTTAGCGTGGTACCGATACCTCTGCTTTGACTGGAACTGGCTCGAGTGTTCGTTTTGACCAGTTCAGCCTTGTCTGCCAGAGCAACTGCAAGCAGACTACCGTCGGCCGATAGACTGGCACTAAGCAGGTTTCGGCTATAGTGCCAGCTGGCCTTTAAGCTTTCTGTCTGAGTTTGCCAAACCTCGACATTGCCGGAATAATGTGCTACTGCCAGTAGCTCACCCTTTGCCGAAAAACTTAAACTGGTGACCAGGCTCTCGGTTTTTTTGAGGGTAGACATAAGTTCAAGCGTTGCTGTATCCCAGAGGAAGACATTGCCCGTGGTGTCTGCTGAAGCCAGAACGGTTGCATCGGCACTAAAACTCAGTTCACCAATCATCTTGTCAGAAGCTGCAATCACCTGATAAGCACTAAAGTCACTGACGGGCCAGAGAATGATTTGCCCATTTGCCTGCCCTGCTGCAATGATGCCGTTGCTCGAGCCTGCTAAACTTGTGATGCTGCTCTCATGCGGAAGCTCAGTGACGAATTTTCCTGTTTGCGTGTGCCAGAAGCTTAAGGTTTTGCCTTTAGCAATAGCCAGCAGGTTATGGCCTGTCACAAAGGCCAAATTTTTCGTGGCTGATTGGTCAGGTTCAAGCTCGAGTCGTTTTTCACCCTCCGCAGAAAAAAGCAGGATTTCACCATTCTTTTTGGCGACAGCAAAGCCCCCGTCAGGAGCAAGGGCAAAAGCTCGGGGGCTATAGGTAAATAAGCGCCTGCTACGGTATCCCTTTTCGGTATTCCAGGCTCTTGACCCATCAACACCCACCCCGTACAGATAGCGTCCGTCGGCAGAAAAAGCCAAGTCAAAAGCGCCATTGTCACTTATGCTTAAGCCTTTTATACAGGCTGGCTGGCTGCTGCACTGCAAACTCGCGCTTAGTTTTGGCCCCAGGTTATAGCGGAAGACTGCAAATAAACCCAGAGCCAGAACGATGAGAGAGAGTACCTGACGAAATGTTTTAAACTTCTTCATTGAAACTGTCTAAAGCTCCCAATTGGAATAACTTTACGATTACGGCTATTTTGAGAGAGGTCTAAGAGTTACCTGGAATCTGCTACTGAAAGAAGCCTAGACCTCTTACGATTTGTAAGAGACCTACGATAACTACGCCAGCAATAATGCCGATACGAGCGCCTTTTTCCTCACCAGTATTGACACTGGGCAAGCTTATCAGTGCCAGTAAAAGGGCGAGGCCACCAGCAACGAGAGCAACATAGTCGCGGTAAACACCGTTTTGTGTGATGCTGAAATTAGCGAAAAAAGGGATGATTGCTGCAATCACAGCGATACGCAAAGGGCCAGTGGTTAAACTCATGATTCTTGACATACGTCCTCCTGGGCTCGAGACTGCTTAGTTACCTTTCTCGAGTAATGATGTTTGCCCTTCAAGCACCTTTTCCAGAAACGCCCAGGCGGAGACCCAGGTCTCAAACTCGAGCCGCTCGCCTGTTCTTAAGTTAAGCAGGTTGATATAGGTTACGCCACGCCGCTCACTGAACCGAACCAGATAACTGCCTATCAGGCGCTCTTTGGACATAGCTATAGCTTAAAGAGCAGGCGTTGCAGTAACGTTGCAGCTGATCTTTTGGGTTTTAATGAGGCTGCATATTGTAAGTGCTTTGAATATGGCTGAGGTTTTGCTCAAGTAGGGTCTGAAGTTCAGGAGAAATCACTTCTACCAAAGATGATTTAAGCTTCACTTGCAGGGGTTCAATATAGCTCTGAATAAACTCCGTAGAACTGTAGGGTAAACAAAGGGCTAAAATCTCTTGTGCTTCCGAAGCATGGCCTGCCTCGATAAGCGTATCAGCAAGGTCAACCAGCAATTCGATAATCAAGCTCTGGGGTTGAGGCCCTGTCGCCAGACTTATAGCCTCCAAGAGATTAGAAATAGCCGCATGATAGTTTTTCATGCCTCTATAACTTAAGCCCAACTGCCGTAAGGGTTCAGGCAGTGACACTAAATCTCCTATTTCCTTTTTGAGTCGGATGCTTATAGCCAGAAAGCCTATAGCATCTTTATAGTTGCCCAACTTTAATTCAATATTCCCTAAATTTGTATTAGATGCTGCGATGCCATGTCGAAAGTCAAACTTTTCAAAAACACGAAGCGAAGATAAATAATGTTGTTTTGCCCCTTTATAGTCACCTTGCATAAGTGCAATAGAGCCAAGATTATGATTAGCAATTGCTGCATCATCTTCAAGCTCGAGCTTTTCAAAGGTATCCAGGCTTTCAAGCAAGTAGGCTTGAGCCTGATCAAAGTCTTCCATGTTTTTTAATATGATACCCAGAGAATTGAGAGCGTGTGCTACGCCTGTTTCATCCTTTAGCTGGCGAAAAAGTTTAAGGCTGTTTTTCAATTCCTGGACAGCTTGAGCTAATTGACCTTGTTGTTTGGCAATGAGACCAAGGTTTTTATAGACATAAGCCTGCTCCTCGATATTATTGGCTTTTTTAAGGGAAATAAGAGCTTTTTTAAACGCCTGACTGGACATATGAACATTGCCCTGATGCATATTAAACACGCCCAGACTGTGTAAAATTTTACCCATAAGTTCATGATTGACTGGTTGTAATTGTTCAAGTATGGCAAGGGCTTCTTGAAAAATAGTTTTACCTTCATAAAAAAATGATTTATTAAAGTAGAGGTCATACATAGCGTCGGTAGATAAAAGCAAGGCCTTAGTATTGACAGTTTCTAGAATAAGGTTCCAGTTTTTGCGTAAATTGTCGATATCTTTTAACAGTTGATTACGGCCTGGTAATTTTTCCTTATCAGAACGGGCTTGATAGGTGTGCAGAAACCCGGAAAAGTAGGCCACATAAAGCTGCCTTAGCTCATTTAGCTGCCTTTCGTCTAGGTGTTGGGCTGCAAATTGTTTTAAAAGCTCATGAATATCAAACCGGTTAGGTGGAATTCTTTTAAGTAAAGATTCGTTGACAAGGGAAAGAAGAACAGAAAAGTGAGTCCCTGTGACTTCTTCGGCGGCTTCTAAACTAGCTCCGCCTTGAAAAATGACGAATTTAGCTAGTGTTTCTCTTTTTTTTTCCGAGAGACCTGCCCAGGTTTTTTCAAACATGGCTTTTATGTTGCGATGTCTTTCAGGAAGATCAGTTTGACTGCTCTCGAGTAGCT
Source organism: Trueperaceae bacterium (assembly GCA_020431825.1). Taxonomy (GTDB): domain Bacteria; phylum Deinococcota; class Deinococci; order Deinococcales; family Trueperaceae; genus JAHEBB01. The sequence goes on along the minus strand of JAGQHN010000043.1, from coordinate 34,844 downwards.
CAAAGCCCTCACTTAGCTCTTTGGCTATACGCTCAATGGGCATGATTCTGGCCCAGCTTGCTGCTAACTCGAGGGCCAGAGGTAAACCTGTCAGTCGCTGACTGATCTGAGCAATCCGTGCCAGATCGGCAGCGCTAAACTCGAGCCTGGGGGCAACGCGCTTTGCACTACTCATAAAGAGTTCAACTGCGTCATAGGACTCGAGCCCATCTGAAACCTCAGAGTCAGGATAAGATAAGCCCTCCACATCAAAAAGCCACTCACCAATTAGCTTGAGACTTTCTCTGGAGGTAACAATCATTTTGAGATGTTCGGTAGCTTGAAGAAGTTTGGTTAAAGCAGGGGCAGCATCTAAAACATGCTCAAAATTATCAAGGACTAAAAGAAGCTTTTTGTCTTTTAAGAAGGCTAAGATTTGCTCAAGAGGCTCAGTTCTGGGGGCAAGGGTTAAGCCTAGCGCTTGAGCTAGGGCAGAGATAACAGCGTCAGAAGAACTTAAAGGCGCTAAAGGAACAAAACAAACGCCATGAGAAAAGGAATGCTGAAGCAAACTGGCAAGGGCTAAAGCTAAACGACTCTTGCCACTGCCGCCCATGCCAATAAGGGTAAGTAAACGACAGTCCTCGTGCGCTAATTGAGCACTTAAGTCGGCTAGTTCAGCCTTTCTTCCTACAAACCTCGTGCTTTGCTTGGGTAAATTGTTGATAGGAGGAGAACTGCTAAGCGCTTGCCCTTTGCTTAAGGTGGAATCAAGCCCTTTGTTCTCACGAATGAGACGAACTAAAGCTAAGCTCTCCTCCAGAGGTTGCGCGTCAAATTCTTTTAAGAGAAGGGCAGAAAAATCATCAAAAACCCTTAAGGCTCGGTCCCTGCTGCCAGAAGCATAAAGGACTTTGAGGTAAGCCTGTAAAACATCTTCGTTTAAAGGATCAAACTTGAGTAAATCAGCATAAACTTGCGCTGCACCAGAAACATTCCCCTGAGCTTCTAAATCACGAGCATAAAAACCTAAGGCTTCCTGTGCCTGCATGGCCAGGTCAGCTCGTTCTAAATCAAGCCAGGCAGCGTAAGTGGCTAAATCCGCTGGACTGAAATCACCTAGAAAGGCAGCTGTATAAAGCCTGGAAGCCAGTGGCCAGTTCTGCTCAGAACAGGCTAGCTTGAAAGCCGCAATATCAGAGGGAATGCGAAAGCGGACTCTTCTTTGCTCGAGTTCTAAGGCATGAGCCCAGTCAAGCTGCTTGGCTCTATGTAAGAGAAGTCTTAAATGTTTAAGGGCACTGGCTTCATCATCATCAGGACGAAAGAGAAAGGCAAGCTCACTTCTTGAGACCCAGTCAGCTTTGACCGCCAGATAAATCAGTACCAGGCTGGGATTATTCAGCCGTAAGGGCTGGGTTTTGCCCTCCTCGCAAAGATTGGGAAGTCCTAGAAGTTGTAGCTGGACAGGCATTTAACCCAGTTTAGCAAAGAAAAGCTCAAAACTGCGCCTATAGGTCATAGTAAGGCTGTGGGACCCAGGTGAATTTAAGCTTTAAAACGGAGGATTGGCGTCCTCGAGTAGGTCAGTGTCATTTGCCTCAAAACTGTTTTCACCAAGTTGGGGGCTCGAGCCTTTGACCTTATAGATGCCTACTTGAGTGTTGCTTATCTGATTATCCTGAGCAGAGCCCCTGGCCAGGTCAAGATATAACAGGCCGTAGTCACTTTCAGAAACTTGATTGGTCTCGAGCTTCGGGTTGGCATTATTGGCGACAATGACCGCTGCAGTAGTGTTGGCAGTTAGTTTGTTATTGCGCACGATGCCAGAACTCGAGTCAAAGAAAACCATACCTGCTATGTTGTGAGGCCCAAAGTTATTTTCATAGGCACTGACAAAAGCCTCTTCCTGACTCATGAGTCCTGAATCGGTGTTGTTTTCAAAGTGATTTCCTGCCAGATAGGCGACGGCGTTGCCATAAAGGTGTACACCAAAATTGACGTTGTTGCTAAAGCGGTTAACGGTAAGCCGTGGTTGACTTTGATCGGCCGCAATCAGTCCACTGTCACCATTACCGTCAAACTGATTTGAACTGAGTGACGCGGTGGCAGACTCGAGTAAAAAAACACCACTACCCAAGTTGTTAAGGAACTGATTATTGCTGAAGTTACTCTGACTCGAGCCCCCCAGATAAACGGCTGTCCAGTTGCCATTTGCTTCAAAGCTATTTTGCTTTGCGTCCAGTTGCGCATTATCAAAGAGACTGATAGCGCCGCCCTCATTGTCCTTTAAGGTATTGCCAATAAACGTAACATGCGTCTCGTTCGAAAAAACAACTGCCGCTATGCCTTCATTGCCACTGCTGCTGAAGCTACTAGCTTCCAGGTGACCTTCCGCTGTGTCAAAAAGCCAGACAGAACCCTGGAGGTTGTTCTGGAACTGACTGTTAAACAGCTCGAGCCTGGCATTTTCACCCACGGTAATGGCGCTATAAAGCTCGCCTTCTTCCTCAAACTGGGAGTCCCTGATAGAAAGTTGGGCATTGCCCAGCAGATAAGCGCTACCTTCGGTATTTTGCTGGAATCTTGAGTTTATTATAGTCATGCTGGCGTCTGCCTCAGCATAAAGGGCTGAAAGAGAGGAACGGCTCACTTCAATGCCTTCAAGACTAGCCTTCGTGCTATCAAAAAGGGCAATGGCGCCGTCATTATCGCTAAAGCTGCTGTCCTTTACGCTAACCTCTGCTTCCCCTTCCATGTGAATGGCGTCTTGCTCATTCTCGCGAAAAACACAGTTCTCTACCTTTCCACGGGCGGTTCCATAAAGATAAAGACCACTTCCGTAGAAAATCCCACCCTCAGCTTCAGGTTCGCTGTAAACGCCCCCGACAATTTCCAGATTGCGCAGTTCAAAGTTGGCATCTTCTATATCTATGACATCGGCACCCGTTTCACCAAGGTACTCGAGGCTAAAACCTTCAAGCTGTACGGTGATATTACCTGTTATATCCAGACTTACCAGAGGAGCAGTACTTCGTATTTTCGTTTTAAACCCTGTGCGCGGAGTATCTTCGCCAATTAAAGTAAAGTCACGGCTTATGGTGAGCGGCTCACTAAGACCATAGCTTCCCGGGGCTAGCTGGTAAACGCCGCCTTGCTGAGCAGCCTCTATAAGTTCCTGACTCGAGCTTATCAGTTCCTGGGCAAAGCCTGGAAAAGAAAGAGCTAGCAGCAAAATGAAAATCTGTGTGGTTTTATGCCTCATGCGTTTCTCCATCCTTTAAGTTTCCTTAGCCTATAGTTTGACTGAAGTCCGTTGCAACGCCGTTGCACCTATCGGGTAAAGCCAAAGAGGGCGCGGTTAGGCCTGCGAAAACAAAGACCAATGGCCAGACCCTGGGCCACAATTTGTATGCCTAAGACTAAGGATATCGGACCGATCAGGACAAGAAGGTAAAAAAATAGTCTTAGGGAAAAATAAAGGCTTAGCAGGTAGTAAAGGCTAAATGTGATAAGCGCCCAGCGCCGTTTTCTGGCGATGTAGAAATATAAGACGGCCAGTACCGCGCCAGATAAGAGCCTGATAAGACGCTCAGAAAGGACAAATCCTCGAGGCTCTATAGGCACCAAAAACGGGCTTATGATGTGTGCTAGCGCACCCACGAAGAGCGAACCCCAGAGCAAGGCCAAAATAACCAGAGGTACTTTTGAAGAGGAGTAATCTGCCATGCTTTAGCTTAGCCAGGCGGCGTTGCAGTAGCGTTTCGAATCATAAAGTGGTTAATAAAATTGACTGAAGCCAGGCAAGGGAAATTCACAATGCCCATGCTGACCCAGTGACTTATTGGCCTAATGTGCAGATGGTAAGTTGGAGGATTTGCTGCAAGAACAAAAGCCGAAGCTCGAGTACTACAAAGTTTCCCTTGAACTGAAAAAGTAAAATATCCTGCACGTTTCGCCATGTCACTCAGAAATACTCTCTTGAACACGTAGCAGCGGAGAAAGTAAGGGTATGAATTTGAAGCAAGCAACCTATTTCTTGAACAAGATGCTGGCTTGTAGTGTTTAGCGAACTCGAGGGTCAGTTTGAGCGCCTACTCGAGGCTGCGCCAGATGCCATGGTGATTGTCGATGCGTCTGGCATGATTATCCAGGTAAATGCGCAAACCGAAAAGGTCTTTGGCTATAAACGTCAGGAGTTACTGGGTAAGTCGGTTGAACTGCTTATTCCTCAGCGGTATCAGGAGGATCATTTGCAGCATCGCTCCGAGTATTTAAAAAGTCCTCGAGCGCAGCTGATGGCAGAAGGCCGGGAACTTTATGGTCGGCACCGAAATGGTCATGAATTCTGCGTGGAAATCAGCCTGAGTCCCCTAGAAACAAAACAGGGTACGCTGGTTTTATCCGCCATTCGCGATATCAGTGAGCGAAAGAAGGCCGAGCAGCAACTAAGAGAGAGCCAACAACTGGTACAAAGCGCGTTTCATCATGCACCCATAGGTAAAGCACTGATTGGGCGTGATGGGGGTTGGCTCGAGGTCAACGAAGCCATATGCAAAATTGTTGGCTATAGCAAAGAAGAATTGCTAAACCTGACCTTTCAAGATATTACGCACCCTGACGATCTGGATAGCGATCTTAGCTATGTTCAGGAATTGCTCGAGCGTAAGCGAGACAGCTACCGTATGGAAAAGCGCTACTTTCGCAAGGACGGTGAAATTGTCTGGGTTCAGCTTAGTGTGGCAGTTGTGCTTGGCGAAAATGGCCAGGTCGATTACTTTATTTCACAAATTCAGGACATCACCGAGCAAAAGCGTGCGCAGTTGCAGCTCCATGAAAGCGAAGCGAGGTTTCGCAGTGCCTTTGATAATGCCGGTGCCGGGATGGCGCTGGTGGGTCTTGAAGGTCACTATCTTGAAGTCAATGAGGCCCTTTGTAAAATGCTTGGCTATTCAGAAGAAGAACTTTTAGCAAAGCGCTTTCAGGACATTACCCCGGAGTCCGATAGGCTTGCAGAGGAGCCGCATTTGTCCTCTATGGCAACAAATACCATGCAAACGTTTCAGCGGGAAAAACAGTTTATTCGTAAGGACGGCAAGCGCATCTGGGTTTTGCTCTCCGTTTCAAATGTCTATGACATCTCAGGTAAGGTGGCCTATTTTGTAAATCAGATTCAAGATATTTCTACCTTGAAGAGAACAACTCAGGATTTACAGGCCCATACCAAAAAGCTCGAGCGCAGCAATCGGGACCTGCAAGATTTTGCCTATGTAGCCTCACATGATTTACAGGAACCTCTAAGAATGGTCTCGAGCTATGTGCAGCTACTAGAGCGTCGCTACAGCAACAAGCTTGACCAGGATGCCAAAGACTTTATTGCCTTTGCGGTTGACGGGGCGCAGCGGATGCAGCGGCTTATCAACGATCTGTTAGCGTTTTCGCGAGTAGGTACTCACGGCAAGGCCTTTGAGCTGGTTTCACTCGAGGCTTGTTTGGAGGATGCCAAAAAGAATTTGCGCTTACTCATAGGAGAAACGGCCTGTCAGATCAACTCTGAAACGCTACCTGAGTTGTGGCTTGACTACAGCCAAATGGTTTTGCTTTTTCAAAACCTTATTGCCAATGCCATTAAATTTCGCTCTGACGCGTCGCCCATTATTGACATAAGTCAAAAAGACCTTCAGACCGATTGGCTGATTAGCATTAGAGACAACGGTATTGGCATTGAAGCCAAGTACCTCGAGGATATCTTTACTCTGTTCCGCCGCCTGCATACCCGCGATGTTTATGAGGGTACGGGGATTGGCTTGGCAGTGTGCCGCAGAATTGTTGAGCGGCACGGTGGTAAACTCTGGGCCGAGAGTGAGCCTGGGAAAGGCTCGAGCTTTCATATTAGTTTGCCAAAACACGCACCCATTCAAGACTAAAGGAAAAACTGTGATACAAATTCTTCTGATCGAAGATAATCTGGGCGATATTAGGCTGGCAGAAGAAGCCCTTAGCGAGAGTAAATTACGTTTGCAGCTATCAGTTGTACGAGATGGTCAGGCGGCGCTGAACTATCTCAATCAAACGGGTGATTTTGAAGATGTGCCCAGACCCGATCTCATTTTGCTTGATCTCAACCTTCCCAAATATAGCGGTAAAGAGGTTCTGGCCTATATCAAGTCTCGAGCCGAACTAAAACACATTCCGGTGGTTGTTTTGACCAGTTCGCAAGCTGAAGAGGATATTGTTGAGTCGTACCGCCTTTATGCCAATTGCTATATTTCAAAGCCTCTCGATTTTGATCAATTTATCAAGGTGGTTAAATCAATCGAAAGTTTCTGGTTTAGCATTGTGAAGTTGCCTAGAGGCTGAAGAGCAGCAGGTTTACCTTAGTAGCCTGTAAGCGTGAGAAAGGTTAAGCGGTAACTATGTAGTGGAGAGGTATGCATAGGGGCACTCAGCACAACACAACGAGGGCTTTGCGAAATACTTACGCTTAGAGCTGCGTTTGCTCCTTCTATACTGTGGGACGGTTTCAAGGGCAGGAGACCTAAGTAGCTCCATGGTTGGTTTGCAATCCTGCAAAACCCGAGTGGAACGAGTACGGACAAACGAACTAAGCATCCTGCATATTCACTATGGAGTAACTTAGTGAAGGGCCAGACAGTGAACAAAACTATAGTTAAGATTTTACTTATTGAAGACAATCCTGGAGATGCCAGACTGATTCAGGAAATGCTTAAAGATGCCAATGATTTAGAGGCCCACGTAACGCAGGTTAAGCGCCTCAGTACGGGGCTCGAGCATCTTGCCGGTCATGCCTATGATATCTGCCTCTTAGATTTATCGCTACCCGATAGCTCCGAAGAAATGACGCTGGGGCAAATCGGTACTTTTTTTGCTCTTCCCATAATTGTACTGACGGGTCGTGACGATGTGGCGGTAGGCATTAGTGCCCTGCAACAGGGCGCCCAGGACTACCTGGTAAAAGGCAAAGTCGATGCCTTTGGTCTGGGCCGCGCGATTCGTTATGCACTCGAGCGCAGCCGTCTGGAAAAAAGACTCACGACTATCTTTAATAATTCCAATGATGTCATTTTGTTGGTGGATGCTCAAAATCAAACAATCACCGAGGCCAATGCCAGAGCTTCTGTGGTGCTTGGCTACGCTAAAAATGACCTGCTGGAAAGAACGGTAACTCAGCTTGCTGGTGATTATGCGGCAGACTGGCAGAGCTTTTTTAAACGCAGTCTGGCATCCAGCAAAGGGCAAACCGATTCGCTTAGTTTATTGAGTCAAAGTCAGCGTCCTATTCAGCTTGATGTTTCAAGCAGCACCATGCAAGACGAAAACGGCAAGAGCCTCATCCTTATTTTGCGCGACATTTCAGAACGCAAGCAGCTCATTAATGAGCTGGACTTTTATAAAAAATATGATCCGGTGACCAAGTTGCCCAATCAGGCATCGCTCGAGCACCGGTTGCACCAGTACCATACCCAGCAAAGGCATTTTAGCCATCAAAGTAAAACGGCACTGGTGTTTATCGATATGGTTGGGTTTAAAAGACTAAATGCCAGCTATCAGGGCAAACACCACGATGAACTGCTTACCCTGTTTGCTGAAGTCATTCAGGAGTATATTCGCGACAATGATTTTCTGGCGCATCTGGGAGGGAATAATTTTGCCATTCTGGTACGTAGCAAGCAAGCCAGTACCAGTTCGCGGGTAGCCCAGCGCATTCAGGAAAGTTTCAAGCACCCTATGCCTTTTAAGGGTAAAGATATTATTGTGCAAGTGAATATTGGTATTGCCCTCGAGCAAGAGGGTGACGGCTTTAATGACCTGCTGTTTAAAGCGCGCCAGGCCAGTCACCAGGCCAGTCTTGACAATGAAATCAGCTATTATGCCGAAGAAACTAATGCCGTTTTACAGCAGAAACTCTGGCTCGAGCGTGAACTGATTCAGGCTCTCAAAAATCAGGATTTTGAGCTATACTTTCAGCCTATCCTTGCGCTTGATGCCAGCGCTAAGCCTTGTCTGCGCAGTTCCGAAGCTCTCATACGCTGGAAGCATCCTGAAAAGGGTTTTATTGCGCCTGATATTTTTATACCGATTGCTGAAGAAGCCAATCTGATTCCGCAAATTGATAGCTGGGTGATTCGTGAAGCAAGTGAGTTGGCGGTCCAGGGTAATTTTAGGGTTGCAATTAACCTCTCCTCGCAAACGCTCGAGGCGACCGACATAGTTGCGGTTATTAGAGATGCCCTTGTGGATACGGGGCTTGCTCCCGATCGCTTGACGATTGAACTTACCGAAAGAGTTCTGGTAAGTCCTGAGTTTTTTCAGCCAATCATTCAAGATCTAAAAGCGCTTGGAGTGCGGGTATACATTGATGATTTTGGTACCGGCTATTCCTCCCTGAGTTATTTACATCAGTATCATTTTGATGGCATCAAGATTGACCGCCAGTTTACTCGTAACCTTTTGCACCAGCCCAAGGCCAAACTTATTGCTGAAACTATTTTGAATCTGGCAAGAGGTTTAAAGGCACAAATAACGCTGGAAGGTGTTGAAGATGCAGCACAACTTGACTGGGCGAAACGAATGGGTTGTGACGCGGCACAGGGCTATTTTCTGTCAAGACCGTTAAGTTTTAAAGATTTCATTGGTAAAGAAAGTAATACGGAGTTGGTAACAAAAGAAACCACAATTGCTCCCGTATAAGAAGGGTGGCAAGTAGGACCTTTATAAAATCGTGAACTTAGCTTATTCAGTCTACTTGTGTACGGCATAAACACCTAGATTTAGAGAATCAGTGGTTATTTATCAGAGAATTCAACCTTTCTGTCTCTGACTACCGGTCCTTGACCACTCATTGCTTTAAACGCTTCTGTGGTTTACCTAATGTGGGTTATAGACGTCAAAGTACAAGAAATGCCGGTGGTGGTATCATCCTGACAAATGGTCCGATTAAGGTATCGTTTGCGAACCCATCCAGAATCGTTAGTTTTCTAACTCCTTTGCTAATTCATCTGTTCACGCTATACCATTACCGAAATGCCATGGATGCTAGGGGTAGCTGTCATAAAGTTTTCATCTTTAATGTGCATTTTTAACTTAATCTTAGGGTGGGTCTTTATATAGTGTGACAAAATCTAAGCTATAGGAGATAAAGGGAAGACTATGAAACTTAACTATGATGGCCAAGAACAAATTCAGGCCAATTATGACAAGGTGTGGACATTTATTAATGACCCTCGTAAAGTCGGCAGGTGTTTGCCTAATGTTGAACAGATCGACGTGACGAGTGATCGGAGTTTTTCGGCACTGGTAAGTGTTGGCGTAGGACCGGTTCGGGGCAAGTTTAAATTTGATGTTCAGCTCGAGCCACAACCTGAAAATCATAAAATGTTACTTAAACTTAAAGGCAATGGTCTTGGTACCGCGATTGACCTTGCCGCCGATGCCAACCTTGATACCTTCAATGGCATAACCAGTCTGAACTGGCAGGGCGAAGCTGACGTCAGGGGACCCGCTGCCACTATTGGCCCGCGCATTCTTGACAAGAAAGCAAAAGCGCTGATTGCCCATGTCTTTAGTCAGGTTAAAAATAACGTCAACGCAATTGCTTAATAGCTA
>JAGQHN010000043.1:0-25139 GCA_020431825.1 Trueperaceae bacterium | reverse complement strand
TTTTGCGTTTGAGAGATGCTTGCGGGCATCTCTTTTTTAATAGGTGACAGGTGTGTTTGGCATAAACAGAGATAAGGGGAAACCGTGTAGAAAACTAGGGCCTGGAGCGTGCTTCAGGCGATAAACCTAACGTCTTCTCTGTCAGGATGATACCCGCGGGTGATATACTTGCGTTGATCGTTAGAGATGAGATACCAAGTTAGCTCTACTTCAAAATCAGGTAATCCTTTTTACAAAGTTCATAAAGACTCTGGCCTCGAGCATAAAATAACAACGCCGTCATTTGCGCCTTGGTCTGTGCCTGCAGTTTTATTCCTTATGTTAGGTATTATCATGGCGCAGCAAGGTTTGCCCTGGTTTGTTGCTGTGGGCTCGAGCCTTCTCTTAAGTTTATGTCTTTTACCCAAAGCTGTGCGCTGGCTTTTGCCGTTTGTCCTTCTTTTACCCTTAGGCTTCTGGCGTTATTACAGCTGGGATTCGCAACTAAACCCCCTTTTACCCTATCTGGGACAAGATATAACCGTATCAGGTACGACAGACGGAAAGATTTTGCGGCTGGACGACCCAAAGGGTGCCAGGCTAGCGATTTCATCAAGAGAAGACCTGGCTCCGGGACGAGTTGTTCTTCAGGGAAGCTTCGCGCTGGCTCCTAACAAACGCAATCCGGGGGGCTTTGACTACGCGGGCTATTTGCACCGCCGAGGTATTTGGGGACAATTCTACATTGATGAAGTTATTTCTTCTCAGCCTGCCACATTCACACTGAAAGAACGACTGAGTCAGGCACTTGCCAGAGGTCTAACTGAGCAACAAGCGGGGCTTATGCAGGCAATGACCTTAGGGCTCAGAGACAGTTTGGGAGATCTTCGGGAGCTGTTTTCTGCTTCAGGTTTGGCCCATATCCTGGCGCTTTCTGGTTTGCATGTAGGGATTCTGGTGTTGGCACTCGGTTGGTTGCTTAGGCCCTTAGGGCTTTTCCGCTACCCGGTTCTGATTGTTTTGGTTATTGGCTTTGTATTTCTGGTTGGCGCCAGTCCGAGTGTTAGCAGAGCTGCACTCATGACCATTGCTGCCCTTCTTTCCTTATGGCTGGGCGGAGGCAGAATCGACGCCTGGGCTTCACTGGCGCTCTCGGCACTGCTGTTACTGGTATGGCAACCTGCGTGGCTATTTGACCTGTCTTTTCAGTTGTCTTATCTGGCAGTTCTGGGATTATTGCTTTTTGTTGAGCCCCTGACAAGGCTCATTTTAGGCACTTATACGACTTTGCCGTGGTGGCACTGGAAATTACTTATCGTAGTTAGTGCCCTGGTTAGCATTTCAGCACAATTGAGCACGGTGCCTCTGGTTGCCAGTAGCTTTGGTAGTTTGCCACTCTTTAGCCCCTTCATAAATATTCTTGCGATTCCACTGGCGACACTGCTGGTTCCCCTGGGCTTTGTGGTGGCGTTTGTTGGGGTTTTGGTGCCACCTTTAGCGCTTTTACTTAATCACCTGACAGGTTTGCTTGCATCCTTGCTTATTGCACTGGCTTCCTTTGGCTCGAGCCTGCCAAATCTCATCTGGGGAGAGATTTCTCCCCTTGGCTATGCCTTGTTTTACATTGGACTTGGCGCTTTTGCCCTCTGGTTACACAAGAGAATAAGTTTGAGTGGTGCTCTGATCATTATTGCAACAGCACTGCTGTGCTCGAGTTTTACAAGCTGGCAGCGTGAAAAAGCCGAACTTATTGTCTTTGATGTGGGGCAGGGGGACAGCAGTTTAATTCGTTTACCCGGGCGTCTTGAAATTTTGATGGACGGTGGGGGTACCCCCTTCGGTGATTTTGATGTAGGTGCTCGAACCGTTATCCCAGCGCTGAAGGGTTTGGGTATTGACGAACTCGAGCTGGTAATAGCTAGTCATACGGACGCAGACCATATCGAGGGGCTTGTATCTGTGCTTAAATCGTTTCGCGTGCAACAGCTGGCGATAGGTGTTAAAGATCTCGATAGACCTCTTTTTGCAGAGCTTATTGCTGTAGCTGAGGAAAGGCAAATTCCCATTATGCAGGTGGCTCGAGGGCAAAAGATCTATATAGGTGATGCCATGCTTGACATCCTCAATCCTCCTATCAATTCCTATGATGAAGCTAACAATAATTCAGTTGCCTTTGTCCTTTATTATCATGAGCAGCCAAAAGCCCTGCTGATGGGCGATATGCCAATTTCTGTTGAGAAAGACCTGGCATTTCCCAAGCTTGATATTGTTATGGCGGGCCATCATGGCTCAAAAACCTCCACTTCAGACGATTTGCTGCGCGCAACCCAGCCAAAACATGTCATTTTTTCCTATGGGAGAAATACGTTCGGACATCCTCATGGACCGCTGGTTGAGAAGGCAAGAGCGCTAGGGGCTCAGATACATGAAACCTTTCATGAAGGTGCCGTTCGCCTGCTCCTAGAATGATGTCTACTAGAATGATGTCTGCGGCAATAAAAAGTGCCTCGAGCGGGGGGACTCGAGGCTGTCAGAGAGGAGATGGAGGTAAAACCTCCACTTGGAATAATAGCACAGGTTTAGGGCATAGGGTGGCAGGTGGGGTTACAGATGCGTAAAACGTAAAAGAACCGTAAAACCTGCTAAGTAATGCTTGTTTCTGTAGCCTGTAGCTGTTTCTTTAGGTAAGCTACTGAGCACTTGCAATATCTGGTCTAAGTGAAACGGCATCACGCAAGTAGATATGCTTTATTTCCTTCTGGGTTTTTTTAGTATTGACCTGCATCATGACGCGAATTGCCCTGGGTAAGCGGTTTGGAACCGGGATTTCCTGAGTACACATAAGGGGCACAGTGGTCATGCCAATAGCTCGAGCTGCCTCAGCCGGGAAAGTACTGCATAAGTCAGGTGTGGTTGTAAAAAAGATGGAGCCAATGATCTCAAAATCTTGAATATCATTTGCCTCGAGCATGGCTAATAGCAGTTCTCGAGTTGCCTCATGAATTAGCGCGACCTCATCTTTTTCAACCGTTGTTGCTCCGCGTATGCCTCTAAGCCAATAGGTTTCTTCCATAGCTTGCCAGTCTAACATTGCTAATTTTTGAGGTGGGAAGTTTGGCTTCCTAAAACGAATAAGAGCTTGTTCATTGCGAGTACACTAACAGACATTCCGACCAGCCTTCTGCTAAATTTAACTTATGACTACCTCTAGCTCACAGACACCCGCCTTATGGTTTGATCTCAGTACCGAGCAAACTGTTCTGCTGGGGAGCCTTCGAGATTTCCTGAAAAAAGAAGTTGCTCCAGGGGCGATTGCCAGGGATAAGTCAGGCACATTTCCTTTGGGAATTGTCAAACAGTTTGCTGATATGGGTCTCCTGGGCATGCAGGTTCCTGAGCGTTTTGGTGGGGCTGAACTTGATACCGTGACTACAGCCTTAATCCTCGAGGAAATTGCTGCAGTTGATGGTTCACTTTGTCTTACGGTAGCCTCCCATAATTCTCTCTGTACCGGACATATTTTGCATGCAGGCTCGAGTCAACAGCATGAAACCTGGCTGCCTGATCTGGCTAGTGGTAAAAACCTGGGTGCCTGGGGCTTGACGGAACCCGGAAGTGGCAGTGACGCTGCTGCCTTGCGCACCTTTGCAGAAGATAAAGGGGATAATTTCATTATAAATGGTTCGAAGATGTTTATTACCCAGGGAACGGTTGCCAGTACCTATGTTCTTATTGTTCGAACCGATTCTCCGGGAGATGGCAAGCACTATAGCGACGGTATTAGCGCTTTTGTGGTAGAGGGCTCGAGTCCTGGTTTGATTCGCGGAAAACCAGAAGAAAAATTGGGACTAAAAAGTAGCGACACAACGCCTCTCAGTTTTGAAAATCTAGAGGTCCCAGCTGAAAATCTGCTGGGAAAGCGAGGTGCTGCTTTTAAAGATGTAATGGAAGTATTGAGTGGAGGCCGCATCGGCATTGCGGCTATGGGTATAGGTCTGGGTAGAGCTGCGCTCGAGCTTGCTGCGAAATACGCCCTGGAACGTCAGCAGTTTGGTAAAAGCCTGAGTAGTAATCAAGCTGTAAGCTTTAAGCTGGCTGAAATGGCGCTCGAGCTTGAAGCTGCGAGACTTCTTGTTTTTAAAGCTGCTGCCCTTAAAGACGCAGGTCGGGACTACAGTTTGGCGGCAAGTATGGCGAAATTAAAAGGTTCTGTTGCCGGTGTGCAAGCCTGTGACTATGCCATTCAAATTTTAGGCGGCTATGGTTATATTCAGGACTATGAAGTTGAGCGTATGTGGCGGGATGCCAGGTTAACCCGCATTGGGGAAGGCACCGACGAAATTCAACACATGATTATTGCCCGAGAGTTTCTAAAGCAGTTTCAATGATTTTGGCATTGCATGTTCCCGGCACTTTTGTTTCCTGACTCAGCGATACTTCCTGCGATCACGCAGTTTATAGTAGGCCTCTCTTAAGGTCAGGCAAGTTTCTTGGCTTAAGCCCAGGCCATGGCACAAAATGCTTTCATCCCCGAGGTTTAAAGCCAGCTCCAGGTTGTTCTTGCGCAGTGCCACATCAATTCTAGAATAAGTATCCTCAATTTCCTCTTGGCTTAAGTGCCGGGGTATAACAACGATAATATTTCTAGCTTCGTTAGGCTCGAGCTTGAGCATACCCGCACCCAAACTGTGCCCTTCTATTTCCGAACTTAAGAAACACAGCGAGGTATACCAGGCTATCAGCAGCAATTTGCAATCAAGGGCATCCTGACCCGACTTTTTTAAGCTGGCAACATGCAGGGTATTGGGTGCGGGTAGGCCAGAGACATTCTGCACAAGTCTGGGAGCATCGTGGGACATATAGGTTAAAAACGCGTCACCTATTTTGATATTGCTAAGGGCATACCAGGGACTGCGCTTTTTAACTTTATATCTTTTGAGAATACCTGATTTTAAGCCCCAGTTCAGATACTTGCGAAGACCTTTGGGTAAGGCGTGAATATCAAGTGTTTGATCAATGTGAAGCAGCCATTTTTGGGGCTCGAGGCTGTTTTCCCAATCTTCTTTCGAGTAATAGAGACCTCTAAGATTGTTGCTACGACGTAAACATGGGGTTAGAAATTCCTGCTCAATACCAAAAGCCTCAATGGTGGCCTGGTCTGGGTGAAAAAAGGCGTTGTCTCCTGAAACATAGCCTATGCCTATATCCATGACTTCTCCCAGAAAAGTGACCGAGAAATCAGCAGTTTGTGCCCTTTCTCTAAATGACTGATAAAGATTGCGACAAGCGCGGTTCAGGCTAAACTCGAGTAGTTTGACTTTGTGACTTTTAAGATTGCTACATGCTTCCCTATTTAGGGTTTTGACCTCGCCAACAGAGTCAAGCTGCCCATCAAAATGGGAAAGTCGTTCTTCGTTTTGTACATCAACAAGCTGGAACTTTGAACAGGGAAGACCGCGGTTTTCTCCCAATAAAATATAGGTATCTTCCGCTAATTTGGGGAATAATCGCTTTTGAAAACTGAGTAGACTCAAATTTTTGAACTGGTCAAGTAAGTAAGCCAAAATATCCTTGGCATAGGTTGCATAACTGAGTTCCACCGGGATGATCATGGCGATGCGGCCCCCATTTTTAATCAGGCTAATAGCATGAATCAAAAAAGGTGCCCATGAACTGGCATGTCCGGGCAGGCTAATCCCGTGTTCGGCTGCGCGCTTTAAGGCCAGTTCTCGTGCCTTACCCTTAAACCGCTGATAGCGGATAAAAGGGGGATTGCCTACTACCGCTTCAAATTCTTCTAGGGGCGAGACTTTATTAAATTCGCTCAGGAAAAAGCTATCAGCAGCAAAGAAATCTTGGTTCTCGAGCTTATGTATTTTGAACTGACTTTCGAGAAGGGGCTTATTGGCATTAAAGGTGTCAGAATCAAGCTCGATGCCGTAGATTTGCTCACTTGGATTTAGTAATTTGACTTTTGTCTGGCGAGCTGATGCGCGCAGAAATTGACCATTGCCAAAACTAGGGTCAATGATTTTATAGTGCGCATCCTGTATCGCCCAGCGGATCATAAATTCAACGACCGGCTCGGGTGTATAGTATGCGCCTAAGCGTTTGGCTTTAGCGCCACTTGGTGCAGCTGAAAATGTCTCTGAGTCCATGAAACCAAGCAAAGTCTAACAGTCAAAGAAAGCCTTAAAAGGTAGTCTGAGTAAGGCAAAAACATAACTTGAAATGGATGCGAAATTTCTGATACTTCCTTTGGGACAATTGTCTCGTTTGAGCCTAGAGGGGTTTTGTTATCCTTATAAATGTTAAATCGCGACAAGGCAAGTCCTCGAGCGCGTTTTTTTATGCCTCAATGCGCTACATCTACAGGCATAGTATTTACGGTATTGTTATGCTTTAAAGGCATGGAAAGGAGGGGCGTTTGGAAGCCAAAGGCGAAAAACTTCTTCAGGATTTGGTTGCTCAGGAGAAAACTCTCTTAGCCAAACTTGATGACGCAAAAGCTCAAGCTGCCAAGATTATTGAAAAAGCTGAGGCTGAAGCGGCCAGTATTATCGCGAAAGCGAAAGAAGATGCCGACGCCAAAGCAAAAGAAGCTATGGCAAAAGCTCAAGCAGAGACAGAGACCATTCGTTCATCAGTTTTAGATGAAGCAAAAACCGCTGTTTCCGCTGTTGAAGCCAAAGCCAAAGCAAATCTTGACAAAGCAGTCGATCTCGTTATGGGGCGTGTCACACCATGATTGCCTATATGGACCAAATTACGGTCATTGGGCGTAAAGGTATTGCACATGATCTCTTAAGCGCGTTACAAAGCTTGGGAGTTGTGCAAATTGATCCGCTCGAGTCTAGCGAAGAGGACTTGCGTCGATATACGTTAGAAGGTCAAGATAGAGTTACAAAAGATACCTGGGATGCCATCGTGGCGCGCTCAGGTATGCTGATTGATGCTCTATCGGTTTCTGGTTTAAAACCAGCTCCCCGCAGTGATATTCCCTCTCAAAGTGATGAGCTTAAGGCTTACTTGCAAACGGTAGGTTCTCAGGCTGATCAGCTTCTGGCTGAGCGCAGTGAGTTGCAAGATGAACTCGATGTTGCTCAGGCTTATTTACCCCTATTAAGAGAAGTCAGCCCTAGTCTGGCACAATTTGATGAAAGCCGCTATTTGCATGCATCAGCTTTTCTTGCACCTGCTGATGCCGTTGAGAGCATTAGCAGTACGTTGCAGGAAGTGTTAGGCGAAGAATTTGAATTGGTTAGCCAGCCCCGTGAGAAAAATGTCTTGCTGACGGTGGTTGCGCCCAAATCAAAAAAGGCTGATTTAAAGGCTGCTATTAGCCGTGCTGGCTATTCAGAAATTGTTCTGCCTGAACGCTATGAGTCAATGGGTGTGGCCAAAGCCACCCATATGATGGAGGAGCGCTCGCAAAGTTTGCCCAAAAGGCTCGAGTCTATCAATGCAGAACTTGCCAAACTGGGTGCTCAGCATGGTGCCAAACTGCTGGCTGCCAATCAACTTGCCAGTAATTTTCAGTCAAAATATGATCGCCTAGAGGATTTAGGTGCAACACGCTTTGGTATTGCCCTGCGTGGTTGGATGCCAAGCAGTGAGCGTACCAAGGTAGTCGAAGGTCTCAAAAAACAATTCGGTGACGAAATTGTGGTTGATACTAGGGCTGCTGATGATCACCACGATCATAATGTGCCCGTCAAGCTGGATAATCCTAAGTGGGTCAAGCCTTTTGAGGGTTTGCTCTCTCTTTTTGCGCCACCTAAATACGGTAATTTTGACCCGAGCATTACCCTTGCGGTATTTTTCCCCCTCT
Source organism: Trueperaceae bacterium (assembly GCA_020431825.1). Taxonomy (GTDB): domain Bacteria; phylum Deinococcota; class Deinococci; order Deinococcales; family Trueperaceae; genus JAHEBB01. The sequence continues at coordinate 17,329 of JAGQHN010000043.1, read as the reverse complement.
TTTTTGGCATTGTCGTAGGTGATATCGGCTTTGGGCTTATGTTCGCTGCCCTTGCCTGGTGGATGCGCCAAAGAGGAGCGCAGGGCAAAGAGCTAAGTCTTGGTATTTTGGGCATCACTATAAATGCAGGGGCACTTAAACCCATTTCGACCGTTATTTACTGGTGTGCAGCGTGGAGTATTGTATTTGGGTTTATTTACGGTGAGTTTTTCGGCAATTTCCTGGAAAAATGGCCAGAAAACCGACCTGTATTTTACGTACCCGGACATGGTGCTGAGCACGCTAGCGATGCAGAACATGCAGTAGCTGAAGCAATTGCTGCTGAAAGTGAAGGGGTGAGTGCTGATCATGCACCAGCGGATGAGCATGCGGCAGATGTGGTTGCTGATGATCACGGGGCTGCCGAAGGCGAGGCAGTCGCTGAGCATAAAAAAGGTCTTATTCCTATCATACTGTTCCGGGTAGAAAAGTTCACTCCGCTTCTGGTTCTGGCCCTGCTGTTTGGCATTTTACAGGTACTTGGTGGCTGGGGTATACGGATTTATTACGGGCTCAAACATCATGATAATAAGCATGTTTGGGAAGGTGTTGGCATGCTGGGTGGTCTGGGTGGACTGGTTATTTTTGCCTGGGCTTACCTGACTGGCAATGTGAACGGCTTTATTCTCTTTATTCTTTTTGCGGGTCTTGCTGTTTTTCTTGTTGGCATGTTGATGTCTCGAGTCTTTCTCATGCTTATTGAGCTTGCCTCAAACGCGGGTAATATTCTTAGTTATCTACGTCTTTTTGCCGTAGGTTTGTCCGCTGCGCTGGTGGCAAATCTGGCAACAGACCTGGGTTTTGCCATAGGAGGCACGCTGCCAGTTATTGGGCCAATTCTTGGCATCCTGGTTGGTCTTGCTGTGCATCTTATAGCGATTGCCTTAACGATTATTGGTCATACGCTTCAACCGCTACGTCTTAATTACGTAGAATTTTTTACTAAATTTGGTTTCTATGATGAAAGTGGAAGACCCTATCAGCCCTTTCGTCTATTAGGAGGAAAATAAATGAAAAAAGTTTTGAAATCACTCGCCCTTGTTGCTGTTTTTGCTGTTCTTGCTAGCTTTGGTTTAGCACAGGAAGGTGCAAGCATCGGTTCAGGTCTTATTGCCATTGGTGCTGGTCTGGCTATTGGTATTTCAGCTATTGGTGTAGGTATTGCTCAGGCTGCTATTGGTAGTGCTGGTGCTGGTACCCTGGCTGAGCGTCCGCAAGCCTTCGGTCAAATCCTCATTTATCTGGTTATTCCTGAAACCCTGATTATTTTCGGTTTCGTTATTGCTTTCTTCTTAAACGCACGTATATAACTATGGCAAATCTTTCAGCTCTGCTCGAAAAAGAAGCAAGCGCTGAGATTGAAGCTATTCTCTCCGAGGCGCAAAAACGTGCCTCGGAGATTGTCTCAAAAGCCAAAGAGGAAGCTGCCACTATTGCTAGTCAGCGGGCTCGTGCCGCTGCTAATCAGGCAGAAGCTCTTATGGTTAGAGCAAAAAGTGCTGCTCAGCTCGAGTCTTCATCACTAAGGCTCAAAGCGCAGCATGGCGCTGTTGAGAGTGTCATGGAAGCAGCAAAGGCCAAAATCGCCGCGCTTAAAGGAAAAAATTACGAAGAGGTGCTAGGCAAGCTTTTAAAAGAAGCTGCTGATAGCGTCAACGGAAAAGTTAAAGAAGTTATTGTTAATCCTAAAGATCAGAAACTTGCCGACAAGCTTGTTGCTGACGCTGGGTTAAAAGCCAAAGTTAGTACCAATGACAGCGTAGAGTCGGGTGTTCGCTTAAAAGCCGAAGGTAGTAACGTCACGATTGAGAACAGTCTTTCAGGACGTTTGGCTGCCTTGCAAGATGAGCTGGCAAGTGAAGTATCTAGTGTTTTATTTGGCAAAGAGGCTTAAGCTATGTCAGCAGATTATGGCTACATTAATGCAAGGGTACGGGGCTTAAAAAGTAAGTTACTCGAGCCTAAGTTTTATAGTGAAGCCCTAGATGCCAGTGATTACTCAGCGCTTTTATCAAGCCTTGCTCAGTCACCTTATGTTAAGGAGCTAGAAGAGGCACAGGCACGCTATAGCGGTCTTAAAGTTCTGGATGTGGCCCTTGGTCGTAATTTTTACCATACGACGCGGAGTATTCTTAACTTTTCTGACGGAGAAGCACATGAACTCATTGCCCTTATGCTGCTGCGCTATGACCTTTACAATATTAAGGCGATTGCCCGTGCTAAGCACGCAGGACGCGATCTCGAAGAAATTCAAGATGCCTTTTTTCCCGCAGGCGAGTTAAAATTGCCTATTCTTGAAACGGTCGCATCGGCGCCAGACATGGCGGGGGCAGCTCAGGCTTTATTAGCCAGCCCAAGTGCGCTTAAAGGCGCTTTTGCGCGGGCAGCCCAGCACTACACTTCAGATAATGATTTGTATAAGCTCGAGCTTGCCTTGGATCAGGCCTATTACAAAATTATTAATGCAAAGCTTAAAGAAATAAATGCGCCTGATAGCTTTGTTAGGTATATAAAACGAGAAATCGATGCCACCAATTTGCGTACCGCCCTCAAGTTGCAAGGCTCTGAAAGCTCAGATGACCTTTTCATACCTGGAGGTAAGGAAATTGGTCGCGCAGTATTTGATGCGGTTGCGGCAGAAACGTCACTGGGGTCATTGCAGATTCTAAGTTCAACGAGTTTTTCAGCGGTTGCCGAGGCGCAGAATCTTGGTGAGGCTGAAAATGTCATTCGTGAACTGCTTAACAGCAGTGCAAAACGTTTGGCAGCAGATCCCTTAGGTATAGGGGTAGTCGCTAATTATTTGCGTATGAAAGAAGCTGAAGCAGCTAGGCTCAGACTTCTGGCAAGAGGAAAATACTATAAAGTTCCTCGTGAGACGCTGGCAAGGGAGTTAGGCGATGCCTAGAATGCTGGTTTTGACAGATGGTGAAACGGCAACCGGGTTCCGTCTGGCCGGAGTAGAAGTACTCGAGACCACAGCCGATGGCGCTCTGGGCGAGCTTCAAAACGTGATTGAGTCAGGAAATTATGGTCTTGTCGCCGTCGATGAAGGTCTTATTGCTGATCCAATAAAAGCTACCGAACGTGCCATGCGTGGCCGAGACCTTCCGGTGATTTTGCCGATGCCAAGCCTCGGTGCGACTTTTGGTGAAGAAGGCGATGCGACTGAGTACATGAAGAACTTGGTTCGTAGCGCAATTGGTTTTGATATTAAATTATAGAGCTATTAGCTCTTAGCTGGTGGTCAAGGTTTTTGTACCAGAGGCCAAACTCTAAAAGCTAATCGCTCCTCCGAAGGAGGAAAAATGGCGATTGAAGGAAAAGTCCAGCGCATCTCTGGCCCTGCAGTTATTGCGGAAGGCATGATGGGCTCGAGGATGTACGATATCGTTCGTGTGGGTAAAGAACAGCTCGTAGGCGAGATTATTCGTCTTGATGGCGACACCGCCTTTGTTCAGGTTTATGAAGATACTTCAGGTTTGACCGTAGGCGAGGCCGTTGTTTCTACCGGTCTTCCCCTGGCTGTAGAGCTTGGTCCTGGTATGCTTAACGGCATTTTTGATGGTATTCAGCGTCCGCTGGACAAAATCAAAGAGGCTTCAGGCACCTATATTGAGCGTGGCATCGTGGTTAAATCTCTGTCACGTGAAGCGAAGTGGAAGTTCACGCCCTCAGCCAGAGTTGGTGACGAAGTTTCTGGCGGTACTATCCTGGGTACTGTACCAGAGTTCTCCTTTACCCATAAAATCCTGGTTCCCCCAGGTATCAGCGGTAAAATTAAGAGTATTGCTGCCGCTGGTGAGTACACCGTTGATCAGGTTGCCGCTACACTCGAAGATGGCACTGAAATCAACTTCTACCACCCCTGGCCTGTACGTCAGGCTAGACCGGTACAAAGAAAACTGGATCCAATTACACCATTCCTTACTGGCATGAGGATTCTGGATGTACTTTTCCCACTAACCATGGGTGGTACTGCAGCTATTCCTGGACCTTTTGGTGCCGGTAAAACGGTGACCCAGCAAAGTGTTGCCAAGTATGGTAATGCTGAAATTGTGGTCTATGTAGGCTGCGGTGAGCGCGGTAACGAAATGACTGAGGTACTGGTAGAGTTTCCGCACATGGAAGACCCTCGCACAGGTAACCCTCTTATGAACCGTACGGTGCTGATTGCCAATACTTCAAACATGCCAGTAGCTGCCCGTGAGGCTTCTATTTATACCGGCATCACCATTGCTGAGTATTTCCGCGATCAGGGCTACGGTGTATCGGTTATGGCTGACTCAACCAGCCGCTGGGCAGAAGCACTTCGTGAAATTGCTTCACGCCTCGAGGAAATGCCTGCTGAAGAAGGTTATCCTCCTTATCTGGCTTCTCGTCTGGCTGCCTTCTATGAGCGTGGCGGTCGGGTTACGACCCTTTCTGGTGAAGAAGGCGCTGTTTCCATCATCGGCGCGGTTTCACCTGCTGGTGGGGACTTCTCAGAACCTGTTACTCAGGCAACGCTGCGTATTACAGGTTGTTTCTGGGCCTTAGATGCCTCACTGGCACGTCGTCGTCACTTCCCGGCAATTAACTGGAACCGTTCCTATTCACTGTTTACGGGTATTCTCGAGGACTGGTACAAGGAAAATATTGCTCCAGATTATCCAGATCTTCGCGAGCGTGCGGTTACCTTGCTGTCACGTGAAAATGAGCTTCAGGAAGTCGTGCAGCTGGTAGGTCCCGATGCTTTGCAAGATCAAGAGCGCCTGATTATTGAAATCGGTCGAATTTTACGTCAGGACTTTTTGCAGCAAAACGGTTTCGACCCGGTCGACGCTTCTTGCTCCATGACCAAAGCTTATGGCATGTTGCAAATGATGCTTAAATTCTATGATCAAGCTCAAGCAGCCGTAACCGCTGGTGCCACCATTGATGACATCTTAAATAATCCGGTTACCGAAAAAATCAACCGTGCCCGTTATACGCCGGAAGATGAATTTGAAGCATACAGAAAAAATGTCTTGGCTGAGCTCGACAACGCATTTGCGGTAGCAGCATAAAGGAGAGCTGAATGTCTAGTTTATTGAAAAAAGAATATAGCGAAGTAAGCTATGTATCTGGCCCACTGCTGTATCTAGAAAATGCGCCAGATCTCGCTTACAACTCTATTGTTCGGATTAACGATGGAAGTGGCCGCGAACGTGGTGGTCAGGTTATTGAAGTTTCTGATAAATTCACCATTTTACAGGTGTTTGAAGAGACCTCAGGGATTGATCTTGCTTCTACAACCGTAAGTTTGGTTGAGAATGTTGCCCGTCTTGGTGTTGCCAAAGATATGATTGGACGCCGCTTTAACGGCATTGGAGAGCCTATAGATGGTCTTCCTGAAGTTGTTGCTGATAAGCGCTTGCCCATTGGTGGTGCTCCGATTAACCCGGTCTCGAGGGAAATGCCAGAAGAATTTATTCAGACGGGCATTTCCACCATTGATACGCTTTTAACCCTTGTTAGAGGGCAAAAGCTTCCGATTTTCTCTGGTTCGGGTCTTCCTGCCAACGAAGTTGCTGCCCAAATTGCACGGCAGGCAAAAGTGCTGGGTGAAGGGTCTGAATTCGCCGTAGTGTTTGGAGCCATGGGTGTAACCCAGCGGGAATTGACCTACTTTACTCAAGAATTTGAGCGTACAGGTGCTCTTGCTCGTTCGGTACTGTTCTTGAATAAAGCCGATGACCCTGCCGTAGAGCGTCTGTTAACGCCAAGAATGGCCCTTACCGCTGCCGAATACCTTGCCTTTGAGCACGGATATCACGTGCTGGTCATTCTGACTGACCTGACCAACTACTGCGAAGCCCTCCGTGAAATCGGCGGTGCTCGTGAAGAAATTCCGGGTCGTCGTGGCTATCCTGGCTACATGTATACTGACCTTGCATCCATTTATGAGCGTGCTGGTGTTGTTAGTGGCGTTCAGGGTTCGGTTACCCAGATTCCTATCTTGTCCATGCCTGATGATGACGTTACTCACCCCATTCCAGATTTGACGGGCTACATTACCGAAGGTCAGATTTATTTGCGGCGGGCACTTCATAATCAGGGGTACTTTCCACCGATTGACCCAGGACCAAGCCTTAGCCGCCTGATGAACAATGGTATTGGTGCTGGCAAGACCCGTAAAGATCACAAGAATGTTGCCGATCAGTTGCAGGCTGCTTATGCAAACGGCCTTGATTTGCGCCGCCTTGTTGCCATTACAGGTGAAGACGCTCTGTCTGAGACAGATAAGCTCTATCTCAAATTCGCTGATGAATTTGAAAAGCAGTTTATCAATCAAGGTAATGTTGACAGAGGTATCGAAGACTCGCTAAATATCGCCTGGACAATTCTTTCCTTATTGCCACAAAGTGAATTGACACGCCTGAGCCGTGAACAAATCGATACCTACTACGGGGCAAAAATGGAAGAACTCTGGGGAGCCGCCAAACAGGGCCTGTAAGGGTTGAAGCAGAGGCTTAAGCCTTTGCTTTTAACTCCTCCAAAGGAGGAAAAATGGCAGAACAAATTGCACCAACCCGGTCTAACCTGTTACAAAGGCGCGATCAGATGCGCCTTGCGATACGAGGAGCTGACCTTTTAAAACGTAAAAGAGATGCGCTGATAGGTGAGTTTTTTGATCTGGTTAAGGTTTCGCTCGAGGCCAGAAAAGCTCTTGCTGAAACCAGTAAAGAGGCCTATTTAAGCCTTTTTCTGGCAAAAGCCTGGGATGGGCCGGAAGCAGTCGAAAGCTTAAGCTTGGCAGCCAAAAGTGGTCTTGATCTGAAAATTAAGGTTGATAATCTTTTTGGTGTAAAAGTACCTCAGGTACAGGCACCAGAATTTGATAAAAGCCTCCCTTTTTCGCCCATCAATGCGGGTGCCAGAACCTTAGACGCCGCTTCAGAGTTTCGCAAACTTACCGAAGCTCTCATCAACGTGGCAGCAACAGAAACCCGTCTACGCCGAATTGGTGAGGAAATCAAAAAGACCAGTCGTCGTGTGAATGCCCTCGAGCAACTGGTTATTCCAGGAATCAACCAGCAGATTAAAGACATTCGCAGTGTGCTGGACCAGCGGGCACTCGAGGAAGTCACCGTGCTTAAACGCATCAAGGCCAAACTCGAGGCCAGAGAAGAAGCTGCTAAAGAAGTCGCCTAACTTTAAGATTTTTTACAAGCCTCCAGAATCCTTTCTGGGGGCTTTTCATGTTTTAGACTGATATGATGGTTTAAGTGATGATACGTTTAAAAAGATTCATTTTTAGCTTGATGGCTTTGCTGAGTGTAGCGGTACTGGCAGCCTGTACTCCAACCGTCCAAGAAACCGAGACAGGCTCGAGTTCCGAAATTCAATTTGATCTCAATCCGGTTCCTCGGGAATCTCGCTGGATTATCGCTGTGCCAAACTTTGAGGTGCGCTCAGGGAGCGTTAAGCTTGGGGGGAAAGAACTCGATGACCAGGAGCAGGCTTTTTATACTGAACTAGGCTCAGGGGTTGCTGATGTCTTTGTTACTGAAGCCTTTCGCAGTGAGCAGTTTCGCATTACTGAGCGCGCTGAACTTGATAAGGTTATCCTCGAGCAGGATTTAGCGAGTTCAGGCCGTGTGAATGAGCAAACTGCAGCAGAAGTTGGCAAAATAACGGGTGCTGAACTCATTGTCCTGGGAAGCCTTAGTCAATTTAGCCTGGATTCAACGGGTGGCGGTGGCGGCATTTTAGGCATCTTTGGGGGTTCGTCTGAGACGGTATCGGTAAAAGTGACCGTTGATATTCGCTTTGTTAACTCAGTAACGGCAGAAGTCGAAGCAATTGGCATTGCAACCTCAGAAGTGTCTCAAAGCAATGTTCAAATTGACTTTTTTAACATTATTCAGGGTCTTCAGGCAGGCCGTAGTGGTACTTCAATTGTAGATATTGCGATTAGAAACGCCATTCGTGGTGCCATTAATGAAGCTGCCAGATCTTTACCCAGCAAATCAAATTAACCCATACCAAACAGTTGCATTACCTTTTCTTCAACAATTTGCCACTGTGGCGTGGTGCTAACGACCAGTTCGAAGTGCCCAGTATTTTGCAGGGTGATGAGCCGAATGTCTTCGCCTCGAGCCTTCGCTTTTTTTACATAATCCTCGATATGAATAAGCTGAACAGTGTCATCCTGAGTACCTTGAATAAAAATTTGCTGGCCTCCGATGGGTGCCAAACGCGCAGGGGAAGCTTGCGCATAACGTTCTGGAAACTCTTCGGGCGTGCCACCAATGAGCTCTTTAGGGGCTTGGTTACTACAAATGTTATCCCGGAGGGCCAGCTCGAGATCTGGAATACCTGCCAGCGAAATAAAACCGAGGAAACCAAGAGGATTGGGTTGGTACAATTCACTCGTTGGGGGAAGATTCTTGCGCGCCGCCAACCAGTGGGCCAGGTGCCCACCTGCAGAGTGACCAAGCGCAAGTGTTCGTGAGAGATCGAGATTGTAAATTGAGGCAATGTTCTGTAAATAATCCGTTCCTGACGCCACATCTAAAAAGGTTGTAGGCCAGCCTCCGCCATTTTCGATACGACGGTACTCGAGGTTCCAAACGGCAAGTCCAAGTTTACTTAAGTTACGGGCAGCCTGACCAAAGTAGTCCAGGCTGACGCTCGAGCGCCAGCATCCACCATGCAGGAGTATGACGGTAGGGTAAGGTCCTCTCTCCATGGGTAAATATAGATGTGCAAACTGCTCGGGATGAGTGCCGTAAGAAAGCACATGGTCGGGCATTGCCTTGTCTAAAGCGAGTACTTCTTCTACAGTTATAAGCTTAGTCATTCTCAACTATTCTACCTACACTGGAACACAAAATCTTGATTTCTTAGCCTTTCCAATAAGTATTGCTGCTGCAATACTTATTGCGAGCTAATCCGAGCGTAACGAGAAGGCAATTGCGAGTTGAAACCAAAGAACTCAGCAAATGCTGCAAACTTTGTTGGAAGTGCAAACTAAGATGAATTAGGTACATTCTGGATGAGGTGTATATCTCTTGTTTTGGCATCCTTGATTTACGCTTTGCTCCAGCATGTTTTCCTTAGATAAGAGGCACTTGGATGAGCATGTTTTCTGTTGGACCAGGAGGGCATAGCCAAGAAATATGACACTTTGTTAACTATAATAGGAACAGCCGCCAACAATAACGATGACTAAATGCTTAAGAGACACAGGTTTTATAAACTTTACAAGTTGAGATGAAAACAGGTAGCATAACCACGGGCATGTAGAAATCCCAAATTTTTGAAAGAGGTGAAAATGCGTAAGCTCATTTCTCTGATTGCTGTATTAGCAATAATCGTATCTGGAACTGCTTTAGCTCAAGCTACCATTGAGCAAATTGAAAGCCGTGACAGCGTCATATGCGGTGTAAATGCAACAGGTCTTCCTGGATTTGCTACCGTAGATGAAAGTGGTAACTATGCGGGTTTTGATGTTGACTTTTGTCGTGCTGTTGCTGCAGCCGTCTTAGGAGATGCGTCAAAGGTAACCTACCGTGGCCTGAGTGCTGGTGAGCGCTTTACGGCCCTGCAAACTGGTGAAGTGGATGTACTGATTCGCAACACGACCTGGACCAGTAACCGTGACACCGCCCTTGGTTTAAACTTTGCTCCTACGACTTTCTATGATGGTCAGGGCTTTTTAGTGCGTGGCAACTCTGGGATTGAAACTCTGGATGATCTTGATGGCACAACCATTTGTGTTCAATCAGGTACAACCACAGAACTTAACCTTGCCGATGTCATGAATGCCAATGGGCTCGAGTATGAAGCCATTATCAACGAGCAATCTGATCCACTGCTTGCTGCCTATGATGACGGTGCCTGTGATGCCTATACCACAGATAAGTCAGGTCTTGTTGCTCAGCGCACCCAACTTCGTGATCCCTCTGAGCACGTCATTATGGATGCTACGATTTCCAAAGAGCCTCTTGGACCTTCGGTTAGACACGGTGACGATCAATTCTTTGACATTGTCAAATGGGTTGTTTTTGCTACCTTTGCAGCTGAAGAATATGGCATTACCTCAGAAAATGTTGATGATGTCATGATCTCAACTCAAGATTCAAACATCAAACGTCTCTTGGGTGTTGAGCCTGAAAAGGTTGAAGAGTTTGGATTAAGTGCAGATGCTTTCTATCAGGTCATTAAGCAAGTGGGTAACTATGCTGAGATTTACAATAGAAATCTTGGTCCCGATACCCCGTTTGATGTACCTCGTGGTTTAAATAGCAGCTACGTTGATGGTGGCCTGCTCTACTCACCACCTGTCCGCTAGGACCGTGATTTAAAAGCAAATTCGGGGCGGTATCTTGATTACCGCCCTTTTTTGGTATCTACTAGCTAAGTGATTTAGGAGGACGGGTTGATACATGGCATCTAGAACTGCGAGGCCAAGCTCCGAAGTGGTACCTTGGTACCGCAATGTCAAACTTATTGCAGTTTTTGCACAAATTATTTTTGTCGTTATTGTTCTGATTGTGTTAGCTATCCTGGTTTTTAACGTCAGTCGAGGCGTAAAGACACTAGGGGTAAGAACTGGCTTTGGCTTCCTGGCTGACCGGGCTGGGTTTCCCTTGTCGGAAAGTTTGATTCCTTATGACCAGAATGCTTCCTATGCCAGAGCGATGCTGGTTGGGGTGCTTAATACTCTAAAGGTTGCCCTTTTAGGGGTAGTACTTGCGACGCTGCTGGGCATAATGGTTGCCCTGATGCGCCTCTCAAACAACTGGATATTAAAACAAATCGCTACCGTTTATATCGAAACAGTGCGTAATATTCCTCTGGTTATCCAAATCTTTTTCTGGTTTTCGGTCTTACTGGTACCCAGTTTGCCTTCCGGGGTTAATGCACTGAGATTTGGGCCTATCTATTTTAATAACTCGAGTGGTCTTATTTTTCCCTGGCCCTTTGCCTCGAGCAATTTTCGGCACTGGACGATTTGGCTGATTCTGGCCCTAGTGCTAGCTATTGGGGTGTACTGGTGGCGCCGCAGAACCTTGCTCAGGCTCGAGCGACCGGGGAACCCCTTCTGGCCCGCCGCCGCTGCTTTTTTACTGGTTGCTGCTGTTGGCTACTTTATTGCGCTGGCGCAGTCACGCTTTCCTGAGAATCTGCTGGTCAGCTTAGACGCCGACCGTGGCCGGGTTAATAGCGTCCTTGATGTAAATGCCAATGGCACTGTTGATAATCAGGACACGCCTTATGCAACGGTGCCTGTGATTGTGACTTTTGAAAGCGCCAGTTTTGAAGTTAATCCTCAAAGACGGACCGAGCAGCGCAAGGAGATCAACAGTGCGTTTGCTTTTCCTTCTTTAAGAAAGTCTGAATTTGAAGAGGCTCGAGTCGAGTTCGTTAACCCAGACCTGAATGACCGACTTAGTGTTCACTACACAGGTTTTCCAACGACCGGTATTGTTTATGAAGATCGCAATGAGAATGAGCGCTTTGACGCTGGCGAAGATCTGGACGAAAGCACTGGAGAAGGTTTTGAAGGGAATGATTACAAACTTGTTCTCTTTATTGAAGGCTTTAAGCGCCGGGTTTTAACTGAGCGAGACGGCGAGACTCGAGTCCCTCGCTTTGACTCTTACGAAAATGCCAGCTTTGAACGCCTGGGTCCCAGCCCTCTTGCCTGGAGTTTCCCCAACTTTCCTACTGATAAAACCCTGGTTACAGGCGGTGCAACACTGTCTGTCTCCTACCTTGCTCTGCTTTTGGCACTAACGTTTTATACCGCTAGTTTTATTGCTGAAATTGTGCGGGGTGCAATCCTATCGGTACCTAAAGGCCAAACGGAGGCGTCAAAAGCTCTGGGCTTAAGCAATAATCAGACTTTCAATCTGGTGGTTTTCCCTCAGGCTTTCCGAATCATCATTCCGCCGCTTATTAGCCAGTTCCTGAACCTAACCAAAAATAGCTCACTGGGTATCTTTTGTTCCTATCAGGAGTTTTTTGCGGTCAGCAGCATCGTAAATAACCAATCAGGAGCAAGTATGCCTATTTTCTTTATCCTGATAGGTGGCTATCTGATTATTAGTCTGACTTTTTCATTTCTTCTGAACTTGTATAACGCCAGAACGCAATTGGTAGAAAGGTAATTATGCTGCAACCCGCTTTACCCCCTCCTGTACGCGAAACAGGCACACTGGCCTGGATGAGACGCAATTTATTCAGCAATCTCTGGAATGCTCTGATTTCAGTTGTGGCTCTCGTTGTGATTGCCTGGGGCGTACTCTCCCTTCTTAACTGGATGGTGTTCGCAGCAAACTGGGACCGGGTCTGGGCGAATTTGAGACTGATGTCGATTTTTCGTTATCCCATTGAACTGGTATGGCGCCCGATGGCCTCGGTCATGATCGTCATATTTCTCTTTGGCATGTCGGCGGGGCTCAGCAAGGACGGAACGGGCCGAATTGTGCGCTCAGCCTATAACTGGATGATGGGCTTTGTTGGCTTCATTACGCTTGTGGCCTTGTTTGCTTTTCCTTCGGTACGCTTTTTGTGGATTGCGGTGGTGGTCTTAGGCGTGGCGGGCTTCTGGCTGGCTCGAGCCGTACCTGTTCTCGCCAAAGCTTTGCCGTGGTTATGGATTGCCTCCTGGTTTGTATCCCTTTTCTTTCTCCTGGGAGTTGGAGGCAACGGTAATAACCCAACAGGACTCGAGTTTGTTCCCCCGAACCTCTGGGGTGGCATTATTCTGACTTTCTTTTTTTCCGTAACCGGTATAGTTCTTTGTTTTCCCCTTGGTATTGCTCTGGCTTTAGGACGGCAAAGCAAGCTTCCTGCCATCAAGTACTTTTGCATTTTCTACATTGAAATTATTCGCGGTGCACCTCTTATTACCTGGCTATTTACCGCTTCGCTATTACTTCCCTTGTTTTTAGGGGGGATAAGGCCGGAAGCGATCATTCGGGCGCAGGTGGCAATCGTGCTCTTTGCTGCGGCTTACATGGCTGAAAATGTGAGGGGTGGTTTGCAGGCTTTACCCAAAGGTCAGCGTGAAGCGGCTCATGCTCTGGGCTTAACCCCCTGGGACTCTATGAGGCTAATCATTTTGCCCCAGGCGCTTAGAAGCGTTATTCCGGCTATTGTAGGCTTGTTTATTGGACTCTTTAAAGACACGTCGCTGATTACTATTGTGGGGCTGTTCGACCTTTTTGCTGTGGCGCTAAAAGTGGCGACCCAACCCGAATCAAAATTGATTGCCGGAGGCATTGTTCGGGAACTCTTTATCTTTATGGCCATTTTTTACTGGTTCTTTTGTTTTCGTATGAGTGTTGCTAGTCGCCAGCTCGAGCAAGAGCTTGGCCTGGGCACACGTTAAGGAGGCGTATGGATTCTGTGGTAAGTGCCCTTGCCCCAACCGGGGGGCAAACCATCATCGACATAAGTGGGTTAAACAAATGGTTTGGCGACTTTCATGTCTTACGTAATATCAACATGTCGGTTAATAAGGGTGAAGTCGTGGTGGTGATTGGGCCATCAGGCTCGGGTAAATCAACCCTTATTCGCTGTGTAAATCGACTCGAGGAACATCAGCAAGGCAAAATTGTCGTCGATGATATCGAGCTAACGGATGATGTAAGAAATATTGATAAAATTCGCCGGGAAACAGGCATGGTTTTTCAGCAGTTCAATCTTTTTCCGCATTTGACCGTTCTGGACAATGTGACACTCGCGCCCATCCGTGTGCGCAAAATGAAAAAGTCCGAAGCTGAACAAAAGGCCATGTACTATTTAGAAAAGGTCAAGATTCCAGAGCAGGCCAGCAAGTTTCCAGGTCAGCTTTCCGGAGGGCAGCAGCAGCGTGTTGCCATTGCCAGAGCCTTAACCATGGAACCCAAGGTCATGCTTTTTGACGAACCTACGAGTGCGCTTGATCCTGAAGTCGTCGGCGAGGTTTTAGAAGTGATGGTAAATCTGGCAAAAGAGGGTATGACCATGATTGTGGTTACGCACGAAATGGGCTTTGCCAGGGAAGTGGGTGACCGGGTTGTGTTTATGGACGCCGGGCAAATTGTCGAAGTTGGTACACCTGAGCATTTCTTTGTAAATCCGCAAGAAGAGCGCACCAAATCTTTCCTGTCAAAGATTTTGTAGATCGGAGCTCGAGCCTGACTTTATCGTCAAAGCTCTTGCTACAAAAAATCAGGTCTGGCTGCTTATCCTAAAAAGCCAGACTTTTTATGTATTTTCGGTGATAAGCAATAAAGTTCGCACGTAAAGCTGGTCTAAGTTTGCTAAACTAGGCCGTAGCGAGACTAACTGGGATGAATCAGACACCATCAACCTATACCCAACAAAGTCGCGGTCTGCGCATAGCCGACTTGCTAAAAACGATGGTGTCACAACACGCCTCTGATGTTCACTTACATGCGGGGGCACCGCCCTATATGCGTATCGACGGTTCGCTGGTTCCATTTCAGGGTGTTCCGGTGCTCACTCCGCAGCAAACCGAACAAATTGCTCTGGCCATGATGTCTGAAACGCAACGAGAGCTGTTTTTGCATCGTCATGAGTTGGACTTTGGTTTTACCATTCCAGGAGTAGCGCGCTTTCGCTGTAATGTTTTTCGGCAACGCGGCTCTATTGGAATTGTGATGCGGGTGATTCATGACACGGTTGCCAGTTTTGAAACGCTTGGTTTACCTGTTGACATTTTAAAAGACTTTGCTGGTAGAGCAAGGGGTCTTGTTCTGGTGACCGGGCCAACCGGGTCTGGTAAATCAACCACGCTTGCTGCCATTATTGACTTCATAAACCGAAAATATCCCAAAAATATTATTACCATAGAAGACCCTATAGAGATTTTGCACCGAAATCAGCGCAGCCTTGTTATTCAGCGGGAAATTGGTCAGGACACTTCCGATTTTTTTAGCGCCCTCAAGTATTCCATGAGGCAAGACCCCGATGTCATTATGATTGGTGAAATGCGTGACCGGGAAACGGTTGAAGCAGCTATCACGGCTGCCCAGACGGGTCACCTTGTTCTGAGTACCCTGCATACGCTAGATACTGTACGTACGGTTAACCGTATCATTGACTTTTTTCCACCCCATGAACGCGACCAGATTAGGGTACTTTTTGCTGAGTCACTGCTTGGCATTATCTCGCAGCGTTTGTTACCTCGCTCGACGGGTCCGGGTCGAGTGTTGGCACTCGAGGTCCTCATAAACACCCCGTTGATTCGTGATTACATTAAAGACGAAACCAAGACCTACATGATTAAAGATGCACTTATTGAAGATAATTTGCGTGGTATGCAGACGTTTGATCAGCATCTGGTAGATTTATACCTTGCTGGACATATTTCACTAGATGAGGCAGTGACTGCTGCGACAAGCTCCCATGAACTTAAAGTCATGTTAACGCAGCGTCAGGGTGCAAAGGTTGATGCTAAAAAAGTTCGAAAATAGCTTTTTTAACTAAAACTCATAACATTGGGTTTCCAGGATAGGGTTTCAACCACATCACCCTCGAGGTCATAGTGGCTTGCGGCAGTAACTTTGACCTTAACCATGTCACCAATTTTCACGGTACCGTCTGACTGTGCGATAACGCTTCCGTCAATCCCAGGAGCATCACTCTTGCTGCGTCCAATGACCTCACCCGGCAGGTCTCCATAATTATCAATAATGACGTCCAGCGTTTGTCCGATTTTTGCTCGTTGCTTTTCTACACTGATGGTTTGCTGTAGGGCCATGAGTCGGGCATGGCGTTCTTGTTTCAGTTCTTCAGGCACTTGACTGGGCAAACTGTTGGCTGTGGCACCTGGAACTTCGCTATAGGTGAAAGCGCCAACACGCTCGAGCCTTGCCTCACTTAAAAAGTCCAGCAAGTACTCAAAATCCTTTTCGGTTTCACCTGGAAAACCAACGATGAAGGTCGACCGAATGGCCAAGCCTGGACATATACTGCGCCATTCATGAATCGTCTTAAGATGACTTTCAGCTCCACCGGGTCGCCGCATTGCTCTTAGTACATTAGGGCTGGCATGTTGCAGAGGAACGTCCAGATAAGGAAGAAGTTTACCCTCTGCCATAAGCGGGATAAGCTCTTTTACATGAGGATAAGGATAAACATAATGCAGTCTCACCCAGGCACCCATCTGGGCCAGCTCAGTAACCAGCGGAACAAGATGCGCCTTGACCTGCCTATCCTGGAACTCAGATTCCCGGTGACGAAGGTCAGAACCATAGGCGCTACTATCCTGGGCAATGACAATCAGTTCTTTGGTGCCACTGGCAACCAGCCGATAGGCCTCATACAGAATGTCAGAAGTGTCGCGCGAGACCTGAAGGCCGCGCATTTGCGGAATGATACAAAAACTGCACTTATGATTGCAGCCCTCGGCAATCTTGAGATAACTGTAATGTTTGGGGGTAAGTTTAACCCCAGTTGGCGGTAAAGGAATAAGCGAGGTATAAGGATTTTCGTCTGGCGGTAACGTCTGATGAACGGCAGTCATGACGCCCTCCACGTCTGCCTGACCAGTTATGGCTAAGACTTTAGGGTGGCGCTCGAGTATGGTGTCAGGCTTTTCACCTAAGCAGCCAGTTACGATGACTTTGCCGTTATTGTTCAGGGCTTCACCAATGGCCTCGAGCGATTCCTCAACGGCTGGTGTAATAAAGCCACAGGTATTCACCACCACGACATCAGCCTCTTCATAAGATGGCACAATCCCGTAACCCTCTGCGCGAAGCTGCGTCAAAATGCGTTCGCTGTCAACGAGTGCTTTGGGGCAGCCTAAACTTACAAATCCAACTTTTCCAGACATAGTAAATCCTTAAATCAAAACGCTATATCAAATAGCTCATTAGTATAGCCTATTTGTCTATCTTTATAGTGATGTGGTTTTTAGAACGAATGGCTTAATTTTTTAGAATTTCAAGGCGCTTTTCTTCTTCGTAAAGTCTTTCAATGATAAATTGCTTTATAAGATCTTTATTACTTACACCATTCAGATGAGCAATTGTCGTAAGGCGATTTCTAATGCCTAAATTTAACCAAACCCCCACTTTTACTACATCTCGTGGACTTGGCTCAGGAAGATGGCTGGGCCGCGATTTAATTAACTTGGCAGAAAGCTCACCTCCAATAACATGATGTTGCCAAAATTCATTTTCGTCATCTTCATTTTCAAAATAGGGTACCTGTTCAATTCGGGTAGTGGTCCACTAAAAACTGCTAAGTTAAGGGATGGTGATTAAAATAATCAAATGCTATCACTGTGGGAGTGAGA
>JAGQHN010000042.1 GCA_020431825.1 Trueperaceae bacterium | reverse complement strand
TTGGCAACAATACAAAACGCGACAAACTTGCTATGACAGCCCCTGTCACGCAAACACCAGTCTCTCAATCAGAAAAGATTGCTATGACAGCACCCGTCAAACTTAATCAGACGACTGATATGCACTACGAAGTATCTTTTGTTATGCCCCAAGAATACACGCTCGAGACCTTGCCCAAACCCAACAATGACGCAGTATCATTCAGGCTTATTCCTCCCAGGGAGGTTGCTGTTATCCTTTTTTCTGGCAAGGTAAGTGAAGAAAAAGTAGCAAAGATGACCGATTCACTTAAAGCCTGGATGGATAAGAAAAAGCTTAAGGCCAATAGTCAGGCTTCTCTGGCTCAATACAGCCCCCCTTTTATCCCAGCATTCTTGCGAAAAAATGAAATTTCTTTTGAGATTAAGGATTCACCAGACCGTTAATCTAACCTTTTCAATTACGTTAAACTAGCCTATGAAACGCTTCGATTTAACAGGAAAAGTAGCCATCGTCACAGGCGGCAACGGCGGCATTGGTCTGGGTATGGCAGAAGGTTTGGCCGAAGCTGGCGCAAATATCGTGATTGCCGCACGCAATCAGGAAAAGTCTGCGAAAGCACTCGAGCAAGTCAAACGCTACGGCACAGAAGTCCTGGCACTTAGCTGTGATGTTGCCGAGCCAGACTCGGTTAAAACGATGGTTCAAAGCGTTATAGAGCAGTTTGGCAGCATCAACATTCTGGTGAATAATGCGGGCATCAATATAAGAAAACCTCCCGAAGACCTGACCTTTGAAGAGTGGCGCAAGGTTGTAAGCATTAATCTGGACAGCGCATTTCTTTGCTCTCAGGCATGCTACACGCATATGAAGGCGGCAGGCGGCGGCAAAATTTTAAATAACGGTTCTATGCTCTCACTCTTTGGCTCGAGCTGGGGTGCACCCTACTCAGCGTCTAAAGGTGGCATGGTGCAACTTACCAAGTCTCTGGCGGCAGCCTGGGCGAAAGACAACATTCAGGTCAATTGTTTCTTACCGGGTTTTATTGAGACACCGCTGACTGAATCCGCCAGAACCCAGATACAGGGCGTAGATGAAAAGGTAACAAACAAAACCATGGCAAAGCGCTGGGGTCAAGCTGAAGATATGAAGGGCATAGCCATCTTTTTAGCCAGCAGCGCTTCGGACTTTATAACAGCAACAGCTATACCTGTTGATGGTGGCTTTTCTGCCCAACTATACTAAACCATGAAACGCCTGCTCAGCCTCTTGTTCCTTGCTTTTCTAGCCGGGGTAAGTGCTCAGGATAATCCGGACCACTGGTGCCGCAATGGGCTTTTTACTCAAACAGGTGCAGCGTTTACGCTGGCCCAGGTCACTCCTTTGGTGACTCGAGCCTACTTTTTTAGCGATAACGAAACCTGCCCAGCCAATGACTGTCAGCTTAGCAGCTACCTTATCCCTGGCGATACGGTTATCCTGGCTGAGCACTTTTTTGCCGACTTTGTTTGCGCCTGGTACGAACCGGAAAACGGCGAAGAAACCGTGGGCTGGTTAAGACAGGATGACCTGGAACTTGTGGCCTTTGCAGCAGAACCCACCTTTGATGAATGGCAGGGAGTCTGGAAGGATGCCGAAAATACCCTGGTAATAAATGAAAGCTTTTTTGGCGAAGGGCTAATCATTGAAGGTCAAGCGTTCTGGATAGGCTTAGATGACACTATTCATACGGGTGGTGTCTTTGGTAAGAGCTTTCCTACTGGAAATAAGCTGAAACTGTTTGATCTGGATTATGACTGTGAACTCGAGCTCTGGCTGCTAGACAGTTACCTGATTGCTAAAGACAATAAGCAATGCGGTGGTGCCAACGTCACTTTTGACGGTATCTACCAACACTAAGTCTTTTTTCTTTTAACCCGACTTGAAACACCTGTTCTGCTCATAAACTTTTCCTCTCATATTGTGCAGATTTTAAGTTCTTAAATCCGCGCGATACTGTCATTATTGCTATGAAATACCGATTCCTTTTAACTTAATCGGCGTGCCTGAAAACCAAAGGTTGTAAAGGCATTTTTAGCACTCAAAAACAATCCTTATCGTGCTAAAAATTACGTTTCTCATGATGAATCCTGGATTTCGTTTAGATGATAAGCGCAAAGTATAAGCGTCCTCTTGAGCACGTATGTTTAGCTCTATGGGGCCGGATTACCTGGTGTTAGCTTGGAAACATCGTATACGGGCCAAGTAATACGATAAAAATTAAAACAGTAGAACGGAAGGAAAGGAACAACGTATGAAGAAGAAAACAATTTTGACAATGGCCGTAG
Source organism: Trueperaceae bacterium (assembly GCA_020431825.1). Lineage (GTDB taxonomy): Bacteria > Deinococcota > Deinococci > Deinococcales > Trueperaceae > JAHEBB01. The sequence goes on along the minus strand of JAGQHN010000042.1, from coordinate 36,245 downwards.
GATTGGTCTTAGGTTTAGGTTTCGCTCAGGAAAACATGAATGAAAACCCTAACTTTGGCGATTTTGATACCAACGCCGACATGGAAGTTGACATGACCGAGTTTTCAAACGGTATGGGAGAATACTCGAGCTGGGATCTTGATAGCAGCGGCAGTCTAAACTCAGATGAATTTAATCAGGGTTTTTGGACATCACTTGATACCAATGGTGATGGTGTCGTAAGCCAGGATGAATGGAATAACAGCTTAGCCCAATGGGGCGACGATAGCACGATGGCAGCCGACTTAGATGCTGATGCCAATAGTGAAATCTCAGAAGAAGAATTTGCTAGCTATGACAACACCGCTTTTACAAACTTTGATACCGATGCTAACGGTGAAATTAGTGAAACCGAGTACCAGGAAGGTGTTTTTGGGCTGGTAGATACCAATGCTGATGACATGATCAGCGAAGACGAGTTTAATGAAGCCGTCAACTTACTCCACTCACAAGACACCTCTATGTAAGCTCGAGTATTCATTTTGAATACCCTTAAGCTTAAATAACCCGTATTCGCAAATAGCTCCTGCCAAGGTAGGGGCTATTTTTAGTGAGCAGGGGTAAGGCTGTAGCGTAAACAGGTGAAACGATGAAGAGGTTAGAAAACAACAAATTTGGATGGGCACGTAAATGCTACGCTAATCGGACTAGCTATCAGGATGATAGCACCCGCAAGATGTCGCAGGTAATGCCCCTAAGCTTTAGCCTGGCTATAAAGTAATGACATGAACCCTACCCTCTTAAGTCGGCTAGAAACACAGTTAGATGCCCTCGAGCTTTTTACGGGTCTTTCCGAAGAGGCTTTTATGCAAAGACCCCTCCCAGATAAATGGTCAGCCCATGAAAACCTGGCGCATATAGGGCAGTATCACAGCGTTTTTTTAGCTCGTCTTAAGCGCATGGGCGAAGAAGATGAACCCCAGTTTGATCGCTTTAAAGCAGATGAGGACCCTGACTTTTTAGCTTGGGTTGCCAAGGAACCGTCAGATGTTCTCTTTGATCTGAACAAGGCTAGAACTGAGCTTATAGATTACTTAAAGGTTCAAAATGAACTGTATTTTTATCGCTGTGGTAAGCATAGACTGTATGGCACCCTTACGGTTGCGTCATGGCTCGAGCTTTTTTTGCTGCATGAGGCGCATCACTTGTATATCGCCTTGGCAAGGGCCAAAGCATAAAAACGTACCAGCACTCGGCGGTCCAGATTCGTTTGTGTTTTAAATCAGAAATAGCTTTGAAGAATCTGTTACCCCTCTAAACCCTGTAGTTTAGTCTTAAGGATGCAGCTGTGACAACAACGCTCAAACTCCTGGGCACACCAAAACTTTTGTTAGCTGATGCAGCGCTCAGCCTCGAGCGCAAAACGGCTGCGGTGCTGGCTTATCTTGCCCTGGAAGGCGCAACGCAAAAGTACAAACTTGCCGGAATGCTGTGGCCCCAGTCTGGTGAACACGCCGCCAGAAATAATATGCGTCAACTGCTCAGGCGCTTAAGGTTACAGGCCGAACTCATCACGGGAGATGATCTGATTGAACTCCGACCCGAACTCGAGGTAGATGTCAGACATCTTTCTAGCCTTGTCTCTCCCTCACTAGCTCTGTTAAAAGAGGGGGGTGACCTGCTTGAAGGCCTTGATTATGATGACGCTCCTGACCTGGCGGCCTGGCTCGAGATCTGCAGAGAAGATTTGCTAAGACAGCGGGTCTATCTGGCAAAGGCAGAGGCGCAACGGCTCGAGCAAGGCGGAAATTTCCGGCAAGCGCTTGACTATGCTCAGGTCTGGTTAAAACTCGAGCCTCTTACCGAAGAAGCCTATGTTCAACTGGCCCGCTTGCAGTATTTTTTGGGTGACAAGCAGGGGGCTTTAATCTGTCTCAGGCGCTGCCTGAACCTTCTAACAGATGAGCTTGGCGCTGAACCTCAAGACGCAACCCTGGCCCTTTTGCACATGATTGAACGTGGCGAAAGCCCCAGTAAGAAGGTGACCACTGCACCGACTATTCCCGCAAGCATTTTACGTCCACCAATGCTGGTTGGTCGCGAAGCGCATTGGGCAGAGATGGAGCGCGCCTGGACTGAAGGTAAACTTATCTTTCTCAGTGGTGAAGCTGGTAGCGGAAAATCAAGGCTGGCCGCTGACTTTCTGGCAAGTAAAGGAGCATTCATAACAGAACAGGCACGTCCTGGTGATATCCATGTACCTTATGCCAGTCATACGCGCTTTTTAAGAGGCTATTTGCAACGCTACCCCAGCTACAGCTTGCCTGGCTGGGTACAGCAAGCGCTATCACCCTGGCTACCAGAACTGGAAACAAGCACGACCCCTCAGGCCAATCAGCTTCGCTTTGCCGATGCCAGCCTGGAACTGATGCGACAAATCGGGCAGCATGGTGAGGCACTGCTGATTGACGACGTTCAGTTTATGGACGAGGCCAGTTTACAGCTCAGCAGCTACACTTTTTCGCAACTTCAGCCTTTTGGACTCGAGCACAGTTTAAAAGGCTTGGTCGGCTGCTTCCGGCGTGACGAGCTTTCAGCCTATTTTGAAGAACAGGTCGCTACGCTGCTTGCCAGTGGCATGGCGGTGCGTATAGAACTCGAGCCCCTTAGCGGCGACTCCCTTCAGGATTTACTTGGCAGTCTCAATTTAGCAGTTTCCTCAAGTCTGGTAGAAAGTCTGGGGCGCTATACCGGGGGCAACCCCCTTTTTGTCCTCGAGACTCTCAAATACCTGATTGAAAGTTCACAGCTTGAACAGGGCTTTCCAAGTCGCTTGTCACCACAAGGCAAAGTGGCAACACTCATTGGTCGCCGCTTGCAGCGTCTCTCACCTACCGCCTTGAATCTGGCTCGAGTCGCAGCCATAGATCAGCCCGAGTTTAATCTTGAACTGGCTAGTGTGGTGCTCGAGCGCTCAGGTTTTGATCTGGCTGAAGCGCACGCCGAACTTGAAAACAGTCAGATTATGCGCGCTCAAACATTCAGCCATGATCTTGTTTTTGAAGCGGTGCTTGCTGCTATGCCGCTCGCGGTCAAACAGCTACTTCATGGGCGCATCGCCCAGTATCTTGAAGCTGTGAGTCATAGTAGCCCAGCCAAGATTGCTCAGCACTACCTTGATGCGGGTCGCGACCTCAGCGCGGCAAACTTTCTGGTCAAAGCCGCAGAGCAGGCCTTAAACGGTTCTCTTTTAGCAGAGGCGCGCAAGTTTGCAGAAAAAGCCGTGACAATCTACCATGAAGCCAAAGACCCACAAGAATATGCAGCGGTAACCCAGCTTTTTGAAATACTGGGTATACATGGCAGCTTTGATGAATTAAAAAGCTGTAGCGAAAAACTTGTGATGCTGGCAAAAACTGCTCGTGATAAGGTCAAAGCCTTAGCCCGATGGTCTGAGTATCTGGACATGACCAGACGCTTTGCAGAAGCCCTGGAGGTCGTAACAGAAGCGCTCTTACTGGTAGATGATGATCTTGATGAAGCTCAGCTACGCCAGACAGAATTTTACTGCCATTTACGTTTAGGCCACTATGACCTTGCCGGAAAAGCCCTGCAGCGCTACAAGGAACTGGCCAACGGGCTAGATGTTCTCGAGCTTACTGGCAGTGTCCTGGAGGATGAAGGTGCTTACTTTGCCACACTGGATCAGCACCCTAAAGCGCTCGACTTGTTTGGCAGGGTCATTAGCCTGATTGATCAGCATGAGCAGTATGATTTTGCCCGCTCGAGGCTTCATAGTCGGATGGCCCATAGCCGTTTGTACCTGGGACACTTTGACGAAGCGCTTGCCGACATAGCGCAAACCAAAAAGACGCTTGAAACTTACGAGATAATCCGCAGAGGTTACGTATGGCCTCTTAGTGTCGAGGCTCAGGTTTATCTTGCCAGAGGAGAACTGGCTCAGGCCTGGGAAAAAATCAAACTTGCCGAAACCTATGACCGCGAGGAGCATCCTAAAGTAACTTATTTGCCACTGGCTCGAATCCTCAGTGCAGTAGGGCAAAAAGAAGCGGCCGTTGCTGAACTCGAGGCTTTTTTTGCACAGGGAGATTCAGAGATAAATTTCCAATTACTTGCAAGCATCGAACTGGCAACCCTTTGTGACAAAGAAGAGATTCTAGACAAGCTTCAGCAACAAGTTTCTCAGCTTAACAAACCCGAGGTAAGCATTCGCTACCTGTTAGCAAAGGCAGGGTTTATAGATGGCGATAAAAGGCTCGAGCTAGTCAATCAGGCTTTAACCAGAGCCACCACTCTTAACCTGAACCTTTTAGCCGCACGTGCCTACCATCTAAGGGCAGATTACTTTATAGACAGCAATCAACCCGGCATGGCCCACAAAGACATCGAAACGGCGCTTAGCTTTCCTGGCTCTCTCAGCAGTCCAGCAGCACTTTATTTTTCTGCCCATCAGATTTTTAAGGCTATGGGGGACTCGAGGGAATCAAGCTATTTACAACAGGCGCAGGACTGGATATTTGATACGGCTGACAGTCTGGATAAAGAGCTTAGAAGACCCTTCTTAAATCAACCTTTGCATAAAAAGATTTTGTAACAGGCAAGTGCTATTTGTTTTGCCTACCTTGCCATTCCAGGCTGTAGTGGTAGGTTAGAAACTCAAACCCATAATGCTCGAGTATCGGCCTGCTCATGGTACTGGCTCCGGTCATAAGGTAGCGGTAAGCTCTGGCTCTTGCCTCCTGTACCCTTGCTGCCAATACCGCCGTGTAGAAACCCTGATTTCGGTACGCCGCAACAGTCGAGCCGCCATACAAGCTGGCAAACGCGCTATCACGATTAAAGAAAACCCAGCCACTGGCAACTGGTCGTGCATTAAGATGGGCAACATAAATACTAAGATAGTCCGGGATGACCATGTGCGCAGCCAGGCGCTGTTTGAGCCACCCAAACTGGCCACCCCAGACTTGTTCTTCTACGGCAATCACCTCATCAAGTTCACTTTCAGATGTTACAAGGCGCACCCTTGAAGCTGGCTCGAGCAAAATCTGGGGAGCCTTCTCAAGGTCTAAAATCATAACGGCATCGGGGTCATCATCTGGCTTAAACCCATGCTTAAACAACCGCGTTTGCAAATCAGCAGGCAGATCATGGTCACAGACATGCCAGGAAAACGGCTGTTCAAAATTTGAGAAATAGGCAATCTGCTCCTCAATGATTGCGTCTAAATCCTGCCCAACCAAATGGCTATAGGCAACGTAGTTCATGCCAGGGGCAGGTCGCATAAACCGGACCAAAGTGGGCAAGACCTCTTTGTGAACACCTGGAATAGTATGAGCAATGCGCAAATCATGATCATAGAGGGTCAAAAGGTCTGTCACAGTAGGCTCCTGCTTTATAGAAAGCTCGAGCCTCTTAACTGCACTCGAGCTTTGCAAAGGTTTTGAACCATCATACCGCTAAAGCGTTGAAAGCATACTTGAACGAATAAGTCATCTTCAAACTATGCACCCGAGCGAGACCCTGGCGTGCGGGCGTATCTTAAGCGATTTTCTGGATCGAATCGGGCTTTTAGCATTGCCAGACGCATGCTTTTTAAGCCGGGATAGGCAGCGTGGTCACGCGCTTCACCTTCATCACCATTCAGGAAGTTTGGCATAATCTCGCCGCTGGCAACAGGCGCAAAGAGCTTGCTAAAGGCAGAAACTGATAGTTGCGATTTTGCCCGCACTTCAGGGCTAAAAACAAGAGCATGGTAGTTGAGCAAAAATGCAGCATTGCGGTGAGCAAAAGCCGTTACCTCATGGCTAATATTCGCTACTGCTCCACCCAGTTGCCGCAATTCAAACATATAAAAGGGCGCAGGTTGAGACTTGGCAAAAGCCAATGCAAGCTCGATGACTTCATCGGAGAATTCAGAAAGCTGCTCGGCCTGGCCCACACTTTCACTCGGGGCTGGCGGCGCACCAAAAAACATTCCTAGTTCGGCAGGACGTATTCGGTTTATTATCTGCGCAATGCTCCCTGGAATAAAGCTTAGTGCTTCTAGCGTTTTCGCGGCTTCTGTTTCTGGACCCGCATAAACAGCTTGTATGATTAGAGCCGTCTGGTTTCTAAGAAAGGGCGGCAAAAACGGCACATCTGGACCATGGGCAAACATAAGCCTCGAGCTTAGTTCATCAGGTACCCTTTTGAGCCACTCGCGGTAGCCTTCCATGGCTTGCCTGGCATACTCGAGGGGAAAAACAAATTGCGCTGCTGTGACGGCACTTTCCAGGTAAAGTTTAATCGTCATTTCCGTCACGATAGCCAGACCACCTGCTCCTCCTTTTAAGCCCCAGAAAAGCTCTGCCTGGTGCTCAGCACTAACGGTTCGCAGCTGTCCATCCATAGTAACTACTTGCGCTTCCAGAAGAGCGTCACAGCCCAGTCCATACTTGCGACCAAACCAGCCCATGCCACCACCCAGCGTGTAACCTACCGCGCCAACACTAGGAGTATCTCCCAAAAGTCCGGTAAGGCCATAAGGACTCGCAGCTTTGAGTACCTGTGCCCAGCTGGCACCTGCTTGAACGGTTGCGGTTTGACTGGCTGGATTAACCTGCACTTTGGTTAACCCAGCCAGGTTGATAAGCAGCGCGTCATCAGCTGCGCGCACAAAGCCGTGACCTGTTGCCTGAACTGCAATTGCCAGACCGTGAACCTGGGCAAACTGCACGGCTGCAACAATGTCCGCAGTTGTTTTGGCTACTAAAACTGCTTTTGGCTGATGCTTATGCCCTAGCGACCAACCCTGACTTGCCTGGGCAAACCCTGGCTCATGGGGCTCGAGTACCTGACCCAAAACCTGAGAACGAAGCTCCTGAAACTGATCTGTGGTTTTTTCTAATACGAACATAGTTCACTCCTTGCCGCTTAACTGCGGTCTATTACTAAGGTATAAATCAGCCTGTGACTGACCTGTGACAAAAAGGTTCTGGTTTATGTGGAAGGTAAATCTTGCTTTAATCTGGCAACTGGTCTTGCCTTGAATGGCTAAAAGCCTCAATCTAAAGCCTCAATCTGAAGCACCTTTTGCCTATCAACAGCAGTATTGAGGTTTATCGAGCCAACCTTAAACTCCTAAGTTTTAATGTCAATGTCTGCGACTATAAGTCTCTTAAACCTGCTGGTAAAAAGTACACTCAGTTAGCTGTCCCGCTTTAAAGTATAGCCAGCAGAGAACCTTGCCCGACTTTCCGTTTTCATGCCGGCTTAGAGAGTAGCGGCACAGCGCAGCGGCACCGTGATCATTGACAAGGCAGGACTCCAGCTTAAGCTCGAGCCCTACCTGGCTCTGCCTAAACTCTAGCCAGAGCTTTAGTACTGTCTCAAAACCCGTATAGGTTTGTCCCCCAAGGTGACAGCTTACGGAAGGAGAAAAGAGCAGTTCCAGGGTTGCCTGGTTAGGCTCGAGCAGGGCCGACAAAATATCCTGTATAACCGTTTCATAAAGGTAAGGGGACATGCTAGGTCACCGGGCGTTAGTTAAAATCATAGCCAGAAAGGGCGACAAAACGATTTAAGGTCATATCGGCACCTGCTCGGCAATCGGCTTCCCAGGCTTGTTTCTGATAGTCAGGTTCTCCCCCACCACTTATATCTTCGGCACGCCAGGCAAGTTTTGGCAAGCCATCAGTGCCAATAGCCAGGGAGGGCTGGCGCAAAAACCAGGCGGCGACAGTACAGTCAGCATAGGGAATAATCATATCGGGCGGCATATCAGAACCCAGTTCAACTTTATCCAGATGCCAGCCTGCATCACTATCATCAAAACAACTTTCGTTACAGTAGACCAGAAAAATATTGTAGTCAGCTACGTAGGCAAATCGGGGTCTATCTTGAGCATCAAGAGCAAGATCAAGACCATCACCAATCACGTCTCCATCTAAAAGAGAGTTATGTTGCCAGGTACTGCCATCTTCAGCAGTGCAATTTGCGTCACAGCTCGAGTAAACAATAAAGCGTGCCCCATCGTCATCTTTTGCCAGAGTCACAATGCGAGGATTTCCCTCACGGCTAAGCACCATGCTGATTGCCGGGTCGATTTCTTCAACGTAGCGGTCTGAATAGGCATAAAACAAACCCACCACCGGCCAGGCTTCTTCGCTGTGGCAATTACTACGGCACTCAGCGTAGCCAGCAATCTGTCCTAGCGTATCTACCTCGGCCACCATTGCCAAATGCGCCACACCATCCTGACTGATTCTTAAGGTCGTTTCCTGCCAGATTTGAGGGCTTATCTGAGACTCTTGCCAGCTTGAGGCGTCGTGGCAATTCGTGTCACAACTTAGATAAAACGTTCCTGGTTCAGGCGCACCGATACCTAAATAGGCCCGGTAACTGTGCATTACAAACCTGGGATGACCCTGGGGGTCAAGCGCAAAAGCTTCACCCGATAGTTCTTTATCTCCTGCATGATTCATGATTTTGCTTAATGTCCAAGCAGATTCCTTGCGGCAGTCTCCGGTGCAAGTTGCGTAGTAGACGGTCGTTCCTGTTGCTATAAGCACCTGCGGTTTGCCCTGACTATCTAGTGCCAGCATAGTGTTATGGACGGTGCCATCATCAGCAGTAGAGAAGGTGACGACAGAAACCTGTTCAGGAGAGCTGCAGTCCGACGGACAGTACGCATAAAAAGCGTCACTTGGGATATAGGCTGGATAAACCATATGAATACCGCCCTGGCTATCCGTTTCTACCGTTGGGCTATAAGTGTTATAAACATCTGCACCTGTAGGCAAAAAGAAAGGCTGGTTTTGCGCTACTGCCCTACCAAGCAGCAGGATTAAGCAGACAAGAAAAGCATATTTAGACATCTTAAACTCCTTTTAGGACGAGGCATCGCTCGTGCTGAAAAGAGCTTAGAATTTATGCTGTGACTGACCTGTGACTGTCTAGCGGAGCGTCTTCAGGTAGCGATATTGCAAGAGGGCAAGCAGTAGACCATTGCTTACTATCCCCAGACCATAAACTAGGGCATAAGATTGGCCATTTGCGGCTAACCAGAGAGCTTTTAGCCCCCAGTAGGTAGGAATGATTCCGGCAACGTATTGCAGACTCGAGCCCACAAAATAGGCGGCTACAGGTAAAAGCATGACCGTATTTAACATCTTGAGTACAGCAAAACCCGCAACTTTGTTTTCAGCAAAAGTCAGGAGCAAAAGCGCAGTTAAGGGGGCATTGACAGCGCTAAGTAAGGCAAGCAAAAAAAGATGCTTAAGGGGTAATGGGCTTATGCCCGCCAGTGGGTAACAGAGCAGCGTTACCAGAAAGCCAAGCAACATAGGAAAACTAAGGCGATAGGCTAATAGCGCAGGCAGGGGAACAGGGGTAACCTGCAGGGCCTGGAGGGTACGGTCGTCTCTCTCGTCTAACAGCAAAAAGCCAATCACCATACCAATCAAGGTGGGCACCAGCATCATGAAACTGCTCATAAACAGCGGATAATACAGTGCTAATTCCAGACCAAAACGCCCCACAAATTCTTGCAGGGCAGGTAGACCAAAGCGAAAGAGAAAAGTCATCAGTAAAGGGCTTAATGGCAACCAGGCCAGCAGGGGGTCACGGCGAATATTTTTGAGATCCGTGGTACTTAAAACGCGAACAAGACCAAAGCTACTCATCTCAACCACCTGCCCTTACGATTCGTCTAAAAACCTCCTGCGCCCACACAAATACGAGACCCAGCCAGACAAAGGAGGCCAGACCAGCAAAACACAATTCCCAAAACGTCAGAGGGCGAAACGCAGCCTGCATAAGAAGTAGCGCTGGTTGAATTGGGTGCAGGTAGAAGAGGCTCGAGTGCCAGATTCCCAGAACATCAAGCAGGGGCAAAATGAGCAAGGTCACGGCCAATCCAGCAGGCAGCAAATAGTCATTGATAGAGCGAAAACGCGCCATAATGCTAAAGCCTAGCAGCGTATAGAGCGCACCTAAAACAAGCATACCGAGCAGCAAATAAGCGAATTTAAACTGCCAGCCGAAAACCAGTCCGACAACAGCCAGACTTTCAAGGGCGGCCAGCCCCGTGAGTGAAACCACTTTCGCCAGCAAATATTCATACTCGAGCAGCGGACTGACTGCCAGTCCAAAGAGACTGCCCTCTGCTTTTTCTAGCAGCACCAGCGCACCCACAAAAAAGAAGGTGGTCAGCACAAAGTTAATTACCAGAAAGCCAGGAATGACCATCTCAAGTTTCAAATTTTGCTTGGGTAATTGAGCCAGCAAAAGGCTAAAAATGACAATAACGAACAGGCTGACAAAGTAAAACCCTTGCCGAAATTGCACAATAACTTCGGTTCTCAGGCTCGAGCCAAAACGCGTCATGCGAGTTGCCTGCCGGTCACCTGAATAAAGATGTTTTCAAGACTTGTCTCCTGAGTATGTATGGTCTGAATTCGCTCGTGCTTTAACAATTCTAAAAACCCCTCATTGCTGCCAAGATCATCAAGCGAGAAGTCTTGTTCGTAACGACTGTCTGATGAACCGTACTCAACTCGAATCTGGCGTTTGCCGTGCTCGAGCCTGAGGGCACGAGGGCTATCTATCAGCTTGATTTCCCCTTCCACCAAAAACGCCACCCGATCACATAAATCTTCAGCCACCGACATGGCGTGCGTTGTCAGGAAAATGGTGGTTCCTGCCTGCTGCATCTGCCGAATCAGGTCTTTCACTCGCTTGGCATTGACCGGGTCAAGCCCTGAGGTAGGCTCATCAAGAAACAAAAGTCCAGGTTTATGTAACAAAGACCGGGCCAGATTCAGCCGATTCTTCATACCCTTGGAGAATTCGGCAACCCGCTTGGTTGCATCTTCTGATAGCCCCACTTGCTCGAGCACGTCTTCAGGGCGTGCGGTTGGCCCCTTGTAGAGCTGGCTAAAATAGCGCAGGTTTTCCAGAGCTGTCAGTTTTAAATAGTGATTGGGCAATTCAAAAGAGATACCAACGCGTTCATAATAATCTTGCTTCCAATCTCTTAAGCTACGTCCAAACACCTTAACTTCCCCCTCAAACTCTTTCAGCAGGCCAATAAGAATTTTTTGCGTTGTGCTTTTGCCTGCGCCACTTGGCCCTAAAAAGCCAAAAATTTCGCCTTCTTGAATGCCAAAGGTCAACTTGTTTAGAGCAGCTTTTTGCGTTTTTGGATAGCAATAAGTCAGTGAATTTACGTCAACAATCATCGTTTCTCCAGATACTTTTAAAAGGAAAAATTCTCAGGATGCAGTCTTTGTGAATTTGACAGGCTCGAGCGCTAGACCATTGAAATGACCTGTCACACAATGAGCTTTTACAGGTTGCCCTCAAGCTCTCTGGCAAAACTTTTTGCCAAAAAAGCAATCATCTCATCTGCACTCTCCTCACTCTGCTTATCTCCCAGTAGTGTCAGGACGACCAGACCAAAGAGCGACGCAGCCATTGCCCGAACAAGAGCCATTGCTGAAACTTTGTTTGTTGCTAGGACTTTAGAAAATGCGTTTTCCCCTTGTGTCATCGTAGGTAAAATGACCTTTGTGAAATACAGATCACGTAATTCGGCATTGCTGAGAACCTCTGGTAAGACTGCCTGTAAAATGCGCTTATTTGCCATCATGACGCTAAAGCGGTGTTTCATTTGTGCTTGAAATAGAGCTTCCAGATTTTCCTGTCCCAAGGCCTCAAACTGCGCTGGCCGACTTTCGGTTTCGTTAAGCTTATTTAAGATGCCCAGGAGCAGATCATCTTTACTGGAAAAGTAGTTATAAACCGTCCCATCGGCCACCCCAGCAGCTTTAGCGATGTCTCTTATTTTTGCGCGGTGAAACCCTTTTTCAGAAAATACACTTATCGCTGCCTCAAGAATATGGTTTTGCTTTAGACCATTTAGCTGGTTTTGTAAGTCGGCTTTAAGATCTGCCATTGTTCTCTAAATGAATCATAATTCAATTTTATGAATCATGATTCATTATGGTAGAGCTACGACAACATTTTGTCAAGCATGTTTCAAAGAGCCGATCCTTTTGAGACTGGGCAAATTCTAGTTACTCGTACTCAAAGGGGCTATTCAGATAAAGAAAACCCCGATCAATGCCATTATCATTGCCACAGTAAAGAGACGAAGAACTAAAGCCAAAATCTGCTGTTTCTGTCTGCCCTTCATACCCGGTCCAGGAGCTTTCCAAACCAACATGCAAAGGAATAACATCACTGTTTTCCAGCAAAACCGCAGATACCTGATAGTGACCGAGTGGTATGTCATACAGCATGAGCTCTTCATCAAGATCAAGGCTTCGGGTAAACGCCTGACCTGTACTCCCGTCAGCCAGGGGCATTGTAGGGGTAAAACTCAGTTGAACCTTTGCCCCTTTCATATCTCCCTCTCTAAAAAGCCTGATCTCACCCCCAAAATATCCTTCAGATAGTCCTGGAATAGCACCCGTTAATTGCCACTGGAAATTGCGGACAGCACCCTGACTGGGCACAAAAGAATCATAGTCGGTCAGATTAGGCATAGCCAGGCGCAGACAAAAATGTTGATTATTATAGTCAATTTCAGTCCAGGCTTTGGCGTAGTAAGGTACATCTATAAGCCCTTCAACTTTGTAATGGCCTGTAATATCTGTGTGGGTCTGGGTAAGACCCGTGGTTAGCGCTGGCTCGAGCCAGACTAAAGCACCTGAAAGGGGTTTTCCTGCGGTATCAAGCACCGAACCTACCACGCTGTGCCCTTGCTGTGGTTCTGGATTGGGCGTGGGGTTAGGACTCGAGCCCTCTGTACAAGCGGTAGCGAAGCAAACGACCAGTAAGCCTATAAGACGAGTAAGTTGTTTCATAACTTTCCTTTCAAAAGGCTGAGGGCTAACCCTCAGCCTGAATTGTGTTTATTGAATAACCTGAAGTTCTAAGGTGAGTTCGTTAGCTGGAGGTGTCACTTCGCCATATTCCACAAAGTAATCGCCAGCATCCAGTTCACCCGAGCCGTTGGCATCGGCAGCGGCAAAGAGGTAGTAAGGGGTGGACTCGAGCCCAACAAATTCGAACATGGCTGATGGGCCCCTTGAACTAATCGTAAAAACCTGACTTCTGGCCTCATCACAGGCATCGCCAACTATCACACAGGCAAAAACCGTGACTCCTTGCACATCGCCATCTGCTGGTGCCGTCACCGTACCGGATATGGAAAGTTCAGGCTCAGGTTCGGGTTGATCAAAGTCTTTCAGATAGTAAAGTTGCAGCTCGAGCCCCGCCTGGGGTGGGGCAAGTTCTGTTGAAACTTCACCATAAGTATCGTCATCATCAAAAAGTTCACCGTTACTATTGGCATCTCCGAAGGCAAGAAGGAAGTAAGGGGCATTCTCTAAACCTTCAAAAGCAAAGCTGGCGCTACTACCATGACTGCTGATTTCTAGCGTTTTACTCTTCGCCTTGTGACAGCCTTCGCCCTGAACATAGCAGGCGTAAATCGTGGTTCCAGCAACATCACCACCTGCTGGTGCAAGGACTGTTCCTGAGAGACTTAAGGAAGAGGGTTCTGGATTTGGATCAGCATTTCCCCAGGGATAAAAGGTGCCATGTGGGCTACCATCTGTTTCGGTTAGAAAAAGGGCTGGTGTTCCAAAAGCATCGTCCTTAAACTCAATGCCATATACATAGTCTTTGATACCTTCGCTGCTATCACTGGCATTTCCACAGGTATTTGATACATGGACTTTGCGCTGGGTTTGATGCAAGGTCAGTTTCGTACCGTTTACTTCTGCTGTGCCTTTGGCCACACCAAGGAGTTGCAAAGAGCAATTGTACTGGGTCGAATTAATCACTGCCCCTTCTTCATAACTGCCATCAGCCTTAAAGATCATGTAAAAGCCCGAGCCATTAGGAGCTGCCCAGTCTCCTGTAATGGGGTCATAAAACTGAATGCTCGAGATCGAACCTGCGAACCACTCACCCTGCAATTCCTGAGGTAGTGAGCCGCTACCGGGCTCAGGGTTATCACCCGGGTCTGGCGTAGGTTCAGGAGTCGTGCTACAGGCTGCAAAAAGAACAACAAGCGCTAACAGAGATAATATTTTTTTAAACATGGTTTCCTCCACAAAATTCGCTTTATTCAAGCGATGCCAGAAGCTTAAAAAAGTAGCTGTGACCAGCTTGTGACCACAAACTTTGACGACTGTGACTGCTCCAACCCTTGGAAAACTTCTCAGTTCAGGCATTTAAGCTAAGCTGAACTGTCAAAACCAAAGGATGAGTCATGCCCGAAAAACCTACCCTTAGAGGAAAAACCGTCATTCTAAGACCGATTGGCCCCGAAGATGCCGAAGCTATGTATGCAAGCCTGAGCGACAAAGAGGCTATGCAGCTTACAGGCACAAAGCAGTCTTTTAGCCTCGAGCAAGTTCAGGCATTTTGTGCAAGGGTTCCGACCGAAGAAGACCGGTATGACTTTGCTATTACCTTGCCCGGTGAAAACCGCTACCGCGGCGAAGTCGTGCTCAATGACATCGACTGGGATAACCGCTCATCAAATTTTCGCATTGCGATATCTGGGACTGAGAACCGCGAAAAAGGCTACGGCTCCGAGGCTACAGAGCTGGTGCTCGAGTTTGGCTTTAAAACGTTAAACCTGCACCGGATTGAACTCGAGGTTTATGACTTTAACCCCAGAGCGCAGCATGTTTACAAAAAACACGGCTTTATACAAGAAGGCATAAGGCGCGATGTGCTCCTCTGGGAAGGCAAGTTTCAAAGTGCCATTGTTATGAGCCTGTTGCAACCTGATTACCTGGCAAGACAAAGCAGGGCAAGGTTTGAATCTCTGGAAACCCCAAGGCTCCGCATGCGCCGTTTAAGAGACGATGACTTAGCGCCCCTGGTGGCCTACCGCAATCTACCCGAAGTTGCCTGGATGCAACTCTGGGAAAACTACGACACAGAAAGCGCCAAAAAGCTTATAAACGGCTGCAAAGTCGTTGAGCCTTTTACCGCCAATGATAGTTTTCAATTTGCTGTTGCGCTAAAAGAATCGGATGAACTTATAGGCGATCTGTATTTTAAGATGGATGAGGCTGGCAAACAGGCAGAAATTGGCTACACCTTTGACCCCAGATTTCAAGGCAAAGGCTTAGCAACGGAAGCTGTCAAAACCTTAATAAATCATGCCTTCAAGGAGCAAGGCTTGCACCGCATTTATGGCATAACCGACCCGCGCAACGCCCCTTCAATAAACTTAATGAAGCGCCTTGGCATGAAGCAGGAAGCACAGCTCAGGAAAAGTTTATGGTTTAAAGGCGAGTGGGCTGATGATGTGATATTTGCAGTTTTAGCAGAAGAATGGAAAACTTTTTGAGGAGCAACCATCTATCCCTGTACCTCCCTAAACAGCCCAAAAAATTGTTTTATAGATCTTTCTTGAAAATTGAATAGCTTGCTCAAATAATGAAAGTCCAGACAAAACACCTGGACTTTCATTCGCAAAAATCTTTGAGTTAGGCATGCGTAACAGCAGCAAGCTGTACTTTAACCTCGCTTTAACCAGACCGCCATTTCTCCCACATCTCGGTGTGCCCAGGCATAGTAAGGAATAAGCGTTAAGCCCTCAGCTTTAATAACCGTAACACCGCCAAGCATATCAGGCTTGTACTCAGCACTTAATTCGGCAGTATCCGCCAAGGTCAAATCAAGCGCATGACCACCATTGTCAGTGGCTTCAGCGCAGTAAACAATCGGTCCACGCTCTACGGCAACCTTGTCACGATTTTCTTCAACTTTTCTGTGACTAAGAACGCGTTCTATGGGCATTGGTAAATCAAGCTCTATAACATCTCCAGCTTGCCACTCGCGCTCTAAGACCGCAAAACCATTTTCTTGTTTGATATCTTGCTTTTCGCCATTTAGCATGAGTGTTATGGCCTTATCCTTTTTGCCCAGATAGCTATAGAGATCGCCTGGAACAGGTTCTCCCTGCGCCCAGCCAGGAATGCGCAAAGCCAGTTTAAACCGCATGGGGTTTTCAGTTTCCAGTGACAGTTTTATCTTACCATCCCAGGGATAATTCGTTTCCTGCGTTAGCCGAACAGTTTGTCCACCCAGATCAAGTTCGCCTGTGCCTGAAGCATAAAGATTGACAAAAACGGTGTCATCTTTTTGTGCCAGCACATAACCCAAAAGCGCAGGTAAAAGCCGAACAATATTGGTGGGACAGCAGGAACATTCAAACCAGGGGTTACGTCTGAAGCCCCCATCGCGGTTAAACTCATACTTGGCATCAGACTCGAGTGGATTCGGGTAAAAAAAGGTATCGCCTGACAGGGCAATTCCTGAAAGAAAGCCGTTGTAAAGGGTGCGCTCGAGTACATCCAGATACTTGCTGTCCCCGTGCAATAAAAACATACGGTGGTTCCAGTAAATGTTGGCAATGGCAGCGCAGGTTTCAGTGTAGGCAGTAGCATTGGGCAGTTCATAGTCATCGCCAAACGATTCGCCGTGGTGCCGTGCGCCTATGCCTCCTGTCAGATAGAGCTTCTTGTAAACCACATTTTCCCAGATAGCATCAAGGGCTTTTATGTAGGCTTCGTCTCCGGTCAATGCAGCAACATCGGCCATACCAGCATACATATAAGCGGCCCTTACTGAGTGACCCACCGCTTCCGTTTGCTCGGTCACCGGCAAATGATCTTGCGCGTAACCAGGAATGCCAAAGAGCTTATTCTCCTCCCGACCATTGTAGTGACCACGTTCATCAAGGAAGAATTTCGCCAGCTTTAAATAACGCTCGTCACCAGTAACGCGGTACAGCTTAACCAGCCCTAGTTCAACCTCCTGGTGTCCAGGAACATCTCGCTTTTTATCCGGGCCAAACACCCTGTCAATCAGGTCAGCACTTCTTACAGCAATATCTAAAAAATTTCGCTTACCCGTTGCCAGATAGTGCGCCACGGCGGCTTCATACATATGTCCCAGGTTATAAAGCTCATGGTTGAATTTCAGGTTTGACCAGCGCTCGAGCCCCTCACGGTCTGCACTAACTGCCTCCGGGTTAACAGTACGAGAGGTATAAATATAGCCGTCTTCTTCCTGCGCATCAGCAATAATAGCAATGAGCTTATCAAGATAGGCATCTAGCTCAGCATCTGGGTGCAGACTGAGTGAAAACGCAGCCCCCTCTATCACTTTAAAAACATCTGAGTCATTAAAAACCAGTCCGGTGTGGGCACCTGCCATTTTACCGGCAGCTTTTAAGAAATTGTCAACGCGCCCGGTAGCTTCACATTTTTCAAAATCATAAGGAATGGTTACTTTACGGTTCGTTTCCAGTCTGGGCAACCAAAAGCTATCTTCAAAACTAACTTTGGTAAATTCGACGGGGTGAATGGGGTAATCCCGGCCTTGCTCCATTATGCTACCTCCACTAGGTAAAACTAAAACAGGCTTATTATGAGCATCTTATTCGGTATTGACATGCAACTTGGCATGCAAACTTTTAAAGCGCTTGGGGGATATGCCTTCTGAGCGCTTAAAGAGACGCCGGAAGTAACCCGTATCGCCGTATCCACAACTTTGTGCAATTTCATCAACTTTCTGCTGGCTCTCCAAGAGCAGTTTTCTGGCTTGTTTTAAGCGGTACTGGTTGATGGCATCGGTTATGGTATGCCCATAAATATCTTTAAAAATCCTACCCAGATAGTCAGGATTGCGGCGCAACTTCTTGGCAATGATTGAGGTATTTAGACGCTCGTGATAGTGCGTACGAATAAGTGTATTCACCCGGCTGGCTAAAACCGAAGCACTTTCGTCCTCTTGCGTTTCAGTGTGGCTCGAGTCTGCCACTTCTGAGAGCATCAGCATGACCAGCAAATTTGCAGAAACCTGCGTCAGGGCATTGCCCTCCTGATCGTCCAAAAAACGCCGGAAGAAGCTGGTCAGGTGATCGGGGCGTTTAACTTTTATATGCTGGGGAATGCTCAGTTGTTCCTTACCATCAGCTTCGTAGAGCACAAAGTGCAACCAGTAAAAGCGCAGGTCAGGGCCAAAAGAGCTGGCAGCTTTATGCCTGCGCTGCGGCCACAGAATAAGACTCTCCCCTTCAGATACATGAAACACGCGGTTACCCTCAATAATGCTCAAAACACCTTTGGTCACAAAAATGAGTTCATGACTGCTTAAGACCCGGTCAGGGTGTTCACCTTTACCTCTGGAAACAAAAAAGCCAGCGTTTTTGGCCTCTATAGGCAGGCTCGAGTTAAGGTTTAAGTCATTCATAATTAATGAAGCAAATAGTCGGAATTGTCCTTGTTTTTTAGGCAATTTACATCTTGCTGACCAGCCTAACATATGTAACCATAGAGACTAAGCATTCGTCATAGCAGTGCCCTGTAGAGCAAGTTGCTTTGCAAGGGCGGAATCGTTCTGATAGCACTTTGCCTTAAGTTCGGGAAGGACGGTGAAAGTATAAGATATAGAGCTCGAGCTTTTCGCAAATCACAGCTTTTTAATCGTCCTTGTCCACTAACTCATAAAGGGAGAATCTAATGCCAATTAATCAAAACTATTCAAGACGTCGTTTTTTACAAATAATGGGCGCTACGGCTGCAGCTGGCGCTTTTTTATCACCGCGTGAAGCCCAATTTTTAGCTCGTGCCCAAGATGTCACCAATATCAGCTTTGGGGGTTGGGGTGGCGTCGCTGAAGATGAAGGCGTAAAGGCCGCCATTGCTCATTTTGAAGAAGAGCAAAACAAAATCAAAGTTGAGTGGCAGCACACCCCCGATGCCGGAGAATATGGCACTGTTCTGTTAACCAATATTGCCGCAGGTACAGCTCCTGATACCTCGTTTATTGTTGCCGACCAGTATGAAACCCTGCGTCAAAACGGAGCCCTGTTAGATATCACTGATCAGATTCAAGCAGATCCGCTGTTAGGGCAGGCTGATTACTTCATCCAACCACAAGAGTCTAACCGCTCCGCCGATGCCAATGGTCGCTGGCATGGTATTGGTTCTACCTGGGTTGCCCATCATATCTATTATAATCAGGCCCTCTTTGATGAAGCAGGCATCACGCCTCCAGGCTTTGGCGATGACGAAATCTGGGAATGGGATAACTTTGTTGAAGTCTGCAAACAGCTCACCAAAGATGCCAATGGCAGACACCCTGGTGACGCGGGCTTTGATGCAGAAAACATTCAGCAGTGGGCTGTTGACTGGCCTATGTGGTGGATGCCCTTAGCGGCCGCCGTTCACTCAAATGGTGGTCAGTTTATTACCGATGACGGCCTGAGTGGTTTAGACAGCCCAGAAGCTATGGAGGCTTTGCAGCGTCTCTCTGACCTCATTTATGTTCATAACGTTGCTCCAAGGAGTGCTGCCTTAACCAATCTGGGCATGAACAATACTCAGATGATTGATAGCAACCGCTTAGCAATGGGCGTTGACGGTTCCTGGGCGCTTTCCTGGATGAACCCCAGCCTTATGCAAGTACCCATGGGAACAGGTGCTCTGCCCAAAATGAAACAACCTGCAACCATTATGCAAGCGCACTTTCACTGTGTTCTAGCCGGTAGCAAACATCCTCAAGAAGCCTGGGAATGGGTACGTTTCCTTTCTACGCCTTTCTATCAGACCCAGTTCCTGAAAATTGGCCTCTGGCTACCCAGCCAAACGGCGCTGGCCACTGAAGAAGGTCTGGCTACCTGGATTACCGAGGGCGTTCACCCTGATAACTACCGCCAATTTGTTAGCGACTATATACCCAAGCACGGGGTTGCTGCACGCTTGCCTGCTGGCTATATCGAAGCGCAAAACGATTACTTACAACCCGCCTTTGACGCTCTCGCCAATGGTGAGCCTGTTGAGGATGTTTTCCCGAAAGCTGTCAAACAAGCCAATCAAGTGCTCGAGGCTAACCGCTAAAACGCTGGGGAGTCGGGTTTCGCCGACTCCCCTTCTCCTTTTGCACCTAACAGAAACGCTCCACCTTTGAAAAAGGTACCTAATGATAGATGCTAAAACCACCCCTCCAGCTAAAACCAAAGCTTCTCGCTTTAGTCTGGCCCAGCGCCGAACCATTGTCGGTTATATCTTTATTACTCCTTTTATTCTCGGCTTTATTTTCTGGTTTCTAACCCCTGCCCTGGTGGCTGCCAATCTCACTTTTCAGAAATGGAATTTGATTAGCGCTCCTCGCTATGTTGGTTTTCAAAATATCGAACGGCTATTTAACGACCCTATTTTATTGCAATCCTTAAAGTCAACGTTCATTTATACCTTTGCCTCGGTTCCTATAGGCCTTATTTTTGCCTTTTTTCTGGCCTTACTCATTAACACACAAATTCCGGGCATCGCCATTTTTCGCACTATCTACTTTTTGCCAAGTATTGTTCCAGCAGTCGCAGGTGCGCTGCTGTGGGCCTGGATTTTCAATACCGAGTTTGGCCTTTTAAATGCTGCCATTAGAGCTCTGGGCGGTGCCAAAATCGCCTGGCTACAAGAACCAAGCTGGGCCATGGTCGCATTTATCATTATGAGTACCTGGGGGGTTGGTGGGGCCATGATCATCTTTCTTGCAGGTCTCCAGGGTATACCCGATGTTTATTATGAAGCTGCTGATTTGGATGGTGCAGGACGCTGGCATAAACTCTGGAATGTCACCATTCCCCTTATGTCCCCGGTCATATTCTTCAACCTGATTATTGGCTTTATCAACTCCTTTCAGGTCTTTGTGCAGGCTTTGCTCATGACCAATGGGGGGCCACAAAATTCCACGCTCTTTTTGGTACTCTATATCTACCGAACTGCCTTTCAAAGTACCAACATGGGTTACGCCGCCGCCCTTTCCTGGCTGCTGTTTTTCTTTTTGATGATTTTTTCCTTTATCGTTTTCAAAGTACTTGGCAATCGGGTTTACTATGAAGCCCCGGGCAACTAAGGAGTAGGGATGGCACTAAGTAAAGTTTCTAGAAAACCCGGCAGCGAAAAGGCATGGCATTGGTTAACTATTTTCTTGCTTTTTTTCTTTGCTGCGATTATGTTTATTCCTTTTCTTTGGTTACTCACGAGTTCGTTTAAAACGCAAAACCAGATTTTTCAGTATCCACCTTCCTGGATTCCTAATCCGTTTCAACCTGGAAATTATGTCAGGGCTCTGACTTATAAACCCTTTGCGCTTTACTTTCGCAACTCCATGATCATAGCGACGCTCAACGTCATTGCGGTTGTGTTTACTGCCTCATTTTGTGCGTATGGCTTTGCTCGAGTCCGTTTTAAAGGTCGAGAGTTCTGGTTTGGCGTGGTCATGGCTACCCTATTTTTGCCCTACACCATTTTGATTGTGCCAAACTTTCTAATCTTTACCAGGCTCGGCTGGGTCAATACCTTTTTACCGCTGACCGTTCCGCTCTTTTTTGGCGGCGGCGCTT
This sequence comes from Trueperaceae bacterium, assembly GCA_020431825.1. GTDB lineage: Bacteria > Deinococcota > Deinococci > Deinococcales > Trueperaceae > JAHEBB01. Next base: position 14,821 of record JAGQHN010000042.1, on the reverse strand, counting down.
TTAATATCTTTCTCTTACGCCAATTCTTCAGGACGATCCCCGAGGAACTTGCCGACGCCGCCCGCATAGACGGCTGCACCGAGTTTGGCATCTACTGGCGTATTTTCCTACCCCTTGCAAAACCTGCTCTTATAACGGTAGGCATCTTTACCTTTTTGGCTGCCTGGAACGACCTTTTGGGACCCATCATTTATCTGAGGTCGCCTGACAAATTTACCGTAGCGGCAGGTCTTGCCTCTTTCCGCAGCCAAACCGATATTAGCTGGGATTTACAGCTTGCCGCTGCAACGGCTATGACGGTGCCTGTCATTTTGCTGTTCTTCTTTACCCAGCGTTATTTCATCAAGGGCATTGTCATGAGTGGCTTAAAAGGCTAAGTCCAGCTCCAACTTTACTGCTTTAGTTACCTGCTCAGGCAGGTAAGAAAGGATTCTTATGTCTCAAGTCGTAAGCACCAAACCCAAACCCGCCATTGTGGTCGATACCTCAAAAAGCCCCTATGCGCTTTTACACCCGGTTGCCCTGAATGATGTCAGGCTTAAGGATGAATTTTGGCTCAAAAGGCAAAAGTTTAACCGCGAAGTTACCCTTCCTTCTCAGTTTGACTCTATTGAGGCAACGGGCGGTCTCGATAATTTCCGCCGTGTTTCAGGTCGCAAGGAAGGAGAATCAAGCTTTTACGGCTTTTACTTCAATGATACTGACATTTATAAATGGCTCGAGGCAGCCTCTTACATTCTGGCGACCGAGCGCGACCCCGAACTCGAGCGCATGATGGACATCTGCATCACTGAGCTTGCTGCTGCTCAACGTGATGACGGTTATCTAGATACCTTTTACGAACTCGAGCGCCATGATGAACGTTTTACTAACCCCGACATGCACGAACTCTACTGCGCCGGGCACCTGTTTCAAGCCGCTGTGGCTCATTACCGTGCTACCGGCGAAGACCGTTTAATCAATGTTGCCAGGCGTTTTGCCGATTTTATCTGCAACACTTTTGGCACCCGCGAAAGTGGCAAGCGCCCCTGGGTAGACGGACACGAAGAGGTCAAGCTGGGCCTAATTGAAATGTACCGAGCCACAGGCGAACAGCGCTACCTGGACCAGGCTCAGTACTTTGTCGAGGCCAGGGGCTATGGGCTTGCCAGACGCAAAGACCCTGAGTACTGTCAGGACCATAAGCCGTTTAAAGAGATGGACGCTATGGTGGGTCACGCTGTGAGGGCTGTCTATTACACATCTGCAGTTGCTGATTTGTACGCCGAAAGAGGCGATGAAGACTATAAAGAGACGCTCGAGCATCTCTGGAAAAACATGACCGAAAAACGTATGTACGTCACCGGGGGCATTGGTGCTCGCTACGACTTTGAGGCGTTTGGCAAAGACTATGAACTTACCAGTGAACGCGCCTATACTGAAACTTGCGCAGCTATTGGCAGTGTCATGTGGAACTGGCGCATGCTGGCTTTAGAGGGTGAGGCTAAGTACACTGACTTACTCGAGTGGACCATTTACAATGCCATCCTCTCAGGATGGTCGCTGGATGGACGGGGTTATTTCTACCAGAACCCCCTTGCCGATGACGGCACCCACCGCAGACAAACCTGGTTTTACTGTGCCTGCTGTCCACCCAATATTTCAAGGTTGGTCGCGTCATTTGCCAGCTATATTTATAGCGTAAGTGATAACACCGTCTGGCTGCATCTTTTTGCTGATAGTCAGCTAGATACCACCCTGCCGAGTGGTCAGAAAATCAAACTCAGTCAGCAAAGTAACTACCCCTGGGAAGGCAAAATTGGCATCACGATAGAAAGTGCCGGAGAATTCAGTCTCAAGGTTCGCATTCCAGGCTGGTGTGATCGTGCGCCAGATGTAACTATCAATGGTCAAGCGGTCAGTGAAACGGTTAAAACAGGTAGCTACCTCGAGCTCAGCCGTAACTGGCAAGCTGGCGACAGCGTTGAGCTGGACCTGCCTTTGGAAATCAAGTTTTTAGAAGCGCATCCTTATGTACTCGAGCTTAAAGATCAGATTGCTGTAACCCGTGGTCCGCTGGTTTATTGCCTTGAAGAAGTGGATAATAAAAGCTTCGACCTGCGCGACTTTGTAGTTTCAGGAACAGCTAAAGACGTAAGGCTCGAGCCAAGCGATGACTTAGGCGGCGTAACTAAGCTAAAGCTCGAGGGTGAAGTGCACAAAAAGGCCTTTGAAGGGCTTTACCGACCTGTTGAAGAGGCCAAATACAGCGCGTCAAAAGTTAGCGTTACTGCTATTCCCTACTATGTCTGGGCGAATCGTGAACCTGGACGAATGCAAGTCTGGATGAAAAATAAGATTTAGGCTTTCGTTAAAAGGTAGTGGTCCACTAAAAACTGCTAAGTTAAGGGATGGTGATTAAAATAATCAAATGCTATCACTGTGGGAGTGAGAAGCTGAAGAAGAATGGAAAAGATCCTAAAGGGAAACAACGATATTATTGTAAAGACTGTCATAGAGCAAGTCTGGAGAATCCGAATTATGGTTATAGTGAGGAGAGGAAAGAAGAAATTATTCGAGCCTATCAGGAGCGTTCTAGTATGCGAGGTGTATCTAGAACCTTTGGAATATCACGCACAACATTGGGGAAGTGGTTAAAAAAAAGCCGAGACAACGCCAGCGCTTAGCGAAACTCTGATTGTCCCCGAAGCTCCTGAGGCTGTCGATCTTGAACTCGATGAAATGTGGTCTTTTGTGCGTAGTAAAGATAGAAAACGCTGGATTTGGTTAGCGATTTGCAAACAAAGCCTTCAAGTGGTCGCTTGTGTCATTGGTGGACGAGGCATTGCGACCTGTAAGAAACTCTGGTCAAATGTTCCTGAGTCCTATCAAAAGGGTCTTGTCTTCAGCGACTTCTGGGAGGCTTACCAGGCAGTCATTCCCGATGAGCAGCATCAAGCTGTCGGTAAAGAAACAGGGCTAACCGCTCATGTTGAGCGCTTTAATAACACTATTCGCCAAAGACTCGCTCGTTTTGTCAGAAAGACCTTATCTTTTTCCAAGTCTGAGCACATGCACCTTATCTGCTTACATCTTTTCTTAGTTCGCTACAACCTTGACATCAAAGCTAAGCTAGCTGTCTGAGATGGTCCACTACCCGTTAAAAGACATGGCTCACGGAAAAAGCTTAACAAGTTCCGTGAGCCTACTTATTTTGTGTCAATTAGCGCCTTTAGCTGAGCCAAGTTTAGCCCTTCCTCAGGATTAAATTCGGGGCTTTTTATGTACTGCTGGAAGCTGTAAAGCAATTGCCGACTTACCAAGCCACTATCTTTGCCGAAAAGATTAGCCGAACATAGCAGCACTTTGCCTGTTCCCAGCTTAAATTCGACGGCTAAAGCCAGTTTGCGATTGCTACGCCAATCATCTATAACTTGAATAATAGGCTTTGTCTTTAGCGTCTCACAAATCAGGCATTTGCTACCCTGAATGAGTTCCCACCACTGCCAATTGCTGTGAAACTGGGTGGGAAAATACGCCAATGCAGGATGGCCAGGATCACAGAGGATGCCCTGAGTATGCGGAGCTTGACCTGCTGTCCAGGCAACATTCCAGAAGGCAGTGGTAAAGCCAAAAGGAATCGTATTTGCGATACCCTCAGCAGGCATCGCCAGCAAAACCGATTTGCCTTGTTCAAGGTGCTCGAGTGTTTTTTGATCCAGATCATGGGAAAGCAAAATGTCACTGTCTAGGTCAAGATTTTCAGGGTATAACCAGAAATCCCAATGGTTATAAATTGCTGTGCCGGAAAGCTCTAAACACAAGCGTAACTGACTTGGCGCATTAAACTCAGCTAGAGGTACAGCAATATTCGCTAAAGGAATACCTGAACCCAAAGGGATAACATCTACACTAACCTCACCTTTTAAAACCGTTTGAGTATCACTCAGTTCCCATTGAACCGTTTGTCCTTTCAAAGGCCCTGGGCCGAAGTGGGCTATTTCAATCTGGACAGACAAGGTTTCGCCTGAGCTATAGCTTACTTTGTCAAAACGTGCCAATAAGACGGTCTCCGAACAAAATTCTCGAAAATCCTGCGCCTTTGTGTAGGGTTTAGCTGCCCAGAAAGCATCTAAAACTCCTACTAAAGCCGTGCCCTGACCTGGAAAATCATGAAGGTCTAAAAGCTGAAAACCTCCAAAATCAGGCGTACGAAGGGCTGCTTCTATTTCCTCTTTATAGAGTAAGGTCTGCAATTTTCCTGAAGCCTGAACAAAATCCTGGTTCATAGCGGCAAGACCATTTTGTGCTAACGATTGCGAAAATGCCTCGAGGTTTCTTGGCTTCAAGACGCCTGTATATTTATCAATCTGTTCATAGTCAGGGTAAGACGTCCACTGGCCTATTTCGTGCGAAACAATGGGCTTGGTCTGTTCTGCCATAAAATCACGGTAGTCGACCGTTTGAAAAGGCGTAGCATTAAACCGGGCATTTAAGCCCTCGAGCCACTGATAAGACCGTGGATGATGGGTAAGATGGTAATCATTTTCATCAATCATTGGCCAGCCAGCGCCACTGGTATAAAGTCGCCGATTATCCTCTTTTAGCTCTATTAAAAGCTCAGCGAAAAAGTCATTCATGGTTTTGCCACTGGGCTCATTGGAAATAGCAAACATGCAAAATGAGGGGTGATTACCGTAGCTTTTCAAGATAGCCTTAGACTCGCTGAATGCGTAGGCGTCAAGCTCTATATCTGAACCAAACTCTGCCCAGAATGGCCCTTCAACCTGTACCATAAAGCCAAGCTCATCGGCAGCTTCAAAAGCAGCTTCCGGCGGACACCATGAGTGAAAACGCAAATGGTTAAGGCCATAGCTTTTGGCGGTTTCAATAAGCTTTAGCCAACTGGCCTTATCTGTAGGTGGATAGGCTGTCAGGGGAAAAACACAGCACTCGAGCGTACCCCGCAAAAAAACCTGCCGCTCATTTAAATAAAGATGTTTCCCTTTGGCATAAAAGCTTCTAAGACCAAAAGGGCAACTAGAAACCTCATCTCCAAGTTCTGCTTTAAGTACAAGTAAAGCAGGGTCAAACTCATCCCAAAGGTTTGCTTTTTTCAATTCAAAAGCCTCTGTAAAGGCATGGGTAGTTCCATCAAACTCGAGTTCTATGTTTCTCTCAGCCAAAACCTCTAAACCCTGAGAGATACTAAGTCGCAACCTACCCTTAAACCACTGCCCTGAAGCGTTATACAGACAAACGTGCGCCCTGGCGGTTTTGTTTAAACCATCAGGATAGATCTGTATATTCTCAATCATTACCGGTTCATAAGCTTGCAGCTCGAGGCGCCCTATAATGCCATTCCAATTTGTCTGAGTATGGTCAGTCAGGGAATGCGCCAGATTAAAAGAACCCGTAAAAGTAATGGCATCACCAACAGCGATTTTAGGCGTGTTATCGATGCGTAGAGTCAAAGTATATGTCCCTGGGGCAAGCTGGCCTAACTCATAGATGTGAGGTGTTGAAAGGCTATTCTGGCGACCTAAGCAGTCCTTATTCAGCCAAGCAACACTCTCCCAGTGACATCGCTCCAAAAAAAGTCGTATGTGCTTACCCTGCCAGCTTTCAGGAATTTTGATTTCTCGCTGATACCAGGCTGGCCCAACGTAAACGTAGGGTCGGCTTAAATGGTCAAGATGTATCTTGCTATTAGGAATGCCCTTCCCTGCCTCATCTGTTGATCCCGGTAAATGAATCTCATCATGCAAATGTGCCAAAGCACCACTTGATTGACCAAGGGTAAAGCCTTTGGAAGCAGTAGGGTCAAGTTCAAACCGCCATACGCCTGCCAGAGACTGTCGAGATAATGTCATTTAATGAGGCGCATTTATCATAACGCCACAGGGCCCGCCATCATCCACAAAATCCTTTTGAACAAGATCCTGGTTAAAGCGCATAAGCGGGCGGTACCAGGTTGCCACTTCTTCACAGGCAGCGGGAATGTAATGGGCAATAAGGCTACGGCGGAAACGGTTCTGGCTGCTGTTAGGCGGTGAGCCGTGAATCAGACTGCCGTTAAAGAACAAAATATCCCCGGGTTCCATTTCCACATTTACCGCTTCCATGCCCTGCGGCACCGCCACAAAGTGAGAACTAAAGGACTGGCTCAGGTCTGCTGTCTCGGGACAAACCACATCTTCCCTATGTGAGCCTGGCACCACCTGCATGCCACCATTTTCGGCGTCGGTGTGGTCAAGCGCAAGCCAGGCTGCCATGCAGGTTCCAGGTTTAACCCTCAGATAAAAATTATCCTGATGCAGCGCCTGTCCTCTGGCACCTGGCGGTTTAAAGTAAAACATGGTTTGAGCACCAATGGGTTCATCCTCAAAAAGCGTCTGCAAGATGGGCTCGAGCCTGGGGTCAAGCAGAAACTCGAGAGCAAGTTGACCTAGCTCTTTTTCCGGGTGGCGATGCGGATGCATCATTCTTGGGTAACGTGCCAATGGATCATCTGGGCTTAAGGCTTTTATGGTATCAGATAAGCCGGGGACTGGCCCGTCCTTGGCTTCTGTCATAAAGACGTGGTTAATCACCTCAATCTGCTCTGCCGAGTAAAACGCTCTCTTAACCAGAAAACCATCTTTATCAAACTGCTTTTTTTCAACTTCTGTCAGCATCACACGCTCCATTTCGGTCGTTTTAGTATAGAGATTTACTTAAACCCAGAGAATAAACGCAACTGTCAAAAAGCTATATGATCTTGCTATGGCTGACCAACCAGAAGAAACCTATTATCAAGCCTATTTTCAGATTCTCACAGGCTATTTCAAACAATCAAAGGGGTATAGGACATGGCGGAGTAAAGGCACCTCTGACTGGCTTTTTATCTATACTCTGGCTGGTAAAGGGCGCTTTGGTTACCAACAAGGTGAATTCCTGGCGCAAGCAGGAGATGCTGTTATGCTAAAGCCTTACACCCTGCACGATTATGGTGTAGAACCTGGACTCGAGTACTGGGAATTTCTCTGGGCACACTTCCAGCCAAGACATCACTGGTTAAGCTACTTACAACTACCGGAACTAACACCAGGATTGTTGCACCTCAGGATCAGCCCCGAGCACACGAGGGTCGCCCAGCGGTTTTCTGATGTGCATAGCCTTGCCACAGGTGGACAAGCACGCCGCGAAGACTTTGCCATGAACGCACTTGAAGAGGTGTTACTCTGGCTTGATCATTTAAACCCAAAGGTGGGCAGGCAGCTTGACCCACGCATCAGCAAAATAGAAACATTTTTACGACAACATTTAGATAGACCTGTCAAGCTAAAAGATCTGGCTGAGCTGTGCGATCTGTCAAGCTCGAGGCTAAGTCACCTCTTTAAAGAGCAGGTCGGTATGAGTCCCCTTGAATTTTTAGATAAGGAACGCATGGAACGTGCTATGCGCTTACTCGAGCTGAGCTCGACAAGCATTCAGGATATTGCAGCTGAGTTAGGATTTGACAACCCTTTCTACTTTAGCCGCAGGTTTAAGGCTTATACAAATGCATCTCCAAAGGCATACCGCATGACTGCCCAATCCAGAAAAACAGACTAAGGTATACTAGGATTCACATTTATGATGATCGAGGACACGAAGCAGGTTACCCAAACTGATGTTGCAAAAAAAGCTGGGGTTTCGCGTTCTGTGGTTTCTTACGTCATAAACAACGGACCAAGAGTCGTATCGGCACAAACGCGCAAGCGAGTTCTTAAAGCCATAAAAGAACTTAATTATCGACCAAACAAATACGCGCAAAGATTGATTAAAGAAAAATGGGATTCGGTCGCTGATAAGCAACTAGGCATTGTCATGAGTAACGGTGTTTTATTTGAACGTCCTTACTATGGTGCCATTTTGGCCGGCATTCAAGAAGCAGCCCATGCCCTGCACCATCATATTCGTTTTATTCGAGTCTTTGAATCCTTTAAAGACCCCGTGCTTCTAAATCAACTGGTTCATAAGCATGAAATCTCAGGACTTATTTTGCTAGCATTAGACCAGGTTCTTGAGACAGAAAGTGACTATGATTTACTCGAGCATATCCTCGAGCGAATCCCTAATATTGTGTGTGTTGACTGGGAATATAAAAACAATTTTTCCATCAACTTTGATCGTCATGCTGCCGCCTACCAAGCAACCAAACATCTGCTCAAGCTCGGTCACAAAGCAATTACCTATATTGGTCCCCTTGACCTGCGCCTCGAAGGCTTTAGAGCAGCAATGTATGAGCACTGCCTTTGTCCTACAAACAGCTCAAATGTAAGCACAGCAGTATTAGGTTATGAGCAAGCACAACAATGCAAACTGAAAAAAGTGTCAGCGGTTGTCGCTGGTACCGATGAAGTCGCTTTTGGCATTTTGAAATATTGTAAGGACAAAGCCCTGCAAGTGCCTGACGATCTTGCTGTAGTAAGTATTGATAACATTGCCCTATCGGACTTCGCACAGCCCCCTTTAACAACCGTTGCTGTGCCACAAAAAGAAATTGGCAAACAGGCAATAGACATACTCATAGCAAATAAGGAAAACCCAAAGCTGCCCAATAAGCCAATGATGCTGCCTATCGAGCTAGTTATCAGAGAATCCTGTGGCAGTAGAAAGGCTTTACAAAAACACCTCCAAATCGATTAATTTGTTGGGAGGTTTCGTTGACTTTCCCCTACCTTCCTGTTATCATCAACGCGCGTTGACAAATAAATCTAGGGCATTGTCATTAGGCATGTACTATTTTCAATTGCGGATAAAACCTTCTGCCTAGCAGGGCTTAATCCTTATTGCTTATGCATGTTAGTGACTCTAAGAAAGGAGACCAACAAATTACTTGCTTTTCCTAGACTTAACAATTCCTAAGTCGAAATTTGTATTTATCCTAGCGACTGTTTTGTGTTTACTCAAGGAGAGAAAATGAAGAAATGGCTGTACGTTCTTGTACTGGTTCTGTTTGGTAGTTTTATGGCTCAAGCCCAGGAAGAAGTCACCCTATCTGCCTGGACTCACGATAATCTTTATGTAGAATTCTTCAACTCACGCTTGTCCGAGTGGGAAGCCCTTCACCCAGATATCAAATTTACCTACGATTTTCAAATCATCCCCAATGCCTGGGATCGTTATCTGGAAGCGCTAGCAGCCGGGGAAACCTTACCTGACCTTTTAGGGCTCGAGCAGGGTGGTTTCCCCAAATTTATGAAAGACGGCATCATCGAAAAATATTTTGTACCTTTAGATGATTTGGTTGCGTCTGACCGGAGTGATTACGCCGAAGGTCGTATGTCTATTTACAGCTATAACGGTAAGCTTTACGGCTTAGAAAGCTCGCTTACCGCCAGCGTTTACTATTATCAACCCAAGATCTTTGAAGACAATGGTGTAGCAGTACCCACAACCTGGGAAGAAATGCTTGCTACGGGTGAAGAACTAGGCAAAAAAGGCATAGCACTTAACGTAGCTACCAACAGTGGAAACTGGTTCCAGATGTGGCTAGATCAGCGCGGCGGCGCTGTTTTCGATGCTGATGGAAACTTTGTTTTTGCTGACGAAGCTAACCGCGCAATGGCCATTGAAGTGGCCGACCTTATCCAAAAAGGTGTAAAAAACGGAACCTTTTTGGTGGTTTTAGGTGATGATCACTGGGGTGGCGTAACCATTCCTACTGCTTACCGTGAGGGACGCTTAGCTGGTCAGGTCATGCCTGATTGGTGGTCTTCCTGCTGCCTGATGCCAGGCGTTGAAGAAATGGCTGGTCAGTGGAAAGTTGCTTTACCTCCTGTTTGGAGTGGCGGCGGCGCCAAAACCCTGGTATGGGGCGGTACAGGTTGGGCCGTAAGCCAAGGCGAGCATCAAGATTTAGCGAAAGAGTTCATTGGTTTTATGTATTTAGGTAAAGAGAGCCAGGTCCAAAAGTTTGAAAAGATAAACATGTTTCCATGGATGCTTTCGGCCTACAATGATCCACGCATTACCGATCTAGAGGACCCCTTCTACGGTGGACAAAAACTAGGTGAAATTTATGCCCAGCTAGCCGACGGCGTACCTGTCTGGTATCAAAGTCCTTTCCGTTCCAATTGGTCTACAGCGGTAGGGGATAATTTACCCTTACTATTTGACGGCAGTATGACCCCTGAAGCCTTTGTTGATGAAGTTACACGAATCACACAGGATGCCATCGATTTCGGTTTCTAAATTTTTTAGAGGCGGGGTTTTTACCCTGCCTCTAACCCTCTGGAGGACAAATGGCTAGTCAAAATGCTCGAGCCCTCACAGCAAAAAACACTCGAGGCCGTCTGCGCCAGGACCGCTTCGCTCCCTATTTTTTTATCTCTCCTTTTTTTATTTTGTTTACTATCTTTTTTTTGCTTCCTAGCCTTTTTGCCATAGGAATCAGTTTTTATAAGTGGAAAGCTTTAGGCGTACCCGAATTTTTTGGTACGCGCAATTTTGAACGCCTGCTAACCGGAGATCCTATTTTCTGGCAAGCTGTTAAGAATACAATCTTTTATGCAGTTGCAAGTCTTTTTATCGTGGCACCTTTAGCCCTTCTTGAAGCCCTGGCACTCAACTCTAAACGCCTTAAATTTCGCACGTTCTGGCGCGCCGTTTATTTTGCGCCTATTGTTACCTCAACTGCTGCCATTGCCATTGTCTTCCGAATGCTTTATAACCGCGAATTCGGTTTTCTAAATGAACTCATTATGGCCTTGGGGGGTATGCCGGTAGATTGGTTAGGCAATAGAGGCGTAGTTAGATTTTCGGTCATGGGGGTAGTGCTCTGGCGCTGGACCGGACTTCTCGCTATTTATTTTCTTGCAGGTTTACAGTCTATACCTGATGAACTCTATGAGGCAGCAGCCATCGATGGCGCAACCCAGCGTCAACGTTTCTTTCATATTACCTTGCCTTCTCTAAGGCCCGTCATGCTATTTGTTGCTGTTATTGTGTCTATTGGCTCCATCCAAATCTTTGACGACCCTCAAATATTAACGCAAGGTGGTCCCGCCAATGCAAGCTTGAGCGTAGTGCAATATCTCTATACCAGAGGCATTAGTGATCTACTTTACGGTTATGCCTCTGCCGTAGGGGTCTTCTTATTTGTAGTTATTTTCACGCTTTCAATGGTGCAACTTAGACTTTTTAGAGGTGGTGAGCGCTGATGGTCGAGCCTAAATCAAGTAAGCTGCTAGGTACTATTCTGCTAAATCTTGGCGTGGCTTTAGGGGGCATCATCATGGCCTGGCCAATCCTTTGGATGATCTCAGCTTCCTTTAAACGCCTAAATGAGATCTATGCCTTTCCCCCCACGATTATTCCTAGAAATTTCACCCTTGCCAATTATCAGCGTCTATTTACAGATTGGCCATTTGGGCGTTGGTACATTAACAGTTTGGCTGTAGCTGTGCTGGTAACACTGGCAGTTTTATTCTTCACTTCGTTAGCTGGTTATGGCTTTGCCAAATACCGCTTTCGTGGACGGCAGCCTCTATTTCTTATCATGCTAAGTTCAACCATGATTCCTTTTGAACTCATTCTCATTCCCCTGTTCATTTTAATGAGTCGCCTTGGTTGGACCAATTCGTATACATCTTTGATTATTCCATTTATGGCACCAGCTCTGGGCATATTTCTCATGCGACAGTACATCACCACCTTACCCTCAGAACTCATGGAAGCAGCACGAATTGATGGTGCTACCGAATTTGGCATTTACTGGCGAGTTATGCTTCCTCTTATGCGTCCGGTTCTGGCTGCTCAAGCTATTTTGAGTTTCTTAGGTTCATGGAACAGCTACCTATGGCCGCTTACGGTCATGCGTAACCGTGATAGTATGACCCTACCCGTTGGCATGGTAAGCATGATGGGTAGCATTACTGCTGGAAGTGAGCCTCCTGTAGGGGCATCAATGGCAGCAGCAACCCTTATCACAATACCTGTAATTATTGTCTTCCTTTTTGTACAGCGTTATTACATTTCTGGATTAACTGCAGCAGGGGTTAAAGAATAAGCAATTATCTTTGCAGGCTTATGCCAAAATGGCCTTAAGCTCTCTGTAGCAAAATAGGATAGGTTAATTGGTTTTGAAAGGCTAATAGACTAGGTCGATTTGTTTGATTTTGACCTTTAAATACTCTCACAGCAGTTTGAAGGATAGGCAGTAGTAAACTATAAACCAATGAAACTTCCTGCTGCCTTGCAAAACCCACCACCAGAATTTAGTATTATGCCTTTCTGGTTCTGGAACGACGACCTGGATAAAGACGAACTCCTCCACCAGATTGATGAATTTGAAAAACATGGTGTCCTGGGCTTTGTCATCCACCCGCGCATTGGCCTGCCGCACGATTTGGGCTGGATGTCAGAGCGTCTTTTGGGCTTTTATGAATTAGCAATTGAAGAAGCCGCCAAGCGAGAAATGAAGGTTCTGCTTTACGACGAAGGCATGTATCCATCTGGCTCCTCGGCGGGCCAGGTTGTGGCTAAAAACCCTGACTTCGCTTGCCGGGGTCTGGCAAAAATTGAGCTTGCAAATGAAGAACTCCACCTTGAAGAAGGTCAGAACCTGGTCGCAGTAGTAAATAGAGCTGATGGGACTCGAGTCGCCATCATCGACCGTAAGGTAGATAGTTATATCAGGGGTTTACATTACGCAGGTGAAGGCCCCGAAGAAGAAACTTTTCCGGCTGCCGACCTCCTAAATCCAGAGGCCGTTGCTACTTTTATTGAACTTGTATATGACGGTTTTGCGGCCCGGTTTTCACAGCATTTTGGCAAAACCTTGTTTGCCATGTTCACTGACGAACCTGCCTTACTTGGCAGATGCCGGGAAAGCGATGTTCATCCGGGCACGACCGGGATTTTAAAACATGTCAACCGCATCCTGGGTTATGACTTTAAGCCGCATTTACTTAGCCTTTGGTATGACGATGAGCCAGACGCAGAGCGCTACCGCAAAGACTATTACCGGGCAGTGCAGCTGCGGCTCGAGGAAAGCTATTATCAGCAACTTTCAAACTGGTGTGAACACCACGATTTGCCCTTAACCGGTCATCCTGAAAAAGGCGATGATATTGGCGTTTTGCGGTACTTTCATATTCCTGGTCAGGATCTGGTCTGGCGCTGGGTCCTGCCTGATGACCCTACAGCATTAGAGGGCCGTGAATCCACTCAGGCCAAATGCTCGTCATCAGCGGCTTTGCACTATGGTCGCAGGCGCAATAGCAATGAGTGTTGCGGCGCGTATGGTCATGAACTCAGCTGGGATGAGATGCAGTGGCTCGCCAGGTGGTGCTTTGTAAGAGGCGTCAACCTGTTATATCCTCATGCATTTTACTACTCGGTTAGGGGACCCCGCTGGGACGAAAGGCCACCAGATGTAGGCATGCATAGTAGCTGGTGGAACCACTACAAAGACTACGCCGATGCCTGCCGCCGCCTTAGCTGGTTAAATACTGACTCGGAGCACATTTGCCATATTGCCATTTTGGGAAAAGCTGACTACTTACCCTGGCGCGCCGCCAAAGTATGTTTTTGCCAGCAGCTAGATTTTAACTACCTCGAGGAACGTGACCTTTTAGAGCTTGCTCAAATTGATGAAGAAGGCATTCATATTGCAGGAATGACCTATAAGGCTTTGATTCTTGAAGATGATTTGGATGAAAGGCTCGAGCCCATCCTTAGCCCCCTCAAAGAGGCTGGGCGACTCATTTCCTACACACCGGGAACAAATGATCGTGAGTTTACAACTCATCTTAGTACCCTTGTACCTGAAGAAATCACCATCAAACCTGAAAGCTCTGCCCTGAGAGTCCGGCATATAAAAAAGCAGTCCACCCACTGGTTTATACTCTTTAATGAAGAGAAAAATCCGCTAAGTTTAACGATTAACTTTGCCCTTAAGGGCAATCGCTGGCTTTTCGACCCGGTCACAGCACAAATAGAAAGTCTTTCTGACGATCAGACGTTACATTTTGATACATATGAGCTAAAGGTAGTAGCGATTGAAGAGTAATGAGACAAAAGCTTTTAGCCACATTAGGAAGGCCAAAAAGGGGCTCGAGTCCGCTATAGCCCCAGCCCCTCTTTGATTCCAAGTCACTCCATCCAACTCAGCTAAGCCTCAATCTGACCATTCGCCCTGAGCCAGGTCACCGCTTCCTGCACCGCCTCTAGAGAACTGTACCGTGGCTGATAATTTATCAATCTCTGCGCTTTAGCAATGCTGCAATTGGGGCTATGCATAATGTGATCCCAGACTGCTTGCGCTTCCTGTTCGGAAAGCGTGGTTTTAAACGCTTCCCAGGGTAGGAACTCGAGCCTTGCCTCCTGTCCAAAATATAGTGCCATTCTTTCGGCGTACCCTCTCAAACTTAGGGCTTGTGGTGACACCGTATGAAAGCTCTCCCCTACTGCCGTGCTCCAGTTAAGCATGGCTTTAAAGAAGGCCTGCGCCACATCATCAGCGTGGACATGGTGAACGGTCTCGAGTCCAAAATTAGCCAGGGTTAAAGTCTCACCTTTAGCCAGTGTTTCAAAAGCTATGTTATTAAAATGACCGGCAGGGTTAAGCGGTGTCCAGCCTGGCCCGACAATATGCCCTGGGTGCAAAATGCTGGCAGGAAAGCCGTTTTTACGTGTCTCATTTAACAAATCTTTTTCAATTTGTGCCTTTTTTATGCCATAGTCACCAAAGGGTTTGCGCTCGGCAGCTTCGGTTGTTGGCGCTTCTACCGTTGGGCCATGCACCCAAATAGTGCCACAGTGGAGAAATTGCTGGACCTGACCACGAAGAGCATCAACAAGGTGTTGATTG
>JAGQHN010000041.1:20070-40613 GCA_020431825.1 Trueperaceae bacterium | reverse complement strand
CCTGTCCGGCTCTTTTATGAAGCCAAAGATGGCAAACGTTACCTCTTTAATCTGATTGATACTCCTGGACACGTTGATTTTAACTATGAAGTCTCGAGGGCTTTAAGGGCCTGTGAAGGGGTTTTATTGGTTATTGATGCCAGTCAGGGTGTTGAGGCGCAGACCATTCAAAATGCTTATCTGGCAACCGATAACTACCTCGAGGTTTTGCCCGTTGTGAATAAAATTGACCTGCCTAACGCTGATGTTCCGGCAGCCATTGCCGAACTCGAGGAAGTCATTGGCATCCCAGGCGATCATGCAGTGGCAGTTTCAGCAAAAACGGGTCTAAATGTTGAAGATGTCTTAGAAGGTATTGTCCAGTATCTACCAGCCCCAAAAGGGGATAAGGATGCGCCTTTGAGCTGTCTGATTTTTGATGCCGTATTTGACAGCTATCAGGGTGTGTTGCCTTTTATACGAGTTTTTGATGGCACTATGAAAAAGGGGGACGTCGTCAAGATCGTAAGTACAGGTAAAACCTTTGAGGTTGATAAGGTCGGGGTTTTTCAACCTGATTTGCTGGTTACAGAGAGCCTGAGTGCGGGTGAAGTGGGTTGGTTTACCGCCAGCATTAAAGACATCGCCGATACTCAAGTCGGAGATACCGTTACCGGCGCCAGCAAGCCAACCACTCATGTCATCCCGGGCTTTAAACCTGCGCAGCCTGTCGTTTTTAGCGGGCTTTATCCAACAGATTCAGAAGATTATCAGAAACTGCGTGAAGCGCTTGAAAAGCTTCGCTTAAATGATGCTGCTTTTAGTTTTGAGCCTGAAACCTCGGAAGCACTGGGTTTTGGTTTTCGCTGCGGTTTTTTAGGGCTTTTACATGCTGACATTGTGCAGGCAAGGCTCGAGCGTGAGTTTGACCTGTCGCTTATTGCCACGGCGCCTGCTGTTATTTACGAAGTTCATACTACAGATGCTAAGGTCACCCGGATTCAAAACCCCTCAGAATTGCCCGACCCAACCTTTATAGAAAAAATCCTCGAGCCTTTTGTCAAGCTGACCATCTATGTACCTGAAGAGTATGTTGGCAACATTATGGGACTGGTGCAGGACCGCCGCGGCGAAATGAAAAATATGATCTACCATGGTCGCCGGGTCGAGCTGCGCTATGAGGTTCCCTTTGGTGAAATTCTCTACGATTTTCATGACAAGCTTAAGAGTCTGACCAGAGGTCATGCCAGTATGGACTATGAGTTTTTGGAGTACCGTGAAGGCAGCCTTGTCAAGATTGACATCATGGTAAACAATGAAAAGGTGGATGCCCTTTCGATCATTGCTCACCGAGATAAAGCCTATACCATGGGCCGAAAAATCGTTGACAAAATGGCAGAAGTGATTCCGAGACAAATGTTTGTGGTGCCTGTGCAAGCTGCCATTGGTGGCAAGATTTTGGCGAGAGCTACGGTAAAAGCCTTCCGTAAAGATGTGCTGGCAAAGTGCTACGGTGGCGATATTACCCGGAAGCGCAAACTACTCGAGAAACAGAAAAAAGGTAAGGAGCGCATGAAACAACTTGGCGTGGTTGAAGTGCCCCAGGAAGCCTTTTTAGCGGTGCTCTCGAGCGACGATTAAAGACTTTTAACTATCTCTAGTACCCGTTCGGCGCAGCCCCAGGCCAGCGTATGACCAAGGGAGCCGTGACCATAATTATGGATGAGGTTTGCTTGGTGTGGGTCGCGCTCGAGCCTGGGTAAAGGTCTTCCTGGTCGTATACCCACCCGGTGTTCTAGCAGTTTGGCTTGGCTTAGTGCCGGTTCAAGGGTAAGGCAGCGCTCCCAGATGGCATCGGCTGTTTTCTGATCTACCGCTTCGTCATCCCTATGATGCTGATAGGTACCGCCCAAAATGACATCCTTGATTCGTGGCACAATGTAGCTAACCTGCGAAGCATCTTCAGCCGTAATGATTTGTTCGGGAAAATCGTCTGGCCTGCTAAGGCGCATAATCTGACCACGAATAGGGTAGAGGTCGTCATCAGCAACGAGCGCCTTGGCACCGAGTCCTGTGCAGTTAATCATGACATCAGCGTCCAGCTCT
This sequence comes from Trueperaceae bacterium, assembly GCA_020431825.1. GTDB lineage: Bacteria > Deinococcota > Deinococci > Deinococcales > Trueperaceae > JAHEBB01. The sequence goes on along the minus strand of JAGQHN010000041.1, from coordinate 38,528 downwards.
TCAAACTTTTTTACCTCTCTTGAGACAAACTTTCCACCTAGCTTTTCAAGGTGCTGGTAGAGAAACGGCATGTAAGTGGGTACATCAAACTGAAAAGTTGTGAAGCTAAAGCCATGGTTCCAGGGTGGGGCAAACTGTCCTGAGGGAAGCTCACGAACATCTGGGAGTGTTTCCCATAAGTCAGGTTTATGATCGGCTTGACTTAAAACCAGTAAGGGAAGCTGACGTATGCCAGACTCGGGCGTTTGGGCTAGCTCGAGTAAACGTGCTCTGGCAGCAAAGCCCAACGTGCGTTTTTGCTCATCTGCCAGGAGGTCACTTGCTGCCCAGTAGGCAGCGGCTATATCTGATGTCGTATTGGGTGTTGTAGATTTGCTTAAAATCGTTACATCAAACCCTGCCTCGAGCAGTTTGATGGCTGTACTTAAACCAATAATGCCTGCGCCAATAATACTAATGTTCATAGCAAGGTTGTTCGTTCCTTAATTCGAAAAAGAGCAGCACCTAAGAAGTGCGGATGCCGGGTTTTTGTCAAAGGGTTAGAATTCATAATTTCCTGCTTCCAGCCTTTGGACTTCTTTCCCGGCCAAGTCGAGTAGAACAGGAACTGGCGAAGAAAGCTTGAGGCTCGAGGCGCTTACTTCCAGGGTTATATAACCATGAGGTGTTGGCACAGTTGCTTTCGCCCAGTTCAAAGCTCCGAGTCTTGGAGTAATGCGAGCAACCGTATACCCTGGTTCTTCCGGACTTACCCCCAGGGTATAAAAAATCAGATCTTTGCTTGGGGTGCTGCTCCAGCCATGAACATGTGTACCGTTGCCCCAGTTTTCACCGATGGTGTCATAACCATCAACCAGAAAGTCCAGCCAGCGTTTATACAACTGAGGAAGGATGTCTGCCTTGCCAGCTTTGGCAACGGCGTCATGAACCACGTAGCTCATAAACGGTTCGGCAATAACAATTTCCTTTTCTGCATCCCAGTTGATGGCAAAACGACTCGTTGCCATCTGAATGAAACCTGGAGGCGCATCTTTGACCTCGGGCTCATCGCCATTTTGAAACATCCAGCTACGTACAACCAGACGTTTTTCATCGGTTATGGTTTCAATAATGCGTTGCCAGCGCTCTTTTGGGGCAAGCTCTGAAACAATAGCTAGCGCACTCGAGATCTGGTTAGCAGGTCGCTGCTGCACTCCGTCTTTAAGATGATCGACGTACAGTCCGCGTTCTTCATCCCAGAAGCGTTCAAAGCCTTTTTTGACCCTGGTGTAAACCTCTTCAGCCCAGGCCTGACTGGCGCTTTCACCCAGCCATCCGGCCATTTCAGCATAGTCGCGTAAGCCCCGTGCCCAGCTGGCATTGACCAGAGCGCTTTGCTCATTGGAAAACAGACTTGACCAGTCAATCAGGTTCCACTCAGGTACGTCCTGTAAGAGGCCATTGCTCGTTTGATAGGGCAAATACCAGCGCAAGATGCGCTCGATGGTCGGCATAAATTCCTTGACTTTTGTCAGGTCCCCTGTAAAGCGGTAGAGGTTATAAACCCCATGAATCCAGTGAATCGACCAATCAGGAATGGTGAAACCTTGACCACCTTCGACATCACCAGCAACGCTCATAGGTAAAATGCCGTCACTTCTTGGAGAATTGCCAAGCGTCAGATAGTGCCATGCTAATCGCCAGTCGCTATTGGTAGCCAGATGCACCATTTGATGCACCACAGCGTCACCAACCCAGGCGCGCTGCTCACGCGTTGGGCAGTCCATAAAGGCGTCCCAGGAGTTAAGCTCTACTGTGCGAATACCTGCTTTATGGAGACGGTTTAACGCTTCATCATTGCATTCAAAACTCGCATCACCTTGCCAGGGATAATTGTATTCGTTAATGGCAAAGTCGGTGAGTGTTACCCTTTCTGCGCTGCCATGCACAAGAATATAAGCGTAGCGTAACCCCTTTGGATCAAAGACAATATGCTGGTCATTTTTCCCTCTGGCAATATAGCGGCTACCCCCTTGAGCACCAAAATGTGCGGGAAGCGTTGCAGGGGTTTCAAAATAACCAATGTCGAACACCGTTCCAGCGGGAGCCGATAGATTTAGCTCCACCAGACCAGCTACAATTCGCCCCATATCGATGATGATGCGAGCGTGACCATTTTGAGGAGGTGTGAAAGTAACAGGTAAAGAAGATGAAGTCTGGCTCGAGCTTGCCTTATGCTCCGCCGCTGACTTTTCCGCTCTACCCGCAGGGCCGTTTCGACTGGTGTCTACAGGTACTGTCACTGTTTCAACCGTAATACTCGCTTGCCCTAAACGCTTTCCCCCTAATTTGGCAATAGGCCTGGGAAATAGAGGGCCATAGGGGTCGCTAGGTGGCTGGGAACGACCTCTACCGCCAATGTGAAAAGGCGTAATGACCTGTGCCTGACCCCAGCTCGAGTCGTCAAACTCGAGGCTGTGCCAATCGGGATCAAACTTCCTTGCATCAAAGGATTCTGCTGGAACGCCCGCAACCACTACCGGAGCATCGGCGTCATAGGCATCATTCAGATAAGCCTCTGTTTTTTGCGCTAACCAGGAAGCATCACTGACCAGCCAGGTGTCCCCTAGATTTGCCTCAAAAACCATAACCCCGGATTTCCCAAGGGTGCCATTCGCAACAGCGGGCATCCAGGTTGATTTTGCTTTGCCATAATATTTGACAAAAACGGCAAGGACATTTTGACCTTTATGCAAATAAGGTGCTAAGTCAAACAGGTCGTAATACATGCGCCGTGGTTGGCTGCGAACAGGCCCACGAAAAACCTCCTGGCCATTCACAAAAAGCACATAGCGAGAATCAGCGGTAATGCGGGCAGGAACCAGTTCTGGCACTCTAGTTAAGTCAAAGGTTTTGCGAAAAAGGCCATTTGACTCGGGTTGCTCGGGAGTACTCCAACCTACCGGGTCGCCCTGCTGTATAGGCTCTTCTGGAACCCAGACCCAGTGACCATGCCAGCGGACCTCGGGGAAGTGTTTAGGGCCAACTAATTCTGTCATAATGCCGTCCTTAAAAGCTAAAGAAAACAGTTTTATTAGGAAGAGTCTAACAGGTTTGAGAAATCTGTTTTTGCTGGACCCTGGTAAACGCTTTCCAAAAAAGCCAAATGCGTTGTCTCTTTTATAACGATGGGAAACGATACGAGATGATTTTCAGGTTTGATAGCAATGCCAGGTTACTTGAGCGATCTTATCTGCCCAGACCGACGACTTAAAAGAATGAAAGATAATTCACATTTCTACTTGAAAAGGTAATATTGCTAACTTTGGCACCCAAATAACGCCTAAATAACGCATGTAAAACGCCTGGATAACTGCCATTTTATAAAGTTGCCTCAGTTCGGAAGCGCACCTTTGTAGTATGGGCTGAAATGCTTAAAAAGAATTAGGAGTTAGGGTTGCCAGGATTTCACGATTTATCTAACCTTTTTGCTGAACTCGAGTTTCCTGTGATTTTGCACAGAAGCGAAAGGGCAATTTGTCATTCGGTTTATGCAGTTGCCAAGAGTCTCGAGCCTGCCTTTAAGCAAACGCCCCTATGTCTGGATAAGGGCTCGAGTGTGAGTCATGCCTAAGCGCTCCTTTTCTAATATCCGAAATCTTCAGCGGAAGTGCGACATTGTTGAAACAGATCTTGGCAACGAACTGGTGCTCCTCGACCCTGAAAGTCAGGTGCTTTACTTGCTTGATGAGTTAGGCATGTATGTCTGGAGACACCTGCCCGAGCTGGGTTTGCATGAAACCCTGGACTTAATTATTGAAAAATTGCGCCTCACCAAAGCTGAGGCATTACGAGGTATTGACTCTTATGTTTTAGATTTGCTGATGAGTGGTTTCTTTTATCAACCAAGTGCTGCTCGTTTACCGTCATATTTGCATGCATCTTATGATGTGAGCAAAAACTAACCTTATTATTCTCAAATTGTTTGGCACAGAGAGCCTCTATAATTTATCTCTAGCCGTAGAATTCAAGCTGTTAATTAAAACCAAAATGCTCTTTATAATGCTTGACGAGCCTCATGGGAAAATACATGAGGCTCATACTTTTTGGCACTATAGTTAAGCTTGTGCCCTTAAAAGATGATTTTATTCAGCGTTCGATTGAACAATTAGCAGAAGTCATTCGTGCTCTGTTAAGAGTGCAAAGCCCACTTACCCTTCAGCAGGCAGAGCGTGCAATTGCAGAGGCCTATGAAAAACATGCAGCCTCGAGCGCGTCACTTTTTCGGCAATTGCCAACAGATCAGCTTTTGGCCATCATCAGCAGCGTAGGTCAGGTTGATAAGGAAAAAGCCTATTTATTTGCTTCGCTATTTTATGCTGAGGCCGAATTGCAAAAAGTAAAAGGCGAAGAAGTCTCTACGGCTTTGCAGCTTAAAGCGCTGGACCTTTTTCTTGAGGCAGCCATTGACGATGTTGATGCCGAAGATGTGCATGAGCGCATTGCTGATTTGAGGCATAAGCTTAGTGATTTTATTTTACCTGAAGCTACGGATTGGCGACTATTTGACTATGCCCAGTACAGTGGTAAATTTGCTGAGGCCGAGACCTGCTTGTTTGAAATGATTGACCAGTATGGCATCACGGATGCCTTGCAAACTAAGGGCAATGCTTTTTACAAACGGCTTTTGGCCATGAAAGATACGGAACTCGAGCAAGGTGGTTTACCCAGAGATGAAGTTGAAGAGGGCAGGCTCGAGTTTGAAGATGCGCTAATAGACGCATAAATCGCTAATAGACGCATAAACAAAGCCCCAACCAATGCGGGGCTTTGTTGTTAAAGTATCAAGGTATTAAAGTGTCAATGATGTCCTATTCGCAATTGCTAATCACATTTATGGGGTCAGCGATCAACTGATAGGGTTTGTTAGTGTTTTGAAACTCGAGAAAGAACCGGGCCGTACCAACTTTAATATCAATTGCCTGGCTTTCCAGCGCATTTAAAGGCACAACGCTCGGAGGTATATCAAAAGACACTCGAATATAGTTACTGGTTTGCTCTTCAACATTGATAGCTTGAGGCGTGAAGCTACCAACAAATGTGCCATTAATATCGTAGAACTTGAGATACTCAATCCAGCTTACATTGCCACCTGAGAAATTAAATTCATAGGTTAGTTTGGTCGTTAGGTTCGAGCAAATCTCAAAATCGCCGTTGCTGTTACCATGGTTGGTCGTGTACTCAGCATTTGAAACGCTGAAGTTGGGAGGCAGGTCGATGTCAACTCTTCCCTGAAAACTGCCTTCAAACGTACAGGCACCCAAACTGAATACAAGAAGAGTGAGGCTTACTAGATGAAAAAAACGTTTTGTCATTCTACTCCTTACTTTATCAGGCTAAATGAAGACTGTGAGAGGCTAGCTATAAACTCATGAATACATTGTGAAATAAGGCAACTATCGTTAATTTCACAGTATTAAACAAGGGTGTAAATTTGGCTGGAAAACTTTTACCCTAAAGATCTGGATTTAGAGTAAGGACGTGACTTTTCAAGAGACGCTGGAACTGGTCTCAGACCAGGATCCTATACACATTTTACAGCAGACACCAGCTAAGCTCGAGCTTTACCTTATGTCTTTTTCTCCAGGCGATTTCGAGCGGAGTTATGCACCGTTAAAGTGGAATGTTCGGGAAATACTGGCACATATTGCTGACGCTGAACTGGTCTTTGCTTACCGCCTAAGGCAAATGCTTTATCAGAAACAGCACGCCTTTCAAGCTGTCGATCAGATGGCCTGGGCCAGAGATTATCAAAAGCTCGAGCCCTCTCTTGCGCTGGATGCTTTTCGGGCACTGCGCATGTGGAACCTGGCGCTGTTTACTCGTTTTGGCCTGGAAGATTGGTTTAAGGAAGCTGAGCATCCGGACTATGGGATGATTTCGGTGGATACACTCATTAACTACTGGGCAGGTCATGATCTCAATCATTTGTCGCAACTTGATGCGATTGCCAAGGCTCGAGCTTTAAATTAGGTTGAAAATGAGTTAAGCCTGGAATAGCCTTTATTAAAAGCCCAAACTTTAGCTTATCAGTAGTCAGTTAGCAGAATAACGCGGAATTATCGGCTGCAAAGCTGGTGGTTTCATCTTAAACTGGACCTATGCATCCTTCACTACATAGTCTTGCTCATCGGCCTTATCCTTTACCAGATCGTCCCTGGGTCATGCAAATGCGCTGGCTCAATTTGTGCTTTATGCACTGGGAGGTACCTGTAGAATTGATAAGCAGCTTTTTGCCCCAGGGGCTCGAGCCTGATCTTTATGAGGGTAAAGCGTATATTGGTCTGGTGCCTTTTGAAATGCGCGACGTGAAGCCCCGGTTTAGCCCAAGTGTAGAAGGTCTATCGCATTTTGTAGAATTGAATGTACGAACTTATGTGACGGCAGAGGGTAAAGCCGGAGTCTGGTTTTTCAGCCTTGATGCTGCCAATCGTCTGGCAGTAAGGTTGGCTAGAGCCAGCTTTTTCTTACCTTACTTTGATGCGCAAATGTCCTGTATGGTTCTGGGCGAGCGCATTTATTATCAGAGTAAACGTACCCATAAGGGAGCAAAAGCGGCACATTTTGTCGCCCAGTATGAGCCAGATTCAGATATTTATTTGAGTCAGCAGGGCAGCCTCGAGCATTTTTTAACCGAGCGCTATTGTTTGTACTCAGCAGATAAACAGGGTCAGGTATACCGTGGAGAGATTCATCACGAGCCCTGGCCGCTGCAAAAAGCAAAGGCGCAGATTTCAGTAAATACCCTGACAGAGCAGCTAGACTACACTCTGCCAGACACTGCGCCACTTTTACATTTTGCCAAAGCTATAAGTGTGGTAGCCTGGTTGCCCCAAAAAATCGGCTAAATATGCAGGGCGTTGCCGTGTACGCCAAGAGCCGCTTCTTTGACGATCTCAGCGAGGGTTGGGTGTGCATGAATGGTTCTGGCAATATCTTCACTGCTGGCACCAAAAGTCATGGCGGCAACCGCTTCAGCAATAAGATCGCCTGCGCTTGCCCCTATGATATGCACCCCTAAAACCCGGTCCGTTTTTGCATCCGCCAGGATTTTGACTTTGCCGTCCGTTTCGCCGAGTGCTCTGGCACGACCATTGGCCATATAGGGAAAAACACCTTTCTTATAGGCAATGCCAGCATCTTTTAGCGCTTCTTCGGTTTTGCCCACACTGGCGATTTCCGGGTGCGTATAGACAATTGCGGGCACCAGATTATAGTCAACATGACCAACGCCCGTTTTGAGCATTTCTACGCAGGCTACCCCATCTTCCTCGGCTTTATGAGCCAGCATTGGGCCAGGAATAACATCACCGATGGCATAGATGCCTTTGACACTGGTTTCAAACTGATCATTCACCAGAATGCTGCCCCTTTTATCTTGCTCGAGCCCCATTTTTTCTAAACCTAGCCCTTCGGTATTGGGTTTTCTGCCCGTTGCCACCAGCACGCGGTCACACGTTACTGAGTCCTTACCATCAATCTCGACAGTGCAGCTTTTACCGTCGCTACTTACGCCCTTGACCCGGGCGCCGAGATGAAACTCGAGCCCCTGTTTTTTAAAGAGCTTCAAGGCTTCCTTGGCAATTTCGCTGTCCATACCGGGCAAGATGCTTTCAAAATACTCGAGTACGGTTACCTTGGCGCCAAGTCGTTTCCAGACACTGCCAAGTTCCAGGCCAATGACGCCGCCGCCAATAACGACAAGGTGCCCAGGAACTTCCTGAAAGTCGATAGCTTCATTGCTGGTGCAAATAAGCTCACCATCGGGGCTAACGCCAGGAATGCTAGCTACACTACTCCCGGTAGCAATAATGATCTTGTCGCACTCGAGTTCTGTGTCTCCCTCTTTGCCGTGTACGGTCACCTGACCTGCTGAGATGATTTCCCCTGTACCCTGATACACGCTGATTTTATTTTTTTTCATTAGGAAGGCCACGCCATCGGTGTTGGCTCTGACAACTTTGTCTTTTCGGGCAAGCATGGATTTCAGGTCAAGCTTGATAGAACCAAGCTCAATGCCGTGGTCTTTAAAATTTGCGAGTTCAGCGTAGCGCTCACTGGACTCGAGTAACGCTTTACTTGGGATGCAGCCAACCCGAACACAGGTGCCGCCAAGGGCCGCTTCCTTTTCAATAATGCCGACGTTAAAGCCAAGTTGCGCCGCCCTGATGGCAGCAACGTAGCCACCCGGTCCTGCTCCAATAATAATCAAGTCATGTTTCGCCATAAAAACTCCTTATGCCAACGATATAACGTCATCCTATCTCAAAGTGTAAAGTCTTTTGGAAGCTTAGTACGATGTTGGCGAGAGCTGGCGGAATATGGCTAAGTGGTCTATAAAAGGTATAATAGCTGCTTAAAGGAAAGGGGCGATAATGGCAACAGAAGGTATCAGTCTGGACTATGAGGCGCTGGACAGCTGGACGCTCGAGGAAAGTATTGGGGCGATTATTGACAGTAATCGCCGTGCGGTAGATGCGGTCGCAAGAGTAGCGCCTGAGCTTGCTAAGGCCGCAGAAGGAATCAGAGATCGGCTTGCTAAGGGTGGCCGTCTTATTTATCTGGGGGCGGGCACCTCAGGACGTCTGGCTATGCAAGACGCTGCTGAATTACCACCAACCTTTGGCTTTGAACGCACGGTAAATCTTTTGGCAGGTGGCTCAGATGCCTCGAGGCAAGCCAAAGAAGACGCGGAAGATGACGAAGAAGAAGCTATTACCGGAATTCGCGAGGCAGGGGTTACCGAACAGGATGCCGTTATCGGGATTGCCGCCAGTGGCAACACACCCTATACCATTGCAGGTATAAGGGAAGCGAGAAATCGGGGTGCTTTTACGGTTGCCCTGGCCAACAATGCTGACGCGCCCTTGTTAAAAGTCGCCGATGTTGGCGTGGTGCTGGCGACTGGACCGGAGGTACTGGCGGGTTCGACACGTCTGGCAGCAGGAACGGCACAAAAAATCGCACTGAATGCCCTTTCAACCAGCGTCCTGGCCAGTCTGGGAGGGGCCTATAAAAACCTCATGGTTGGCATGCGACCCAAAAATAAGAAACTGCGTGAGCGTGCTGTCAGTATTGTGAGTCATGGGGCAGAGGTTGAGCCAGAGGAAGCTCGAGCCGCGCTGGAGGCGAGCCATTGGCAGATGCGTGAGGCTATCGTTATGCTAAAGGCATCGGTAGATTTAGCTGAGGCGCAAGACCGTCTGGCAAGACATCAAAACCGGGTGCGAGAGGCCCTAAAGGAGAAGCTATGACTCATTTTGAGCAAGAAATCCGTGAACAACCTGCGGTTCTGCGTCACATCTTGCAAGATGCTGCCATAAAAGAGGTCGCTGAAAAACTAAAAACTGAAGACATCAGTCTCATTCTTACGCTGGCTCGAGGCTCCTCTGATAATGCGGTGACGTTCTTTGTTTATCTGGCGGGTCAGTATCTGGGTTTACCAGTTGCCAGCTTACCGCCTAGCCTCTTTTCAGTGTATGCCAGTACCATGAAACTTGGTAGTGCTCTGGTGGTTGGGGTGAGTCAATCAGGGGAAAGTAGTGATGTGGTCAAAGGACTCGAGCTTCTGACGGGTGCTGGGGCAAAAAGCCTTGCCATAAGTAATAATGCTCAGAGTAGTTTGGCCAAAATTGCCAGCTATCACCTCGAGCAAAATGCGGGTCATGAGCAAGCGGTAGCTGCCAGTAAGACTTTTCTGTCACAGATGATGGTTATGGCCTGTCTGGTGGCACACTGGTCAGGTAGTCGGGATTTGCAGCTGGCGCTTGAAAAAGTTCCGGAAGCGCTTCAGACTATCATTGATCATCAGGAAGGTATTGAGCGGGCGGCCCTCAGGCTTACCCATGCGGAAAGTGCCTACATTTTGGGTAGAGGCTTGTCATACGGGCCCTCGCAAGAACTGGCACTCAAGCTAAAAGAAACCAGCTATCTTCATGCACAAGCCTATTCATCGGCTGAGTTTCAACATGGACCTATTGCCGCGGTAGATGCCACCGATCCGATTATTCTGTTGGGTTTAGATGACGGTACGCTCGAGTCCAATATACTGGTCGCCCAGCGCCTCCGAGATTTGGACGCCGACCTCACCATTCTCAGTAGTAATCTAAAGCTGCTCGCCTTTGCCAATGCCGAAATAAAGTTGCCAGCAGGTCACGGCGCCACCCAGGCCTTTGAACAGATTTTATGTGGTCAACTCTTGGCCCTTCACCTGACGCAGTCAAAACGTCTTGACCCCGATCAGCCAAGGAATTTAAAAAAGGTGACGCAAACCATGTGAAGAACTGGTGAAATAGCCTGAAAGCCCCATCCGATTGAGCCTTTGAATAGGCACTTAAGTTTCAGACAAACTTAAAAGCGTTAAACGGTTGGTCTCGAGCTGGCTTAACGTATTGCCTAGCTCGAGCTCTGTGGCAAGGTACGCAGCACGGCTCAAAAGAAAGGCGGCATAGTCCAGATTTTTGTCTTCCAGAGCAGCGTAGAAGGCACTCTCATAGAGATAAACAAGCCCCTCTTGCTCGGGAGATGCGAGGCTTAAACATCTGGCTTTTGACCAGTTGCTATAGTCCTGAGTGTATAACCGCACAACCGACCAGGCCTTTGCCCTTGCCATGGCTCTGCTCATCAGGCCCTCTGCCAGTACGGTGTCAAAGGAGCTAAGGACTGCCATGGCCTGCTCGAGTTCATGATCATCAATCAGTAACTGGGCTTTGCGGTGTAGCAGTAAGTCATTATCTTTGTAAGCGGGCTCGAGCAGGTAGAAGGCTGCTTTGTCTATAAAGGGCGCGAGGTCATCAAACTGTTTGGGGCTTTTGAGATCGCGTAAAAGGGCTGGGCTTGGGGCGGTAGCGAGGAGGGGGACAGCAAGCTCGAGATTCATAGGCATGGTTAGAGAAAAGGCAAACAAGCCTAGACTTGCCTTTAGTATGTGTTCCTGCCTTGGTGCTCGAGTCGCCTCTCTAGTAGCACATAATTTGGGGGACAAAGAGTAGGAATAAGAAATATGTCAGCGCAGGCATGATTTACTAATAAGTGAATGTTTGGAGAGAGCAAGTTATCAAACTAAAATCCTATACTTACGTGACCTTGCTTTATACTGCAAATTTACCCTCTTGCAAAAGTAAGGAAACGTCCTGGTTTGGGGCTACAGGTCAACCTTTATCGTGGTTGGTGTACAGAATGTTTTCAAAGGTTACCTGGTCCTGATATCGGCATGAGTTAGAAGCCTTTCCAGCATGAAAAAACCGCCACTCGAGTGGCGGTTTTACTTTTTTATGGGCTGTTAGTCTCGAGGATACTCAAAGTTATTTATAAGGACTTTGCCACCCACCATAACGCCATTACCCGAGCTAGAAAGGTAAAAAGGAGAGATGGAGTTTGTCGTATTACCTTGCCCGTCCAGCAAGATGCTTCCTGAGGCGGTATCTGTATAGCCTACCGTAACGGCAACAGAAGCATCCGCCCCCGTTTCAGGAAAGAGCAGGCTGTTGTTACTCAAGGTGACGTTCATCGTTGAGGTTTCGCCGCTGCTTGTATTTTTACTGATGTAAATTGCTTTGGTGTTATCACCTATGCTGTTTACCGTGACACCTGAAATGCTGACCTTACTATCATATTCCGCTTCTACCGCAATGCCGCGACCACTGCCACCCTCATCAGGATTGTTGCGCAGATTATTGATTTGGCCGCCGGTCATAACAAAATCTATTACATCATCAACTGCGATAGCAAAGTAGCCAGGAGATTCGATGGTGACATTAGTGAGAGTGAGAGAACTCAATCGATTGGCTTTATTGCCATCACTCTGTACCAAAATGCCAAAGCCACCCACATATCGTATGGTTACATCTTCTATGGCGACAGAGCCAGATAAGCCTGCTGGAATAACGATGCCGCTGGCACCACTACCGGTACCCGTATCATCTGTGGCGGTTCCACTGACATTGGCCCGGGTAACGGTAAGGCCCTTGACAATGACATTATTTGCCAGAACCAGACTGGCACCGCCCGAACGTAACAGCAGGGGAGGGTTGCTGGCGGCCAGCACAGTTTGACCATTAATGACAACCTCTTTGCCCTGACCTAACAGCTGCTGACCATCTTTTAAGCTTATCTGGTGGTCAGCGAGGCTGGCATAGGTGCCAGTTTGTAGCACAATAATATCGCCAGTCTGACTAACCTCTTCGGCATCTGACAGGCGGGCAAATGGGCGCGCTGCGTGACCATCACCACCTGTTGAACTGGCGCTTACATAGTAAACATGGCCTGCTTGATTCGCTGGGCTGATTTGCACGGTGACCACTGCGGTAGAGCTCGCGGCGCCACTGCTCACCGTATAACTAAAGCTATCAGTGCCAAAGGTGTTGAGCGGTGGCTGATAGCTAAACCCGCCATCTGCATAGAGACTTACTTCGCCGCCTAGTTGGGTGCTTATGGTTTCGGCTTGAACCTGGCTCGAGCTGTCCACGCCAGTGTCGTTGGCGAGCAGAGTCTGCCCGGAACTTAAAGCTGCCATGCCCCCACTACTTATATTGCCTGCAATTAGTAAAGTATTGACCAGTGCTGTGTAACTATCATTATTTGCCTGGAGGGCTCCTGAAGTCTGTGGGGTCGTCGTGGTATTTGGGGTTGTGGGTGTTGTTGGATTTGCAGGTGTGGTGGCACCTCCTATAGTGACTGCAACAGTGACCAGATTGCTTCTGGTACTGTTACCACTCGTGTCATAAGCAATAGCATCAAAGCTCACATTGCCGCTATCTGCTTCACCTAAACTTACCCCTACAGAATAGGGTGCTTCCACGTCGCTAAATAGCAGGCTGCCTCCGCGGTAAAATTCAACCTTGGTTATGCCACTTGCGTCACTGGCGACAGCGGCCAGAAAGATGGTACCCGGGCTGGTTAGTTCAGTAGAGGTACTTGCCAGTGTAATACTGGGGGCAAGTGTATCTGTTTGTCCTAGAACCTGAGCCAGGCTCAGGCTAAGAAAAATCAAAAGCAGCTTAACTTGTTTCATCCTTACTCCTTCTTAACACCAAAATGCTCTATAAGCAGGTTTATCGTTAAGGAAATCGCGGCTGGCTGCAATAAAAAAATACCTATACCTGAACTCAAACGGCTAAAGAGGTGTAGCTTAAGCGTCTAATGTGTTCTTATAAATCCGTCCTGCTTTCATGATGAGACAGAGGTTAGTTTCAGGACTTTCAAGACTCTGAAGATTTTCAAGCGGGTTTTCTTTAACCATAAGCAGGTCAGCTCTGGCGTCCTCTTTTATGACGCCACTTTCACCAACTTCATTCATAAGTTTGGCTGCATTGACTGTTGCTCCCTGCAAAATGGAAAGTGGGTCTTGCACCTGAGCCCGTATCCCAAATTCTTTTAGCTGATGGCGGTGCATAGCGCCCAACAAATCGGTGCCGTAGGCCAGATTGACACCGGCTTCGTGGGCCATTTTTAAGGCATGAAGACCATTTTCGCGCACGATTTCGATTTTAGGGACAACACTTTCAGGAAGACCTGCTGCTACCCCTTCGGTTGCAAGCATTTCGTACGTTACCAGGGTGGGCACCATAAAGGCATTGTGTTTAAGTAAGAGATCAATACTTTCCTCATCGATAAGGTTGCAATGTTCCAGTGACCGCACACCTGCTTTGATAGCACGGTTAACGGTTTTGGCAGTATAGCTATGAGCGACCACATAAAGTCCTGCATTTTCGGCTTCTTCGACTGCTGCTTTTAGCTCATCGGCGGCAAACTGAACATTTTCAATACGGTCTGTCAGCGAGGCAACCCCACCAGAAAGCATGAGTTTGATGTGTTTTGCCCCCCGTCTAACCTCATCCCGGCAGGCCCTTTGCACTTCTGCCACACCATCACATAGCCTCGAGAAAATGGATTGAGGGCCAAACAGTTCGGGGTTGAGTTCGCCGGGACCACGCATATCGCCATGGCCGCCTGTTTGCGAAAGCGCCATGCCGCCATAAACGACCCTTGGCCCAGTTAGCGCGTCTTCGTCAACAGCTCGAGCAATACCGTAGTCAGCGCCACCAACATCCCTGACGGTAGTAAAGCCGCGCATCAGCATGTCTCGCATGATTTCGCCCGCTTTGGCCGCCGTGTAGTAGGGCGAGTAGCGGGCAATCTGCCGAACATCTGCCGTCCAGGCCATGACATGAACATGAGCGTCAATCAGGCCGGGCATGACAAACATGCCTTGAGCGTCAAGACGCTCGAGTCCTTCACCTAACGTCGAAGGTCCGTGAGCGTCTGAATAGAGCGCACGAATTTTTCCTTCTTCGATCAGAAAACTCTGATTACGATGGACTGTTCCGGTAGTTGTATCTAGAATCTGGGCGTTTTGGATAAGTGTGGCCATAGACAGCTCCTTTTGCTAGTTTTGCCAAGTTTATCGCAATTGCCAGCTATCCAGGATTATTTGCTGTATAGCAAAGTAAGCCGGGCGCAGGAAATTTGGGAAGCGTGAGCATAAATGCACGAATAAGCCCGTTGATGTAGGCTTAGCTAGCCCTAACTGGTGATAAGCTAAGCCCAGATGTGGAAAAACTAAATTGCTTGTCAGAGTCAGCATGCTAGCCTGCTACCAGCATGCTAAAAATCTTAATGCCTCCTGAGAGCTATAGCCGACAGGAGAAAATACGATTTTATGTCTATGCCTATGCCACCTTAATAGGCACACCAAAATTGCTGTTCAGCTGGTACTTTATCCGGGCAGAGGATCCATTTGCCCGGCTTACTTATCCGGCACTGGCACTCTACACGTTCATCGTATTTCTTGCCCTCGTAAGGAAACGCTCGAGTTTGGTCAGGCTCGAGCGCCAGACCCTCATCGTTTTGGGGGTCTTCTGGCTGACCAGAGCTGTTCACCTTATGTTTATCGCGCAAGATGTCCAAATGTCAGAGGCTATTCAGGCAATTTATTTTAGCTATGTGTTGTTTTGTGTCCTGGTTTACCTGATGTTTGACAACACGACGGCGCTCAGAATATCGGTGTTGACCTATGTTGTTTCCTTTGTTTTGAGTCTGGCGCAGGTGAGATTTGCACCTATTGAAACGACCTTTTTAGAAGCCTTGCAGTTTGAAGCCTATCTGGCGGTCATCATTGGCGGCATTCATGCGCTTAGCTATATCAAAACTGAATTGTCTGAATCACAGGCTCGAGCCGAAGCCTTTGAGCAGCTGGCCTATCAAGATAGTTTGACAGGACTCTGGAACCGGCGGCGCATTTATGCCTGCTTGCAGCAGCATATCGAGATAGCGGAGCGTTACCAGCGTCCGCTCAGCATTGTCCTTTTGGATATAGATCACTTTAAGCATATTAATGATACCTATGGGCACGATGTTGGTGATCTGATTTTAAAAGAGTTTGCCAAATTGTTTACGCCTCTACTGCGCAAAGCCGATGCCTGGGGGCGCTGGGGTGGGGAAGAGTTTCTGGTGGTTTGTCACGAAACTCCACTTGAAGAAGCGGAGCAATTTGCCGGTCGCCTCTGCCAGACGCTGGCAGCGAGCACTTTTCCTAAAGTTGCTCAGGTGACGGCGAGCTTTGGGGTGGTGAGCCTCAGACCCGGTCAAACTGCCGATGAGCTTTTATGTATGGCTGATGCGCTGCTTTATGAAGCCAAACGTGCTGGACGAAATCAGGTGAAAAGCATCTCTGCCAAGTCTAGCCTATTACCTGCTTAAGCCGGAGATAAATTGGCGTATTTTAGCAGCAGGCGTTTGGCACCTGCCTCTTTAAAGATGACCGTTATTTCGGCTTTAGCACCGTCGCCACTGACACCTACCACGGTTCCCTTGCCAAAGCGCGGGTGACTGACATGTTCGCCGCCTTTAAAGCTGGCAAGAGAAGCGGACTCGCTCTTATTATCTTTAGGTAAAGGTGCCGAAGGTGCCTGCCAGACATTGCGCGAGAATTTGCTCAAACGACTGGCATCAGCGAGTTCCTGACCCATAATATCAATTTCGCTGAGCATACCCTTAGGGATATCCTCTAAAAAGCGGCTAGGGCGGGCAATTTCTGTCCGACCAAAACTCATACGAGACTCGCAGTGAACCAGCATAAGTTCTTCCTGTGCCCGGGTTATGCCTACATAGAGCAGCCGCCGTTCTTCTTCTATGTCGGCGAGACTTGCCGTTGAACTGCGGTGAGGAATCAGGTTCTCTTCCATGCCGACCAGAAAAACCACCGGGAACTCGAGCCCTTTGGCGTTGTGCAGGGTCATCAGGGTGACGGCCTCATCGGGCACTTCATCATTGACGGCTTTGACTGCGCGGTCATCGACACTGGCCATAAGCGCTGCCTCATCCAGAAATTCGGAGATGCTGCCTCCGCCTTCTTCCTGCCACTCGAGTACAGCATTTAGAAGCTCCTCTAAGTTTTCAATCCGGGCCTGTGCTTCAAAAGATGCTTCGTCCTTTAGCATTTGCATGTAGCCACTCGAATCAAAGATAAGTTTTAGAAACTGAGCCGCCTCGAGGGTAGTGGCAGCGTCCATAAGCTCGTCCATGAAGTCCATGAACTCGAGTATTTTTTTAACGGCTGGGGTACCTTTCAGCACCTCTTCTGCGTTTTTTAGCGCGTCGTAAAAACGAGCATTGTGCCGGCTTGCCCAGGCAGCTAAGTTTTCTTCACTGGTTTTGCCTACCCCGCGCTTGGGTCGGTTCAAAATGCGTTTCCAGGCGACATCATCGGCTGGATTAAGCGCGGCCTTGGCATAACTCAAAATATCTTTGACCTCGCGGCGATCATAGAAACCAACGCCGCCAACGATTTTTGCGGGTATGCTGGCGCGCCTTAGCGCCTCTTCCAGCACACGTGACTGAGAGTTCGTGCGGTAAAGCACGGCAAAATCATTGTAGCTGAAATCTCTGGCAGCAAGCAGCCGCTCTACCTGTCTTGCCACAAAATCGGCCTCTGAGCGGTGGTCGGTGGCGCGGTAAATTTTGACCATTTCACCGTCGCCCTTGACGGGTTTTAGGTCTTTATCAAGGCGGCCTTCGTTTTGCACAATTAGCGTGTTCGCCAGTTTGATGACGCTGCCTACGGAGCGGTAGTTAAGCTCGAGCCTGTAGACCTCGGCGTCGTGGAAATCCTGCTGAAAATCAAGAATGTTGCGGACATCGGCGCCTCGAAATGCGTAAATTGACTGATCAGGGTCACCTACGACCATAAGGTTGCGGTTTTTGCTGGCAAGTTGCTGGGTGAGCTGATACTGCACGTGGTTGGTGTCCTGATATTCATCAACATGAATAAAAACCGCTCGTTGCTGTACGCGCTCTAAAACGTCATGATGATTGCTAAAAAGTTCTACGGTACGACCAAGAATGTCATTAAAATCAACGGCATTGGCCTTGCGCAAGCGCATTTCATAGCGGTGATAGGCTTCGACCAGCAGTTCTATGGGTACACCTGAGATCATATTGCCCAGTTGCCTTTCACCCTCTTGTGCCAGCATTTCCGGACCCCACAGGTTTGATTTGCTGCGGTCAATCAGAGCGCGCAAAACTCTGGGATTGGCTTCTTCTATACCTCTAACGGTCTCGAGCACTTCTTTAAGGACATCTAGTTGATCGGTGTCGTCATAAATGACAAAGCCGGGTTTTAACCCGATGAGTTCGCCGTAGGTTCGTAAAATGCGCAAGCAGGCAGAGTGAAACGTGCTTACCCAGACATCCCTACCTTCGGGGCCAATCAGATGTTCTACCCGTTCTTTCATTTCCCCGGCAGCTTTGTTGGTAAAGGTAACCGCTAAAATTTGTTGTGGCACCACCCCATAGGTTTCCATTAGATAGGCGATGCGGTGAACCACGGTGCGCGTTTTCCCTGAGCCTGCTCCGGCAATAACTAGAGCCGGGCCTTCAAAGTGTTGCGCGGCGGCTTGTTGCGATTCATTTAACGAAGACAGTAGATCACTAGACACAGTTTCGTTATCATAACTTGAGTTTTTGGCGAAAAAGGTTCGCACCTGGTTTGTAGAGTATGAAATTCATGCTAAAGCCAAACGGTTTAAGGCAGGTTTTTCGGTAAGCTAAATTTGCCTTTGGCATCTGTCCTGAACTCGAGTACCTGCGTGACCGCATCAAGATTAAGGGGCCCATAAAGATGGGGATATTGCCCTGCACTTCCTGTTCCCTCATAACGCAGTTCTGCCTTTAGCAGCTCGGTATCTATGACCAGAATGAGCAAATCTTTTTCGCCTGTAAAGGCAGCATTGGCGACCTCGAGAATCTGCTTTTTGTCACTGCAATGGATAAAGCCTTCGGTTTCCAGGCTATCGGTTTGATAGAGGTCGCGCAATTTGGCAAAATTCCAGTGGCTACGGTAAGTAATATGGTAGATGAAGGGCACAGCAAAAGTGTATCAGAAGCGTCCATAGGGGCGCTCAAACTTTGGTCTATTAGCT